>NZ_JAFKHD010000316.1 GCF_017307565.1 Devosia sp.
GAACTTTTGGCAAAGTGGGGCTAGACAGGCTCCGCCGGAGGCCAAAAATCATGCGTACGCGCGTTGGCGCGAGCGTGACAGCGCTAGTCCTGCGGCAGATTGTCAGCCAGCCAGCGCTCGAAGCGAACAAGCACTGGATCACCGGCCCGTTGTGGGGCGGGGAGGGTGTAGTAACCGCCCAGCCTGACCGTGCTCGAGAGGATTTCCACAAGCCGGCCTGCGTCAATCTCGGCGCCAGCCGTCAGGCGCGTGACGAGGGCCACGCCCTGACCGGCCAAGGCGGCGTCAAAGCCCAGATTGGCGTCCCAGAGGCGCGGTCCGCGCAGCTCTTCGCGCAGCTTGAGCCCCATGGCGTCGAACCAGTCCGTCCATTGCTGCCGGCTTTCTTCGTGGATCAGCGGCGCCTGGGCGAGTTCGGATAGCGTTTTGGGGGCGCCGTGACGCGCGATCCAGGCGGGACTCGCCACCGGAAACATACGCGGCAGCACCAGTCTTTCCGCGCCGACCGGCAGGTGGTCAAAACTACCGAAACCGATCATCAGGTCGGCCTCGCGGGCAGCAAAGTCGGGCAGCCGGTCGATGGCGCGGAGGCTGATGTCGACTGGACCCATGGCCGCTTCGATTTCCGAGAGGCGAGGGGTGAGCCAGCGCGTTGCAAGGCCCGGCATGCACCAGATCCTCAGGGACGAACGCGTCGCAGCCGGGCGCAGTTCGGCGGTGGTATTGGCGATGATGCGGAAGGCTCGGCTGACAGCGGCGTAGAGCGTTTCGCCCTGGGCCGTCAGCACGACGCCACGGGGCGTGGCGGCGATCAGCTTCTGGCCCATCCAGTGTTCGAGATTGCGCACATGGCGGCTGACGACGGTGTGGCTGACACCGATATCGTCTGCGGCCCGGCGCATGCTGCCCATCCGCGCCACGGCCTCAAAGGCGCGCAGCATGACCAGAGGCGGCAATGTCGGTCCGGGCGTGTTCATGAGTGGAAGCTCTAGTGCACCACTGTGCCTAAATCAATCTGCTACGCCAAAGGCCCCGTCTCGCCTAGTTTGAGATCAGTTTCATTCACCGGTGGATTTTTCCGCCGGTCCATCTGTTGAGCCTGAACGATGTCCCAGAACGCAGATCTTCGCGCCCGCCACATTGCCGCCATTCCGCGCGGCCTTGCCAGCGCCTTCCCCGTCTATGCGCAGCGCGCCGAGAACTCGGAAATCTGGGATCAGGACGGCAAGCGCTACATCGACTTTGCCGGTGGAATTGCCGTTCTGAACACCGGCCATCGTCACCCCAAGGTCATGGCCGCGGTCAGCGACCAGCTCGACCACTTCACCCATACCGCGTTCCAGATCCTGCCCTACGAGCCCTATGTCGCTCTCTGCGAACGGCTCAATGAGCTCGCCCCGTTCGCCGGCCCGGCCAAGTCCGTGCTGTTTTCGACCGGCGCTGAAGCTGTCGAAAACGCGATCAAGATCGCTCGTGCTTCCACTGGCCGCCCTGGCGTGATCGCGTTCAGCGGCGGGTTCCACGGCCGCACCACCCTCACCATGGCGCTTACCGGCAAGGTCGTGCCCTACAAGGTGAAGTTCGGCGTTGCACCGCCTGCCATCTACCACCTGCCGTTCCCGGCCGAGACCCATGGCGTCAGCGTTGCCGACACTCTCCGTGCGCTCGAAACACTGTTCCGGGCCGATATTGCACCCACCGATGTTGCCGCGATCATCATCGAGCCTGTGCAGGGCGAAGGCGGGTTTCTGCCCGCTCCCGTTGAACTGCTGCAGGCGCTACGCAAAGTCTGCGACACCCATGGCATCGTCCTGATCGCCGATGAGGTGCAGACCGGCTTTGCCCGCACCGGCAAGATGTTCGGCATTGAGCATTCCGGCGTCGAGCCTGATCTGATGACCATCGCGAAATCGCTGGCTGGCGGCTTCCCGCTGTCGGGTGTCATTGGCCGCGCCGCTATCATGGATGCCGCCGAGCCTGGTGGCCTGGGCGGCACCTATGCTGGCAGCCCGATGGCCTGCGCCGCCGCGCTTGCCGTGCTCGACGTCATTGCCGAGGAAAAGCTGATCGAACGTGCCAACGCCATCGGCGTCACCATCCGCGCCGCGCTCGAAAAGATCGCCGTCCGCAATGACAGCGTCGTTATCACGGGCATCCGCGGACCCGGGGCGATGGTGGCCTTCGATATCGTATCGGCCACCGGCGAGCCGGATGCGGCCGCAACCAAGCGGACCATCCAGGCGGCGCTCGAAGACGGGCTCGTGCTGCTGTCCTGCGGCATCCACGGCAACACTATTCGCGTCCTCAATCCGCTGACCATTTCCGATGCCATCTTGGCCGAAGGCCTCGACAAGCTCGGTCGCGCCCTCGCGGCCGCCAAGTAGGGAGAAGCCTGAATGCATGCCCTGACCGATCCAACCCTGCTGCGCACGCAGAGCCTCATCAATGGCGAGTTCATTGGTGAGGGAAGCGTAGCGGTGACCAATCCTGCGACCGGCGAAATTCTGGCGCATGTGCCGAATTTCGGCGCCGACGAAGCAACGCGCGCGGTAGATGTGGCCGCTTCAGCGTTTCATCCCTGGGCGGCACGGACGGCGAAGGACCGTGGCGCGATTCTGCGCAAATGGTTCGACCTGATCGTTGCCAATCGCCGGGACCTCGCAACGATTCTCACCAGCGAGCAGGGCAAACCGTTTGCAGAAGCGCTGGGCGAGATCGACTATGCCGCTTCCTACGTCGAGTTTTACGCCGAAGAAGCAAAGCGCATTGCCGGAGAAATGCTGCCCTCGCACCGCAGTGATGCGCGCATCATGGTCCTGCGCCAGCCGATCGGCGTCGTCGCGGCGATCACGCCGTGGAATTTTCCTGCGGCGATGATCACCCGCAAGGTCGGTCCGGCGCTGGCCGCCGGCTGTACCGTGGTGTTGAAGCCGGCCCCGGAAACGCCACTAACCGCTTTGGCTCTAGCCGAACTGGCTCAGCGGGCAGGTTTCCCAGCCGGCACGATCAACGTGATCACGGGCGATGCCATTGCCATTGGCGGCGTTCTCACCAGCCATCCCAAGGTGCGCCTCGTCGGTTTTACCGGCTCCACCGAGGTCGGCAAGATCCTCATGCGCCAGTCGGCAGGGACGGTGAAGAAGGTGGCGCTCGAACTTGGGGGCAATGCGCCCTTCATCGTGTTCGACGACGCCGATATCGACGCTGCGGTCGAGGGTGCGATTCTCGCCAAGTTCCGGAATATGGGCCAGACCTGCGTCTGTACCAACCGTATCTATGTTCAGGACAAGGTTCACGACGCCTTCGTGGCCAAGCTGATCGAAAGGGTCCGCGCCCTCAAGGTCGGCGATGGCTTTGCCGAAGGCGTCATGCAGGGGCCGCTGATCACCGAGGAAGCCGTTGCCAAGGTCGAAAGCCACATTGCGGATGCCATCGCAAAGGGCGCCCGGATCGAGGTCGGCGGCAAGCGCCATGCTCTTGGCCAGACGTTCTTCGAGCCGACCGTGCTTACTGGCGCGACCGGCGAGATGACGCTGGCGGGCGAAGAGACTTTTGGTCCGCTTGCCCCGGTTTTCCGCTTTACCGACGAAGATGAAGTGGTGGCGGCCGCCAACGATACGGAGACGGGCCTTGCCGCCTATTTCTATTCGCGCGACGTCGCCCGGCTCTTCCGCGTCATGGAGCGGCTCGAATATGGGATGGTCGGGATCAATACCGGCTTGATCTCCACCGAGCTCGCGCCGTTCGGCGGCGTCAAGGAGAGCGGCAACTCCCGCGAAGGGTCTCATCACGGCATTCTGGAGTTCACAGAACTCAAATACGCGTGCATTGGCGGGCTCGGTTAGGCCTCGGTAGCGAATTCCAGAGCGATTTTCGACACTTCGACGATCAATATGTGTTCGGGACAACAGTTTTACGTTGCTCCGAACGCAAATTGCTGCGAGAACGCAGTGCGTTTTCAGCCTAAGTCGGCTGCTCAAGCCGATTGCCATCGGCCCGAAGCTCTGAAGTTTGCAATGTGAACGTCGAAGCCTCCGCATTCCGTAGAGGCAAATGCTCGTCTGCATCTCGCTCGAGCCAAAGGAAAAACACCATGGCCCTCAAAGGCACCGTAAAGTTCTTCAATTCCACCAAGGGTTTTGGCTTCATCACCCCGGAAACCGGCGGCAAGGACCACTTCGTCCACATCTCCGCCGTGCAGCGTTCCGGTATCGATGGTCTCTACGAGAACGACAAGGTCACCTACGAAGTCGAAACCGGCCGTGATGGTCGTGAATCGGCTGTCAACCTGACCCTGGTTCAGTAGTCACACCACGACGGTGAACAAGCTGAAGGCCGCCCACGGGCGGCCTTTTTTGTATCTGTACTATTCGGTTTTCGCTTCCAACGGCAGACCATTGGCCTGCCAGGCTTCGATGCCGCCGCGATACCAATAGGCCTTCCAGCCGGCCGTGCCGGCCCGAAGGGCGGCGTTATAGGCGGACCGGTCCTGCATGCCGGAGCCAAAGAAGATGACCGGAATGGTCTTGTCGCCGCCGGTTTCGTCCACCAGCCAGCCTTCGACGAGGCGTTGGAAGCTGTCCGTGAGGCTGCCATCACGCCCGGCATCGGTCACGGCAAAGGCGCCCGGCAGCGTTTCGTTGCTGCCGCTCGTGTCAACCAGCAGCCAATTGTCGCCGCTTGTGACGAGATCCACCATGCCGCGTGTGGTCAAAACCTCGGCGCGGGTGTGAGCGGCGGGGGTAGGGCCGCGATAGGGGGCGGGAAAGAGGACGTTGGTGGCAGGGACGCCATAGTCGGCTAGCTCATCGAGCGTGCCGGCCGAAGCCATGGCGTTCGACGGGCTCGACCCCGCTTCGGTGGCCTTGGGTGCGTCGGCAGACGCGCTGTCGCCCAGTTCGACGTCGGCGATCATTTCCACCAGATAGTCGATGAGGTCGTAGCACATGGTGATGCTGCCCTCTCTCGGATCGTACCAGGCGTTGAGTTCGCCGCAGTTGCGATAGGTCACCGTCAGGTCCCGGGGCAGGGCATAGGTCTTGGCGAGATCGTCGGCAAAGCCGCGGAGGCCATCGCCGAACGTATCGACGAGGAAGCGGCTGGTGGCCGTGGTCGGCTCCTCGAAAGTCACGCTGATGCCAGCGCCGGGGGCGTCGGCCGTCAGGTGTCCATCGGGGTGCCAGGCGCTGAGCCGGGTGTGGGGCGCGAGAATGGTGCGCCAGGCGCGGTTCTGGCGGTTGAACTCTTCCTCGCAGCGGTTCAGCGTCCGCTCTTCGAGGCCGACCTGCGAGGCGATATCGCCGTAAAGGCCCGGATTGCCGCCGTAGATAACGCAGAACGTGTTGCGGAAGCGGCGGAGATCGCCGGTGTGCTCGTCCTGCCAGGGAAGCTCCTGGCCACCCTCGCTGATCATGCCGCCATAGTACCAGGGCAGAACGGAATAGAGGGCGACCTCGCGACCGATGAGGTCGATGGCTTCATCGCCCGACGGATACATGGTCGGCTCCACGACGCGGAGGGCCGAGAAAATGTCGACCGCGTCTTCTTCGGGGCCGGTTGAGGGCACCTGAAGTTCGCCGATCAGCGCGTGGCCGAACTCGTGCATGAAGATGCCGTTCGTGACGCCCAGATAGGCGCCGATCAGCCGCGACTCGGAGGTGTTGAGAAAGGGGATTTCGTCATCGTCCGAGCTGTTGGTGGTGCCGGCGGTCGGTGCGGCGCCCTTGCTCTTGCCGTTGCCGGAGGCACTCGTTTCGGAGACCTTGAAGTCACCGAAGTAGAAGTCGCCGCGCTCATAGGCGAGCACGCCGACATCGCCACCGAGAATCTTGTAGTCGTCGACAGTGGCGATCAGTTCGCCATTGAGGAAGAAGCCGGCAACGCCGGGCTGCTCGACCCATTCTAGGAAATCGCTGCCGTCGCCCTTGGCAGCGCCGGCGACGCGGCCGATCTCGTTGGCCTTGCCGTCCGCGCCGAAGCACAGCAACAGTCCATCGCCACCCAGGGTGATTTCGGCGAGGCAAGAATCGTCGTTGGTGGTGCTTTCGACGATGATGCCAGCGGCCGAGAGCTTGAAGTCGGCGGCACTGCTGCCTTTCGGGGGCAGAATGCCGACGCTGACGCCGACGATACGCTCGCCAGAGGACACCGGTCCATTCGTCGGGACGGTGAAGAAGTTCTCGCTGCTGGCCTTCTCGCCATTGACCAGCACCATCCAGTCGCCTTCGAAGAAGACATCCCAGCCGTCGCGCTTCTCAGCGTCAAGGATGGATTCGGCGAGCGGCCCCATGATCTTTGCCATGCGCGATGCAGCGTCGCTGCCGCCATCGACAGGCTTTTCTTCCGGTGCATTGGCACCGGTGCCGCCGCGAGGCGGCAGGCCCGAGCCCTGTGCCTGGTTGCTCGAGGCGTTGCCCTGCTTGTCGGTCACGGTGAAGTCGGCGAGGCCAAAAGTGCCGCGCTCATAAGCCATGACGCCGAGTTCGTCGCCCAGGGCGGCACTGCTGGCGACGTCGCCAAGCACCTTGCCGTTGACGAGGAACTGCGCTCCGCCCCGGCTTTCATTCATCTCGATGACGTCAGTGCCATCGAGTTTGGCGCCGTTGCGCACCGAAGCGATGGACTCAAACTGGCCGTCGATGACGCAGAAAAGATTGGCGTCGGCCTCGGCGGTCAACTCGGCGACGCAGGTGCCCTTGTTGGCAGCGTTACGCACCACGATGCCGATGGCGGCCTTGGGCTCGCTGGAGTTGAGCGAGACATTGACCGAGACATGCCGGCCGCCGCTGCCGGGCGGGCCGGCCTTGATCGTCAGTGTCTGTTCCGATTCCTCCTGCGCATCATTGCGAAGGACGAACCAGCCATCCTGCTCGCCTGCCTGCCAGCCGCGAAGCAATTGCTGATCCACAACGCCGTCCAAGGCGCCCAACACTTCCTGCCCGAACGAGGGCAGGGAAGACGCCAGACCGAATGCGGCGACACAGAATGCTAACCTGGAAATTTTCATCGACAACCCGAACATCAAATTTCGACCTGGCGCTCGAGCGCCCTTTCGACAAACCTCAAATGGCAGAATTGGCCCCCAAATGCCGCCGTTTCCGCACCCAAGAATCAAGGAGGCGCAGCCCCCTCTCTTGCAAGACGCCGCTCGTGACTAAATCCTTGGGGCGCTGGGTGCAATTTTTCTTGAATTGAAACGACGTATTTCGTCGGACGGCTTTTGGGGCCTCATTAGGGGCGCGGCGCAACGGCTTTATGAAAAGCTTATGGGCGCGGCCTGCAATCCCCATGGAACGCTGATGCACCGGCGAGAGAAGTAAAGGGCCTCATTCTGGAGGCTCTTGTCATGCTCGATGTGATCTTTGTCCTGCTCGGCGCTACGATATTGGCAGCGCTCGCGGCCTATGCCGTGGCGCTGGACCGGCTGTGAGCGCGCCATGCTGATTGTCGCTTTTCTTACCTCGCTCGCCCTTGCCGTCTACCTCCTCGTGACGCTGCTGCGTCCCGAGCGGTTCTGACCGGGCCGGAGATCAATCATGACCATTTTTGGATGGCTGCAGATCGGCCTGGTGCTGATCGCGGTTCTCGCGCTGGCCAAGCCCCTCGGGCTCTATATGGCCCGCGTCTTTGCCGGTGAACGCACCTTTCTCTCGCCATTGCTGGTCCCAGTTGAGGCAGGGTTCTATCGCCTCGCAGGTGTGCGGCGTGAGAGCGAGCAGGGTTGGCTTGCCTATGTTTTCGCCGTTCTGCTCTTTAGCCTCGCTGGCTTCCTGGCGCTTTTTGCCATTCTGCGCCTCCAGGGCTTCCTGCCATTCAACCCGCAGGGTTTTGGCGGCATGGCGCCTGACCTTGCGTTCAACACGGCAGCGAGCTTTGTCACCAACACCAATTGGCAGAGCTATGGCGGGGAAACGACGCTCAGCCATTTCAGCCAGATGGCCGGCCTTACAGTGCAGAATTTTCTGTCTGCAGCGACTGGTATCGCCGTCGCCATGGCTCTGACGCGCGCCTTTATGCGGTCGGGTGCGTCGACGCTGGGCAATTTCTGGGTCGATATGACCAGGGCAACACTCTACGTGCTGCTGCCGCTCGCCATCGTGGTGGCGCTGGCCTTCATCGCCTTGGGGCTGCCGCAAAGCCTCGATGCGAACTTCGTCGCCACTACGCTTGAGGGGGCAAAGCAGGTCGTCGCTACCGGGCCGGTCGCGAGCCAGGAAGCCATCAAGCAGTTGGGCACCAATGGCGGCGGCTTCTTTAACGTCAACGCCGCCCACCCCTTCGAAAACCCCAGTGCCTTTTCGAACTATCTCAATATTGTCGCCATGCTCTCGGTGTCCTTGGCGCTGGTCTATGCCTTCGGGCAGATGGTCGGCAGTCGCCGGCAGGGGTGGGCGCTGATCGCCGTCACCGGCGTGATGCTCACTGTGGGCGTGGCCGCCATCTATTGGGCAGAGACATCAGGCAATCCGCTGCTGCACGCTGTTGGCGTCGATGCGGCGCTCGGCAATATGGAAGGCAAGGAAGTCCGTTTCGGCCAGGCGATGACGGCACTCTATGCCGCCGTCACCACCGGTCTCTCCGATGGCGGGGTCAATGCCATGCACTCCTCGCTGACCCCGCTTGGCGGACTGGTGCCGACGTTCCTGATGCAGCTTGGCGAAGTTCTGCCTGGCGGCGTCGGCTCCGGTCTCTATGGCCTGATCGTCTTCGCGATCCTTGCCGTTTTTGTCGCCGGTCTCATGGTCGGGCGCACGCCGGAGCTGCTCGGCAAGAAGATCGAGGCGCGCGAGATGAAGCTGGTCATTCTGGCCATTCTTATCCTGCCGCTGGTGATCCTTGGCTTCACTGCGGTCTCTGTCATGGCTGAATTCGGAATAGGTTCGATCATGAGCCCGGGACCGCATGGCCTCAGTGAGATCCTCTATGCCTATACTTCTGCGGCCGCGAACAACGGCTCTGCCTTTGGCGGTCTGACAGCCAACACGCCATGGTATAACACCACGCTGGGCATCGCCATGATGCTGGGGCGCTTTGCCTATATCGTGCCGGTTCTCGCCATTGCCGGGTCACTGGCCGGCAAGCCGCGTGTGCCGGCGTCTTCGGGCACTTTTCCGACCGACAGGCCTCTTTTTGTGGGGCTCCTCATCGGCATCATTCTCATCATGGGCGGGCTGCAGTTCTTCCCCGCCCTGGCTCTGGGCCCGATCGCCGAGCATTTCGCCATGCTGGCCGGCCAAAGTTTCTGAGGGTTAAATCATGTCCACCACAGCAAAACCCATCTCCATATTCAGTCCCAGCCTCCTGATACCAGCGCTGCGCGATGCCGTACTGAAACTCGACCCGCGTCAACTGGTGCGCAACCCGGTGATCTTTGCCACCGAGGTCGTGGCCATCATTGTCTCGATCATCTTCGTGCAGGACCTCATCGGGGGCGGCGCGGGACTGGCTTTTTCTGGGCAGATTGCGCTCTGGCTCTGGTTCACGGTGGTTTTCGCCACTTTCGCCGAGGCCGTTGCCGAGGGGCGCGGCAAGGCCCAGGCCGAAAGCCTGCGGCGCACCAAAACCGATCTCGTTGCCAAGCGGCTGCTGTCGACCGGGCGTCCGGGGGATCGTGCCTTTGAGGCTGTTCCCGCCACGGCGCTTCAGGTCGGCGACATCGTCATCGCCGAGGTCAATGACATTATCCCCGGCGACGGCGAAGTGATCGAAGGCGTCGCATCAGTCAATGAAAGCGCCATTACGGGCGAATCTGCCCCTGTCATCCGAGAGGCTGGTGGTGATCGGTCGGCAGTGA
Source organism: Devosia sp. (assembly GCF_017307565.1). Taxonomy (GTDB): domain Bacteria; phylum Pseudomonadota; class Alphaproteobacteria; order Rhizobiales; family Devosiaceae; genus Devosia. The sequence goes on from NZ_JAFKHD010000316.1 coordinate 9,794, forward strand.
CCGGCGGCACGCAGGTGATTTCCGATTGGCTCAAAATTCGCATCACCACACGACCGGGGGAGAGTTTCGTCGACCGGATGATCGGCCTTATTGAAGGAGCGAAGCGGCAGAAGACGCCGAACGAGATCGCCCTTTCGATCCTGCTCTCGGGGCTGACGCTGATCTTCATGGTCGCCGTCGTCACCCTCTATGGCCTCGCCGGCTACTCGGGCACGGACCTCTCGGTCGTGGTGCTGGCGGCACTGTTGGTGACGTTGATCCCCACCACCATTGGCGGGCTGCTCTCGGCCATCGGCATTGCCGGTATGGATCGGCTCATTCGTTTCAACGTCATCGCCACTTCGGGGCGCGCGGTCGAAGCGGCGGGGGATGTCGATACGCTCCTCCTCGACAAGACCGGCACGATCACCTTCGGCAATCGTATGGCCTCCGAGTTCATCCCCGTTGGTGGCGTCAGCGAGAAAGCACTGGCCGAGGCCGTACTGCTTGCCAGCCTTGCCGACGAAACGGCCGAGGGCCGGTCCATCGTTGCGTTGGCTCGCAGCGACTATCACGTCAACGAACCGGCTCACGCCGCATCAGCGACAAGCTTCATACCCTTCTCTGCTCAAACCCGTCTCTCCGGCGTCGACGTGGAGGGCCGGCGCATTCGCAAGGGTGCGGTGGATGCGGTGCTGCGCTTTGTCGGGCTCGAAAAAGCGCAGGCTGGAAGCGTCTTCAACCAGGCGGTGGAAGCCATTGCCCGTTCGGGAGGCACGCCGCTCGCCGTGGCGGAGGCGGATCGCCTGCTAGGCGTCGTGCACCTCAAGGATGTGGTCAAGCCCGGTATCAAGGAGCGTTTTGCCGCCCTGCGGGCCATGGGTATCCGCACGGTCATGGTGACAGGCGACAATCCGATCACCGCCGCGGCGATTGCCTCCGAGGCGGGGGTGGACGACTTCCTGGCAGAAGCCACGCCGGAGCAGAAGCTCGACTTCATCCGCAGGGAGCAGACCGGCGGGCGGCTAATCGCCATGTGCGGCGACGGCACCAATGACGCGCCGGCACTCGCACAGGCTGACGTTGGTGTTGCCATGCAATCGGGCACTCAGGCGGCTCGCGAAGCTGGCAACATGGTGGACCTCGATTCCAGCCCCACCAAGCTCATCGAGATCGTCGAGATCGGTAAGCAGATCTTGATGACGCGGGGCGCGCTGACGACCTTCTCCATTGCCAATGATGTGGCCAAATATTTCGCCATCATCCCGGCTTTGTTCGTCGCGACCTATCCGGGTCTTGCCGCGCTCAACATCATGAAGCTCGGGTCGCCGCAATCGGCGATCCTGGCGGCGGTGATCTTCAATGCGCTCGTTATCGTGGCTCTGATCCCGCTTGCCTTGCGTGGGGTCCGGTATAGACCCGTCGGCGCCGCAGCACTGTTGTCGCGCAATTTGCTGGTCTATGGCCTCGGCGGTCTCTTGGCACCGTTTGTCGGCATCAAGCTGATCGACATGGCTGTCACCGCGCTTGGCATCATCTAGGAGGTCATCATCATGCTCAATCAGATTCGACCGGCCATCGTGCTGACGCTGCTCTTCACCCTGCTTACCGGCCTTGCCTATCCGCTAGCAATGACGGGCATCGGCCAAGCGGCTTTTCCGACGCAGGCCAATGGTAGCCGCATCGAACGCGATGGTGCCGTCATCGGCTCGGCCCTGATCGGCCAGTCCTTCACCAAGCCGGGATATTTCTGGTCTCGTCCCTCGGCTACGGCTCCGGAGGCATATGATGCAGCGGCATCATCGGGTTCCAATCTCGGGCCCACTGACGCGCGGCTGATCGAGCGCGTCCAGAATGCTGTAGGCGGTGGCAAAGACGTGCCAGCCGATGCGGTGACAACGTCGGGTTCGGGGCTTGATCCGCATATCAGTCCCGAAAATGCCCAGGCGCAGGTCATGCGCGTGGCGAATGCACGCGGACTTGATCCACGAGAGGTGACGCAGCTTCTCGCGCGCATGACGGAGTGGCCGGCACTGGGTATATTCGGCGAACCCCGCGTCAACGTGCTTGAGCTCAATCTGGCGCTCGATCAGGTTGCGCCCCCGGCGGAGTGACATGGACCAGTCGAACGGTAAAACTCGGCCCGATCCGGATGCCCTGCTGCAGCTTGCCGCGCGTGAAAGGCGCGGCAAGCTGACGATTTTTCTCGGCATGGCGCCGGGCGTCGGCAAGACCTTCGCAATGCTGGATCGTGCCCGCGCCCTTAAGGCCAAGGGCACGGATGTGGTCGTCGGCCTGGTGGAAACTCACGGCCGCGACGACACGGCCGCCTTGGCCGAAGGCATCGAGACCCTGCCGCGACTGGGCGGGCAGGAGAACTATGGCGAACTCGACCTGGATGCGGCGCTGGTCCGTCGTCCCCATCTGCTGATCGTCGATGAACTGGCGCATAGCAATCCAGAAGGCGCTCGCCACCCCAAGCGCTATCAGGATATTGCCGAACTCGTTGATGCGGGCATCGATGTATGGACGGCCCTCAACATCCAGCATCTCGAAAGTCTTTCGGACCTCGTGGCGCGTATTGCCGGCGTGCCGGTGCGCGAGACTGTGCCCGATGTCGTCCTAAAAAACGCCGATGAGGTCGTGCTGGTCGATCTGCCACCGGCAGAGCTCATCGAGCGCCTAAAGGCCGGCAAAGTTTATCTCGGTGACAATGCCAGCCGCGCGCTTGAAGGTTTTTTCAAGCCTGCGACGCTGACGGCACTGCGCGAGCTTAGCCTGCGCCGTGCTGCCAACCGGGTCGACGACCAGATGGTCGACATATTGCGCCAGGGGGCCATCGAGGGGCCCTGGGCGTCGGGAGAGCGGCTGCTCGTTTGCATCGGCCCCGACGAAATGTCGGAACAAGTGGTGCGCGAAGCCAGCCGTCTTGCAACCGGGCTAAATGCGCATTGGATCGTGTTGTCGCTGTCCCAATCGCATGGCTTGCCGCCCTCCGGTGCGGTCAGCGACCGGCTCGAGGCCACGCTGCAATTGGCCGAGCGGCTTGGCGCCGAAACGCGACGGGAGGCAGCCCCTGATTTCGTTGAGGCTATCCTCAAGACGGCGCGTCGCGAAAACGCCACGCAGATCGTGATCGGGCGCAGCACACGCGGTGCATTCTGGCGGCGATCGCTCCCAGATGCGCTCCTGCGCCAATCGGGTGATGTCAATGTTCACTTCGTGGCCGTCAGGCGACCCGGCGCGCGCTTGGTGTGGCCCCGCAAACGTCGGCCTGCCGAGTGGATGCTTGCGCTTGCCGCGCCGGTTCTGGCGGTCAGTGCCACGACGGCTCTGGGCCTCGGTCTCTCGGCCCTTGTGGCACTGCAGAACCTTTCGATGCTCTATCTCGCCGCCGTGTTGCTCTCTGCGGTGGTGGCGGGGCGACTTTCGGCGTTGATCGCGTCGCTGCTTTCGTTCCTCGCCTACAATCTGTTCTTCATCGAGCCGGCCGGTCGGCTCACGGTCGCGCGGCCCGACGAGGTGCTGTCGCTTGCCATCTTCGTCGCCGTCGCTCTTGCGGCGGGGCAGTTGGCCGCCCGTCTGCGCCTCAGCATTGATCGCTCCCTGCAACAGACGCGGCAGGCCCAGGCGCTGCTCGATTTTGCTCGCAAGCTCTCCGGCGCCTTTGGCCAGGAAGAGGTGGTGGAGGCCATGGCCAGCCACCTGCACGGTGCCCTCGGCCGGCCCGCGGTGGTGCTCGCAGTGGCGGAAGCGAATGAACTCACGCTGGCGGCGGCTTGGCCACCCGATCAGCAATTGGACGACACCGCCATGGTGGCGGCCCGCTGGGCGGCCGACAAGCGCGAGGCAGCTGGTTTTCTGACCGGCACTCTGCCGCAGGTCACCTATTTCTTCCGCCCGGTGCTTTCCGGGCAGCGCGTTTTGGCCGTTGTCGGCCTCGGTATGCGCCACGAAGATGGGACGCTCTCCGAACGGGAACAGAGAACGCTAAACGCACTCATCGAGCAGTCCGCCATTGCGCTCGACCGGGCGCGTCTCGCGCGGGAAAGCGCCAAGGCCTCGGTCGCGCTTGAAAGTGAGAAGGTGCAGGCAGCACTCCTGTCCTCGCTGTCGCATGACCTCCGAACGCCCCTCGCCAGCATTACAGGTGCCGTGACCAGCCTACGTGAGCTGGGGCAGCGCATGCCCGAAGCGACACGAGCCGACCTGCTGGCGTCGATCGAAGAAGAAGCTGTCCGTCTCAATCGCTTCGTTGGCAATCTCTTCGAGATGACGCGAATTGAGGCCGGCATGGTCAAGGCGCGCCATACGCCGGTCGATGTCAGCGGGGTCGTCAACGCCGCGGTGGATCGCGCGAAGCGCCTGCATCCGGGCCTTGTCGTTGAAGTCAGTCTTGCCGATGCACTGCCACCCGCCGAAGGGGACGGCACCCTTCTCGAGCAGGTGTTGGTCAATCTGCTCGATAATGCCCAGAAATATGGTGGCGGCATGCCCGCTTCGGTCTATGCCCGCCGCGAGGGCGGGGAAGTGATCATCTCGGTTACAGATGAAGGTAAAGGCATTCCCGAGGGCGAGTTGGAACGCATCTTCGACAAGTTCTATCGCCGCGCCAGAGGCGACGGTCGTCCTGCGGGCACGGGGCTCGGACTTGCCATTGCCCGCGGATTGATTACTGCGATGGGTGGCACGATAAGGGCCGAAAGCCCGGCCGTTCGCCGCCGCGGGACCCGTTTTGTCATCAGACTGCCGCGCTCCGAGGAGGCCAAATGAAGCCGCGCATTCTCGTCGTGGACGACGAACCGCAAATCCAACGCTTTCTGCGCCCCGCGCTCGAGGCGACCGATTTTGAAGTCGAGATGGCCAGCACCGTGGCTATGGCCAAGCGCCTCGCGGCGACGCGCTCGCCCGCGCTCATTGTCCTCGATCTTGGTCTGCCCGATGGCGACGGCAAGGACGTCATCGAAACGGTGCGGGCGTTTTCAAGAACGCCGATCATCGTGCTCTCGGCGCGCGATCAGGAAAGCGAGAAGATCGCCGCGCTCGACGCTGGAGCCGACGACTACATCGAAAAGCCTTTTGGCATTGGCGAACTGCTGGCACGCATCCGCGTGGCGCTGCGCCATGTCGATGGCCTCGCGCGGCCGGTGGGACAACAGCAGTTTGGCCCCATCACTCTCGACCGCGAAAAGCGCCTCGTCTCTCGTGGCACGGACACCATTCATCTGACGCCAAAAGAATATGACCTTTTCGTCCTTCTCGCCGACAATGCGGGCAAGGTCGTCACTCATGCTACGGCCCTCTTGAAGCTTTGGGGACCGGCGCACAAGGACGACGCGCAATATCTGCGGGTGCTCGTCGGGCAGTTGCGGGGCAAGCTCGAGAACGGCGACGGGCTGATCAAGAACGAGGCCGGGGTGGGGTATCGACTGGTCGAACCGTCGGACATCTAGGCGCCCCCGCAGAACATTGCGACAAACCTGAACGGTCCACTTGTTCGCCGCGTGCCTTCACCCCATTCTCAGGATGAAGGAGACTTTTGGTATGACCAATCCATTTTTCGAAGAGTGGACGACGCCCTTTGGCGTGCCACCCTTTGCCGAGATCAAGACCGAGCATTTCAAGCCCGCCTTCGACGCAGCATTGAAGGCGCATGAAGCCGAAATCGCCGATATTGCAGGCGATGCGGATGCGCCCAGTTTCGAAAACACCATTGTCGCGCTCGAGCGCAGCGGTGCGCAACTAGATCGAGTCGATCTCGTCTTCTCGCAACTGGCGTCAGCCAATACCAATGAGACGCTGCAGGGCATCGAACGCGACGTGGCTCCGCTCCTTGCCCGCCACTGGAACGCGATCTTCCTCAATCCCAAGCTTTTTGCGCGGATCGATGCGCTCCATCAGAAGCGATCCGAACTGGGTCTTGATGCGGAAGCGCTGCGGGTACTCGAGCGTTATCACCTCGATTTCGTTCGCTCGGGCGCGCGGTTGTCGCTGGCTGATCGCGAGCGCTTTGCCGGCATCGTCGAGCGCCTTGCGGTGCTCGGCACCGAATTCGGGCAGCATGTGCTAGCCGATGAGCAGAACACGGTCTTTGCGCTGAGCGAAGCCGAGGTTGATGGCCTCCCTGATTTCGCGCGCGCGGCGGCAGCCGAAATGGCGCGGGACCGCACGCTCAATGCGCCCTATGCCGTCACCACCTCGCGTTCCAGCGTCGAACCTGTACTGCACTTTGCCACCGACCGGGCGGTGCGCGAAAAGGTCTGGCGTGGGTTCGTCAAACGTGGTGCCAATGGCAATGCAAGCGACAACCACGCCATAATCGGGGAAATCCTGCGCCTAAGAAGCGAGCAGGCAAAGCTCCTCGGTTATGAAAGCTACGCGCAATATAAGCTCGCCGACAGCATGGCCGGCACGCCCAAGGCGGCGCGAGGTCTTCTCGAACAGGTCTGGAAGCCCGGCCGGCAAAGGGCGCTCGATGATCGCGCCGCGCTGCAGGACCTGATCGATGAAGAGGGCGGCAAGTTTGCTTTGGCGGCCTGGGACTGGCGTTATTATGCCGAGAAGCTGCGGCTTGCCCGGTATGATTTCGACGAGAACGAAATCAAACCCTATCTCGAACTCTGGAAGGTGGTGGACGCGGCGTTCTACGTCGCCGAAAAGCTCTTCGGTGTCAGCTTCGTCGCGCGCCCCGACATCGAGGGCTACCATGCCGACGTTCGCGTCTGGGAAGTGCAGCGCGAAGGCAAGACCATCGGCATTTTCTACGGTGACTATTTCGCCCGTGCCGGCAAGCGCAGCGGCGCCTGGATGACCTCGTTCCGCAAGCAGGGCAAGCTTGATGGCGGGGCGCTGCCACTGATCGTCAATACCTGCAACTACCTCAAGCCGCCCGAGGGACAGCCGGCCCTATTGTCGCTCGATGAGGCGCGGACCGTGTTCCACGAGTTCGGCCACGGGCTCCATGGCCTTCTCTCGAACGTCACCTATCCGCGCATCGCCGGCACCAGCGTCGTGCGCGATTTCGTCGAGCTGCCATCCCAGCTTTACGAGCATTGGCTGGAGTCAAAGCCTGTGCTGGCGCGCCTTGTGCACTATCGTACCGGCGAACCCATCCCCCAGACACTGCTCGACCGGATGACGGCCGCGGGTAAGGCCAACAAGGGCTTCGAAACCGTCGAGTTCGTCTCTTCGGCGATCCTCGACATGGACTATCACTCAGCCGAAATCGGCGAGAATCCGGACATTGCGGCGCTGGAACGCAAGACGCTCGACGATATCGGCATGCCCGAAGAAATCGCGCTGCGTCATGCCAGCACGCATTTCCTGCATCTCTTCTCGGGCGATGGCTATGCGGCGGGTTACTACAGCTATCTCTGGTCCGAAGTGCTGGACGCCGATGGCTACGGCGCATTTGAAGAGGCGGGCGATCCCTTCCACAGAGAAACGGCGGATCGGCTCTACAAATATGTCTACTCGGCCGGCGGCTCGCGCGACTACGCGGAGGCCTATCGGCTGTTCCGCGGGCGCGATCCCGATGTGAGGGGGCTGCTTGAGGATCGCGGGCTCGCCGATCTCATCCCGATCGAGGACGGCGTCGCCGGCTAGTCTTGCCGCGATTCTGTCACTCCCGCTTGTGCGGGAGTGACAGACGCCTCACGTCAGCGTCAGTACGAAGCGGAACTTTGCATCGCCTTCCCACCACATCGGGAAGTTGGTGCCCCATTTGTTGTTGTAGAGATTGACGCGCAGACCGTCCGAGAAATCCGGCCGTTCGGGCTGAAACGGGATGAAGGGCGATGCGGCTGGTGCCACGAGCGCCGCGTCGAGCAGCTCCAGGGTCAGTGTCTGTCCGCCGGCATTTGTCTCGACGGTCTGGACTGCCTGCAATTGACCGCCGCCCTTGCGAGCAATGTCGCTGGCGGCGTGCCAGAGACCAAGCTTTTTGAGGCGCCAGGTATCACCACTTTCCGGCGTGAAGCGGAAGAAGCCGGCTTCGGGCATGCGGTTGGCCGGTTTTTCGCGCAGGGTCAGGGTGATTTCGACGGCGTTTTCGCCGAGACCGCGCAGGGTGATCTCGCAACGCGCGGGGGCTCCCACTTCGGCGTTGGCTGCAGCAGGCAAGGTAGCGATGCTGGTCGCGCCATTGGTGCCCAGGAAGGCGGGCACCGCAGTTTCCGTCCGCGCCGTCCGTGCCTTGTCGAGGCCGGGCTTGTCGTGGTCGAGAATGGCCCATTCCTGCCGGTGTTGCAGGTAGGAATCGAGATGCTTTTGCAGCTCGTCCCAGTCGTAGCTTTCGTGCGTGTAGCCGAGAAGTACGCCATCCTTGCCGGCAACGCGCCTGCCCCCGGGAGAGATGAGCGCCGCAATGCCACCGGTCGCTGGATCGAGTTCGGCGATCCAGCCGCCATCGCTCAGGTTCTTGGCCGTGTCGTTCGGCGACCTGGCAGGAGCCGGCATTGTTTCGGCGATAGCACGATCGGCCGCCTGTCGGTCTGCCGCATCGAGCTCGGTCAATGCCGCTTCGATATAGGCGCGTTGTTCGGCCCAGGATTGCTCGGAATAGGCAAAGCGATAGTCGCTCTTGCGCGCCGCCTCGAAGTCGGCCCGGTCCCAGGCCTTGTCGTCGCGGAGATAGGTCTTGATGTCGACGCCCCAGGTGTGTTCGGCCACCTGGGTCAGGCCACGGCCAAAGGCGCGGCGGCTTTCGCCTGGCTCCCAGCCATCATAAAGCCGCTGCAGGGCACGGAAGCGGGCGAGCTTTTGCGGGTCGGTGGCCGTGCCGTGAATCCAGCTGTCGCCGATTTCCTCGGTGACCACCGGAAAATCCGCCCGGCGCTGCCACATCTCGGCACCGCAGGCGTCAAGCGTCGAGGCGGAGACGATGGCATCAGCGTTCTCGTGGCGAATGTGGCGCAGGGCTTCGACGGTCTGAGCAACGCTTTGCGGGCCGATATTGTCGCTCGTATGTGCGAAGCTGAGACCGATTTCAGGCCCGGCCGGAAAATCCGTCGCGCCATAGGACGCCTGATACATGACGACGATTTCCTCGCCGCCCGGCGCGCGCCAGCGGAAGATCGGCGGCACGTCGGGGACGGGGCTTGCCGTGTTGACGCCCAGATGCAGGAAATTGACGCCGGCCTCGGCAAGGATCGGTAGCATGACCAGCGTGTGGCCGGGCACGTCGGTCATCTTGGCCGCGGAGGTCCGCCGGCCGAAACGCTGGTCGAGTTCCTGCGAGAACGAGAGCCCCGCGCGGAACAGCGCAGGCGACATCAGCTCGGTATGGGTGGTGAAGGGCAGGGCGTGCCAGGTGATGAGGCCACGCTCGATGGCGCGTTCCAGCCGCTTGACCCGATCGGCGTCCTGGGAGTGCAGGTGATCCCAGATAAGCCAGGCGCCCGTGGTCCAGATGAATTCCGGCCGCTCGGGGTTCTCTGTATAAAAATGCTCGCCCGTGGCGATGGCCTGGGGGATGAACTGGTTGTGGTACTGCGCCCGGACGCGGGCGGCATGATCGGTGAACCCGATATCGAGATGGGTCTTGAAGACGAGGTGGATCTGTCTGGTCATGGCAAAAGGTTCAGCCGACCGTGCCGCGCACGACGAGCCTGGTGTTGAGGGTTTCCTGGAAGCCCGGAGCATCGGGATTGTTGAGGCGTCGCAAGATCAGCCGGACAAGGGCGCGGACGCGCTCGTCGAGGTCGAACTTTACCGTGGTGAGATTGTAGCTCTTCCAGTGGGACTGGGCGATGTCGTCGAAGCCGATCACCTTGACGTCCTCCGGCACGCGCAACTTCAGCTCGTGGCGCAAGGCATCGAGAACACCGAAGGCGCCGACGTCGTTGGCAGCGAAAATCGCGTCGGCGCCATCGCCCACGCGGAAGAGGTTGATCGTCGCCTCATAGGCTGCGTCATAGGAAAAGTCGCCCCGCGCTACCACCGGAGGGGCAAGGCCACGGTCGGCCATGACCTGGCGCAGCGTGCGTTCGCGCGCGCCATTGGCCCGGGATTTGTCGGCGCCGGAGAGATAGGCGATGCGCTTGGCGCCAAACCCCTGGAGCAGGGCGACGGCCTGGTCGATCCCGTCTCGCTGCAGCACGTTGAGGCGATCGTGAAGAGGCTCGGCCTCGGGTTCTTCGCCGCCGCCAGGCAGGGGATAGTGCACATAGATGGGCACAGCCCGGTCGAGAAACCGTGCCAGGGTCTGCGGTTTGACGTTCTCGACGAAGGCGATGACGGAGTCAGGATTGAAGCCGCGCATATAGGCGAGCAATTGCTCGTCCATTGAGTAGTCGGTGCGCGTCTTGAACAGCAATGTCGCAAAACCTTCCGCCTGCAGTGCCGTGGTCAGCGCGTCGATTTCCTGGCTTTCCCAGTTGCTGCAAACATCGGGCACGATGACGCCGACGAGGTGTGAGCGGCCGCTGACCAGCGCCCGGGCCGCTCTGTCCGGCGTATAGTTCAGCTCCTGCGCAACCTTCAGAATCAGCTCACGTTTTTCCGGCTTCAGCGAGGTATGCGGGTTGAAGGCGCGCGACACCGCAACGCGCGAAACCTTGGCTCGCGCGGCAACCATTTCTGCAGTCGCGCGGCCGCGCGGTGCCTGCTCTGTGTCGCTCACAGTAACTCCTCCATTCACCCGTTTCGGATGAAAGCGTGTGCATTTTCATGAGGCCCTGCGGCCGTCCTGTCAAGTTAGCGGTGAACCGCGAGTCCGGCAAATGCAGATGGAATTGTCATGGAAATGTCGTTCAGAACTGCCATGCAATGCCTGCATCGATGATGTTGGCTTTTCAAATTGCGAATTCTCCGCATTGACGGAAAGTGAAAACGTGTTCATTCTGAATTGGTCGGACGCGGGGAGCGTGCCGGCCAAGATCGGCTACCGGAGAATTCGGAGCCACCATTTCGGGAGGATTACCTACGATGAAAAATCGTATGCGCGCGCTTGCGCTTGGCCTTATCGGCGCCACCTCGGTCGCCATTCCTGCCTTTGCCGTGGATCTCAATGTCACCTGCCGGTGCGTTATCGGTGGCGTGAACAGCGGCACGGCGCAGTGGATTCAGGAAAGCGTTATCCCCGCCTTCGAAGCTGCCCATCCTGACGTCAAGGTGACGCTCAACCAGTTCGGCGGCGAAGACGCGCAGCTCACCCAGCAGCTGGCTCTCGATTTCTCGACCGGTGCCGGTCCCGACGTTTCCGCCTTCGACGGCTTCCTCATTCCGTCCTTCGTGGAAGGTGGTCTCCTGAAGTCGCTCGATGAAGTGGCTGGCCCCGAAGTCAACGACTGGTCCGGTTGGGCAGCGCTGTCCGAAGGCTCGCGCTCGCTGATGGAATATCAGGGCAAGTTCTACGGCATTCCCCTTGGCACCGACGTGCGCATGATCCACACGCGCAAGGATATCCTCGCCGAAGCCGGCATCGACGCCGACAATTGGCAGCCCAAGTCCTGGGAAGAGGTGCTCGACGCCGCCCGTGCCATCAAGAAGATCAAGCCCGACAGCTTCCCGATCCAGCTGAATGCCGGCGTTGCCATGGGCGAAGCCACGACCATGCAGGGCTACTGGCTGGCGCTGCTCGGCACTGGCGAAAAGGTGACCGACGACAACGGCAAGTTTGTCGTTTCGAGCCAGGGCATTCTCGACACGCTCAACCTCTACAAGACCATCTATGTGGATGAAGCGCTCGGCGACCAGCGCGCCCAGCTGCTGGCCGACGGCCGCAACCGGTCCTTTGCCAATTTCCGCGATGGCGTGACTGCTCTGCTGTTCGAGGGCGACTATTTCTACCGTTCGGTGACCCCGGAAGGTTCCGAGTTTGCCGTTCCCAACCGTGACGAAGTCATGGGCTGGGTGAAGGTTCCTGCTCAGGAACCGGGCAAGGGTATCCGCGGCCAGGATTTCGTGACCATCTCGGGTGGCACGGGTTTCGTGATCAACCCTGCGACCGACGCTCCCAAGGAGGCCTGGGCTTTCCTCTCGTTCATGAACGAGCCGGAAATGCAGAACGCCTTCCAGGCGATCCAGCCGCGCATCACGGCTCGCAAGGATATCGAAATCCCGAATAGCCCTTTCCTGACCGCCACCAGCCAGGCGCTGCTTCCGCTGACCACGGCGCGTCCGAACAACCCCAACTACAATGCGGTTTCCTCGGAAATCCAGCGCATGACTGAAGCCGTCGTTTCGGGCGAACTCTCGCCGGAAGAAGCCATGGCTCAGTACAAGGCAGCGGTCACCGCCCTTGTCGGCGCTGAAAACACCGTCAGCCTGCTCTAAGCCTCCCACGTTGGCCCGGTGCCCTTCGGGGTGCCGGGTACCACCGCAAGGCGCGCTGCGATCTGTCCCTGACCTCATGGTGGGCTCGTCGAGCCACGAGGTCGCGACCGTCATGGTTTCGGCGCATGCCCGACCTCGTCCTTCGACAGGCTCAGGATGAGGCCTATTGAAACGTCCCGCCTGTGGGGTTTTCCATGACCACCGAACCCGTCCCGTCCCCGCCGAAGAAGGTGCGCAATTTTGCGCTGCTTTCCAATCGTGCCGGCGCCGCTTTCCTGACGCCTGCCGGCCTTCTGGTCTCGGTCTTCGTCATCGTGCCCTTCTTCTGGGTTATCTTCGTATCCTTTACCAACCGGACGCTCCTGGGCCGGACGGCGCTCAACCCCGAATTTGTCGGTCTCGCCAATTACTTTTCGCTGTTTGATCCGGCGACGTTCTTCCAGCGCGGCCAGTTCGGCTTTTCGCTGATCCTGACGACGCAGTTCGTGCTGGCGTCGGCTCTGCTCGGTCAGGCGCTGCTGGGCCTGCTGCTGGCCTGGCTGATCCAGACCGTGCCGCCCTGGGTGAAGCGCATCACCGAAACCTTCGTCATCGCCGCCTGGATCCTGCCAGAAGTCGTCATCGGCTTCGCCTGGTTCGCGTTTCTCGACCGCGACCAGGGCACGCTCAACATGCTGCTCGAAGGCTTTGGCCTGCCGCCGGGGGATTTTCTCTTGCAGCAGCCCTTCTGGGTCATCGTGGTGTTCAACACATGGCGCGGCGCCGCCTTCTCGATGATGTTGTTCAATTCGGCCTTTTCCTCGATCCCGCCGAGTTACTTCCAGGCCGCGGACGTTGCCGGCGCGTCGTCCTGGCAGAAGTTCCGCGACATCGGCCTGCCGCTCATTCGCGGCCACATCGTCACCGACCTCATCCTCATCACCATGTGGACGTTCAACACCTTCACGCCGTTCCTGCTGACCAATGGTGGGCCGAGTTACCGAACCGAGCTGGTCTCTATCTACAACTATCGCGTCGCCTTTCAGGACTTCCAGTTCGGCAAGGGCGCGGCGGTGGGTGTGATCATGATGCTGATCAATCTGGCCTTCGCGCTGGTCTATCTCAGTATCGGCCGCAAGAAGAAGGTGCGCTGAGAAATGAAACTGACCATCCCTGCCTTTGTCGGCCGCATCGCCTTTTCCGCGCTCGCCGCGCTGATTGGCGCTATCTTCGCCCTGCCGCTCCTGTGGTTTCTCTTCGCGCCTTTCAATGCGCGGGCGGAACTCGGCCTGGCCCTGCCGGACCCGTGGACGCTCAACAATTTCGTGACGGTGTTCGGTAATTCCTATGCCGTGCAGGCGCTCTGGAACAGTTTCATCCAGGCCGCGGGTGGCGTCATTCTCGTGGGTGCGGCCGCGACTTTGGCCGCCTATGCCCTCAGCCGTTCGTCCATCCCCGGCAAGAGCGCAGTGACCTATATCCTGCTGTTGTTCTCCTCTGTCGTGTCAGGCTCGGCGGCCATGGTGCCGATCTTCCTGATCATCTCGGCGGCGGGCCTGATGGACACGCATATCGCCGTGATCCTAACCTTTGCCGGCGGCCTGCTGCCGACTGCCATGTTCATCCTGCGCGATTTCATCGACTCTATCCCGAAGTCTTACGAGGAAAGTGCCATGGTGGCGGGTGCCTCGCCGGTGCAGGCCTTCTTCGACGTGGCGCTGCCAGTCATCCGGCCGGGCATCGTGGTGGTGGTCGTCTGGGCCTTCGTGAATATCTGGGGCTCGTTCCTGATCCCCTTCATTCTGCTCCGCAGCGACAGCAACATGCCGGCCTCGGTCGCCATCTACTCGTTCTATTCCGAAGCCGGCACGCCCATTGTCACGCTCCTGGCAGCCTATTCGCTGATCTATTCGCTGCCCGTCATCGCTCTCTATCTCTTCGTCAGCTGGAAGTTCGGCTTCCGGTTCTTCGGCGGCATCAAGGCTTAAACATCCATGGCATCTGTTGAATTCAAAAACGTCACCAAGAGCTTTGGCGAGTTCAAGGCGGTAGCCGATGTCAGCTTCGATATCGGCGATGGGGAATTCGTTTGTCTCCTCGGCCCTTCGGGCTGCGGCAAGACCACCTCTCTTCGCATGATGGCGGGGCTCGAAACGCCGACCTCAGGCCAGATTTTCATCGGCGGGCAGGAGGTGACTCATCTTCACCCCAAAGACCGCAACATCGCCATGGTGTTTCAGGACTATGCGCTCTACCCGCATATGAACCTCGCCGACAACATCGCCTATCCGTTGAAAGTGCGGGGCGAGGCTGTGGCGGCACGGCATGGACGGGCCAAGGAAGTGGCCGATGTCTTGAAAATCGGCCACCTGATGGATCGTCTGCCGAGCCAGATTTCCGGCGGCCAGCAGCAGCGTACTTCGCTTGCTCGCGCGCTGGTTTACCCCGCGAAGGTCTATCTTTTCGACGAGCCGCTTTCCAATCTCGATGCCAAGCTGCGTCTGGAAGCCCGCGGTTTCCTCAACCACCTGCAGCGCGACATGGGCATGACCGCGGTCTATGTGACACACGACCAAGCTGAGGCCATGGCGCTTGCGACCCGGATTGCGGTGATGGACCACGGACATATCGTGCAGTTCGCCTCGCCCATCGAAATCTATCGCCGCCCGGCCACCACTTTCGTGGCGAACTTCGTCGGCAATCCGCCGATGAATCTCGTCGAGGCGGAAGGCGCGCAAGTCGATGGCAAGTTGGCGCTGAAGGCCGAGGGCCTGACCATTGCCGGCCTTGCGATGACCGACGCCATCGGCAAGGCGCTGGCGACAAGCAACAAGCTGACTCTGGGCGTGCGGCCGGAACACCTTGGCATCGCGCAGACGGGCGCCGCCAACACCATCACCGCGCCGCTCTTTGCCAACGAAAACATGGGGCCGGAGAGTCTTGTGACCCTCGATCGCGGCGACAGTGCCCGCGTCACCGCGCGCATTTTCACCGATGATCACCTCGATCTGTCCCAAGTCGTGACCCTCGGCTTCTCGGCGGAGCACGTTCACCTCTTCGACAGCACCGGCAAGCGCATCCCAGCTCTCGGAGAATAGCCTTGTCCAGAAGCATCACTGCCCATGTGACCCGCGCCGATCAGGCGCGGAATCCATATTTTTATGTTCCTTTCGAAGTGCCGGCGGGCACGACGCGGATCGATGTGACGCTGGCCTATCCCAAGGCCGAGGATTGTATCATCGATCTTGGTGCCTTCGATCCGCGCGATACGGGCTACCCGACCAGCGAAGGTTTTCGCGGCTGGAGTGGTGGCGCGCGCGACCGCTACTTCATTGCCACCGACGATGCGACGCCGGGCTACATCCATGGCGAAATCCAGCCGGGGACGTGGAACGTAATTCTCGGGCTCTACAAGGTTCCCGAAGCGGGCGCCGATGTCGTGGTGACCATCAGCCTTGATGCGTCGCCGCGAAAGCTCGAGCCGCAACCGGCGCTGACCTTTCCCGTGCGTAAGACGGCCGGATGGTACAAGGGCGATCTCCACTGCCACACCTTCCACTCCGACGCGCGCGGCACGCCGGAACTGCTGCATGCGGCGGCCAGGCAGGCGGGGCTCGACTTCCTTGCCATCGCCGACCACAACACCATCACTCGGCG
>NZ_JAFKHD010000317.1 GCF_017307565.1 Devosia sp.
AAGGCCGGCGGCGATTTCGCTACCATCGCCCAGGAAAAGTCGATCGACCCCGGTTCAGGCGCCAATGGCGGCGACCTCTGCTTCTTTGGCAAGTGCATGATGGTGCCCGAATTCGAAACCGCCGCGTTCGCCCTCGCCAATCCCGGCGATGTCTCCGAACCGGTTCAGTCCCAGTTCGGCTGGCACATCATCAAGCTCGAAGAGAAGCGCCAGTCCCAGCCGCCGACCTTCGAACAGGTCGCTCCCCAGGCGCAGCAGCAGGTGCTGATGCGCGCCTTCAACCAGAAGGTCGAGGAGCTGATGTCGGGCGTGACCATCGACGTCACCGACCCCCAGCTCAAGACGGCAATGGACGCCCAGGACGCTGCCGCAGCCTCCGCCGAAAGCGAAGCCGCGCAGCAGTAATTTTTCCGGATTTTCTGGAACATGGGCCACCCGGTTTCGATCGGGTGGCCTTTTTGTTTGAGGCGCGGTGCTTGCCGCCACCCCTCCCATCCTCCCCTACGACGGGGAAAGGGGGGAGCCTAAGAACAGACCTAGCCCAGTGTAGCCGGTCGCGCGGTTTTGCATTTTTCACGCCCGGTTTTAGCATAGTCCAACAGCATATCGACAGGCCCTAGACACCCAGTCAACAGGCTGTCGATGCCCTCTCACGGGGTTGCGGTCGGTGTCGGCCCTGACGATGCGCCGTAGGCCCATAGGTTGTCGAGCAGCTCCGGCGACATGCCGAGCGCCTGGCGGGCAGCTTCAACCAAAGGATGGTCGCGCTCGAAGTACTTGCTGCTATCGAGCTTGGACGATGCCCATGCCCAGCCCACAGGGTCATAGAGCGGGTTTGGCTCTTGCTCAGTGCCGGGATTGTTGAGCGCCGCGGCCCAGTCGCGTAGCTCCTGCTCGTGCCCGGTGAGCCGAACGACAAACCAGAATTGATCCGGCTCAAGGTTGGGAAGGCGGGGAACCGTGATTGTTTCCGGCTCGCGCAGATAGCCCATGGCCTAACTCCAGTAGAGGTAAACGTCGTGCAGCTCGACGTTCTTGTTGTTGAGGGTCTTGAAGCGCCATCGCGATGCCGATCCACTGGGCTGGCCGGACACATCGGTTTCCGCCGCCTCAACGACGCGCAAGCCCGTGGTTGGCATCGTGTACCGCTCGGTCAGCGTCATCGCCGTCCAGTTTCCGCCGTCGTTCCGACTGCATTCCAGCGTGTAGTCGGTACCAGCAACAGCGGCATCCACTTCCTTGACGTTGATAAGGGCCTTCATCTTCGTCGGCACTGCCGCAGCAGCGAATACGGCCGACCGAACAGTCATGGCGTCAGTCGCGACGTTCTTCGTATAGCGCAGCGGAGGCATTGCGCCTGCGTCGGCCGTAAGGGTCGGGGAAGTGCCTAGTGCGAGGTTGCTGGCATGGTAAGAACGCGCGATCGAACCCGTGAGGTCGATTGTTCCGCCCTCAAATGCACCAATGTTGTGGGTCGTGGCAGGCACTGTGAAGGGTGTCGTCAGCGTGCAATCCGACCAGCCGCCGCCCGGATGGGCATAGGTCTGGGATAAAACCACATCAAATGACGTGGTTGATATCTGGCGGCCGATCTTGACCGTGATGGATTTTGCCAGGGTCGAATAGACGCCGATCTTGAAGATCACGTCCCCGGCAATGAGCGGCGTGGCGCTATCAAACCAGGTAAAGCCGGTACCAACATCTGCCGACGTGGAGGGGGTACTGATGGTGGTCGTGGTGCCAGCGGTCTGCGCAGGCTTAAGAATGCCCGCAACGCTCGAATTCAGGCCCGTCGCCCCTGCCACGTCGACATAGGTCAGCGCGTCGAAGCTGTCGGCGAACCGGTTCCCTGCCGGGCCCAGGAACTGAGCCTGGTTGTCCAGATCTGCAAGTTTGAGAAAGACCTGCGCCAGCAGAAATTCAGTGTCACCAGACGTTGACGGCGGATCAGTCCACGTTCCATCGGCACGCAGCAAGCGATTGGCGCTGACGTCGCCCGAGGTTGCAGCGGGTGCCAAGCCCTTTGCCGCCCCGAACAGCGCGAGAAATGACGTCGCCTGGGCCGAGGTCAACTCTTTGAGAAGTTTACCAGTAGCTCCGTCGAAGGCCGCAAAACGTCCGTCCGTGGCGCCGGCAGGCCCAACCACATCGCCCGTGCCGGTGCCATCAGCCCCTTTTTGAGCCAAGAGAGCCCAGTAGGCATTGCTGGTCGCGGGCAAGGTTGGTGGCGCATTCCCAGTCGTCGATTGAACCGCGATCCATGAAGAGCCAGCATCGCGGACAACATCACCCTTCTCGTAAGCCGTAGCGCCGTTGTAGGCGCCCCTGGGAATGAATCCTTCGCCGCGAAAATCGACCGCATCGCCTATCGTGCTGGTCCAAGTGCCATCAGCCTTGAGGTATTGACCGACATTGCCTGTCGGCGCCAGGCCTTCGCCGCCGACATAACCGGCCAGCTTAAGAACGCGCCGTTCCCCATCGGCCTCGGCAACAATCTGCGGCGACCACCCCTTGTTGCCGGTGTCGCCCTTAAAGGCAGCGGGAGGCAGCCAGTCGTCGTAGCCGCTAGTTTCCTTAACCCAGATCAGACCATCTTCGACGACCAGGACGCGGCGCCCTGCCGGCAGTGGATTGGAAGGGCTTTCGAGAGCGAGGCGATCTGCGTCGGTGGCAACGAACACATCAGCCCAAGCCTTCACATCACCGAGCTGCTCCAGGACGCGACGGCTCTGGGCCGTCGATCGCTCGATGATACCAACATATCGAATTTCGTAGTCTTCCTCGGTGGCAGCGGTGCCCGGCCACGGAAAGGCAAGGGTCAACGTGCCATCGGGATTTGCGGCTTCAATGCGCTGGGGCGGCACGAGCGGTTGCGAGGCTAGAAAGAACAGGTCATCGCCCCATGCATTGCCGTACCAGCTTGCACCGTCCGGAGTGACCACCGTGCCGCCGGCCGCGACTGAAGCTTTGCCAACGTTGTACCGAGTAGGAAGCGCCGAAATGTCCATGGTTAGTCCTTAGATGGATGCATTTTGCCGGCCGGGTTTCACCAGAAGCGCGCCGGTCCAGATGGATGAGTAGTCAGTGGGATCAACGAGGGACGCGCTATTGCTACCGCCGCGCCATACATTGTTGCCGCCAGCACGCTTGTCGATGAAATGAGCCAGGACGCCCTCTTGCTGGACACCCCATGTCCAGCCGGGGCGTGGCCCGCCACTCGGATAGTGCGTGGCATTGCCGGGCGACCAGCCGGGCTGCTCATTCGTGTTTCGCGTCGATTGTTTGCGACTGAGAACTATGCTGGTGCCGCTCAGGCCAATGTGGATGCGGCGACGCCACACGCCGGATATCTCAATCAGCCCCGACCCGCCGCGCAGGTCGGTTTGGTAACCGGGCCGAATGGGCGAAAAGGCCGGGCCGAAGCGGGTGTAACTGGGCTGCTTCGTCCAGTTGAGCACCACTCGCCAATCGACGTAATTGATGCCCGCAGGGACGGTGCCGATGACGATATCCGGCAAGGTCGTTTCCTGCGGCAGTATCTTCACGACCGACATGCCGTACATGGTCGTCGTTTCGAAAGGCGGGCCGGGCGTCGTGAAGAGATTAAAGCCGTAGGCAATGTCCTTGGCGAAATCGGGAAAGGAAATCGTGATCGGGATTTCCTGCCAGGCCGCAGGGATCAACTGCACAGGCGGTTCGTCAGTGCCCCACAGTTTCTTGCCAGCACGATTCACATGGATATGCCCGCCAGCTCCTGGAGTAACCGGCATCAGACATTCACCGGAATAAAGGCCGACCCGGCAAAGCTGCCAGAATAGAACTGATCGGTCTGCACATTGCCGCCCGTAACGACGCGAGCGCCGCCATTGCCAATGTCGATGGTCTGCCCAAGGTCCATGTCCAGTGGCGACGAGCTAGTGTCCCGACGCAGGTAATCGGCGCTGGAGTTGACCATACCCCGACCAAACTGGAAGCCGCTGGCATCGCCCGAGAACAAGGGCAACAATGGGTCCGGTGCCGGCGTCCGGAACACCAGAACGCGATAGGTCCGATTGACGGCAGCCAGGGTGAGGTCGGACGAATAGCCAACAGCGGTCAAATAGACATTGCTCGCGTCGGCACTGACCCCAACAAATCGAGTTCCGGCAGTTTCGTTCTGTACGATGGTTCCGGCCACAACCATCGTGTCTTGATAGGCCACCATCACCAGAGGCGTGTAAGGTAGGCCATGAGCGAGCAGCAGATGGTCGGTCTTGTCGACTCGGCCGAAAATCTCCCAGGTCAACATGTTGGTCGCCCCGCTCCAGAAGCCTTCTTTGCCGGCCGAACCGCCCGCAATAGCTGGATGGGTCAACGTCACCGATTGGTCGAGCGCCACCTCATAAAGATAGAAGCTGGAGTGGAAGGCCACCTTATCGAGGTGTAGCAGCGGCGACTTGGCTGGCGCATTGCGCGGCGCGTCTATGTCGTTCCAACTGCCGTCCGTGCCGGTTTCCGTGAAAGCCGAGACCACGTTGGCGGCTTTGAAGCCCTTGATCTTTCTATCCACGACGCTCACCCAAAGCTGAAGTCGCCGCCGCCACCAGTGAGCATGCTGATCATCACGGTGCCGGCGGTATTGCGGAAATTGCCCTCGTCGTCGAAGAGCGCGATTGGCGTTCCATCGGCCAGGTAGAACACGGTGTTTCCAGCCATGAAGCCGATGCGCGTCGGCTGAGAGGGATCGGCCGGCACGTCGAGGAAGAATGTGGCTGCGCGGAATGTCCCATCATTGACGGCGGCTTGGATGGCGTACCGGGCGGCATAGCCGGTTGGCGCTGCCTCGGCCGTCCAACGAATATTCACTTCGGCGCTATTCCCACCCATGGCCGCATAGAGGCTTTCCAGCGCCTGTGCGATGGCACCGCCCGGTCCCAGGGCGATCTCGAAGAACTCCACAAAGCCCGCCTCAAGCTGGTCGAGCTCGCCTCTGATCTGGCGCAGCATGGTGTCGCGCTTGGTGTAGTTTTCTCGGTCTACCTCTTCGATGATCGTGCCGAGCTGCCGAATGACCTCGCGCAACTGGCGGGGCGTCGCGCCGAGCTGGTCCATCACATCTCTGGCGACACCAGACAGGTCCAGGGCGATGTCGCTCGCTCCCAGACGGATCGACGGCGTCAACACCGTGATCCATGTGCCCTCTACAAGATCGCCACCGCCATCAAGCGACTGGTTTGACCAAAGGGTCGCCCGGCCTGTGAAGGGCAGATACTTGCCTCGCACTTCATAGGGAGTGTTCGGCAGAAGGACCGCAATCGACGGCACGCCCGAGGGGGCCGGATTGAGGATGTCGTAAGGCAGCTCGCCATCGAAAATGACGTTCTTGCCGCCCCAGCTCTCACGCACCTGCACCTGGACGCTGCGAACGTCCTGGAGGCCCGCCGCCCAGAACACCTGAATGCCCGGCCGACGCCCAACACCATCAGCATCGACAACCGCATAGGGCGCCGCGTTCCAGCCGGTCATGATCTGCGGCGCCGGCCGCTGAATGCCGAGCGGCGAGGTCTGCCAGGGCAACGCCATGCCCGGCTCCCAATCATAGTCCGCGGGCTCAACCTCGCGCCGGCCGACGACGACGAGCCCGTTCGGCATGTCATCAATGGCGGTGATAAGCATCCACTTATCGACATAGCCATTGCGGGCGCTGGTCCAGGCCTCAGTGTCGAGGGGCTCCATTTCCCACCATTCGGGGGGCATGGTGTTGATATGGGTGCGGAACCGGCGCGCTTCCTCGATAGCGAGCTTGTCCAGCTCCTGGACCTGAAGGGCCTTGTGCACCGCCTTATAGACGATTGGCTTCGGGAGGCGACGGCCGCCGTCCTCGACCTCAAGCGCGCTGCTGTATCGGCTCGGCGCCTGCTTCATGCCCCAAGCCTCGGCAGGCTCGGGATAGCTGGACGAAATCACGTTGGCAGTGCTTTCGAGGCCGGGGAACGGGTCAAGCTCCTGGTCGTCGTCGATAACGAAGTCTTCGTCGGTGAACGTCCGAACCGGCGCATCGGGCTCAGCCACCAGAACCTTGTAGAGGCCGCCGATTTCGGCAATTCGAGCGGCTGCAGCCATGAGGAATTCACCGATGACGGCCTGCGGCTCATCTTCGCCGCAAACGACCTCATAGCCGCAGGTAAAGCCGCGCGCCTTGCTCTTGTTGATCTGGGCGATCCAGTTGGCGGCCGGCAACTGATAGGCCGTGGTGGTCTGCCCACCATACATCCATTCGCCCTGGTAGCGGATGCCCAGTAGCACATTGCTGGCGGCAACAATCGGATCATCCGAGTAGGCCCAGGTCGAAGGATCATCGAGACGTTGCGGACCGACGCCCCCCACGGAGCTGTCGCGGCTCATGTCGTAAAGGGGGATGCCCTGAACCTCGAAGAGGTACTTCGGAAAGCCGGTGAACAGCGACCGGTTGTCCAGCACGGTCACCACGGCATAGGGGCAGCCGACGAAGATCATGTCCGCAGTCCAGGGCCGTTCCTGGCCGGCCGTGCGGGCGACCAGCATGGCGTCGGCCGATGCCTGCCGGCCGTCGTAAAATTTGACCCAGAGATGGTCCTTGCCGTTGACCCGCGCCTCCGCAACGGGAATGCCCAGCTCGCCATGCGGCTCGCCATAGAGCAGCGTGCCCTTTGCGCCGTTGTAGTAGAAGCCGGTGAAGCCGCTATAGGACAGGTCGCCGAGGGAATAGACTTCGGAGTGAAAGGCGTTGGGAGTGCCGTTATCCTGGCCCCAGTCGGCCCAATATTCGAACTGCCCGGCAAGCCCATA
The DNA here is from genome assembly GCF_017307565.1 of Devosia sp. Classification (GTDB taxonomy): domain Bacteria; phylum Pseudomonadota; class Alphaproteobacteria; order Rhizobiales; family Devosiaceae; genus Devosia. Next base: position 6,808 of record NZ_JAFKHD010000317.1, read on the forward strand.
CTTGCCAATCACAAAGGCCTGCGAATTGTCGCCGCCTTCCTGGCGGGAGCCACGGACGCCGGAAGTGGCCTTTTGCTGCTGTGCCTCGGCCGATTGCAGAATGCTGCCGATGACGGCCAGGACGAGATAGACGAAGAGCTGGAACAGGAAATTCATCAGCGCGACTGGCCCCAATAGGACTGCCAGAGGTAGGCCGTGCCGTTGTACTTGCGGGCCTGGTCGTTCCCACGTCGCACCTGCGTTTCGTGACCGCGCATTGCAGGGTTGAGCTTGGTCAGCTCGCGGGTGGTCGAAACCACCTTGAGCGAAAGGCGGGACATGCCGCCCGTAGCGGCCGTGTTGATCGGGGCGCCATTGACCTGACCGAAGCGCCGACAGCGCGGCGGTGCGACCAGGAGGAAGCTCTCGGGCGAAAGCCAGCCACGGTGGATTTGTACGGGCGCATTGCGCAGGTTGTGGCCGCGCGCCATCAGCTCGACGGCGGGGTGAAGTGGATTGAGCAATACCTGTGTCGTCACGACTTCCAGCCCGATTTTCAGCGCAATGCTGTCGATGCCCAGGATCGGCGAATTGTCGCCATAGAACGTGTGGTTCACCTCGGCGCCGGTCCGGCCGTCGATGATATTGGTCGAGATGTCCTCGCCGAAATCGGTGAAGCCGAAAACTTCAGTACCGCTACCGTCCGACTTTGCGGCCGTCACCAGCACGAAATTGCGTGGCACGACCGCCCGCCGATCGCGGATGGCATTCTGGGTATCGACATCGAGTGCGCGAACCATTCGACTGCTCCTAGCCCGCTGCCAGCGTCTGGCGGAACGAGAAGCGCAGGCGAGCGGTCACGCCAGAAACGGGCACTACTGAAAGGCTTTTTGGCACGAGCTTGACCTTGGCCACCGGCTTGCGGAGCTGCACTGTCTGCCCGGCCGCCAGCCACGGCCGCAGATGCGGGCGCACTTCGACAGGCCCGGCAAATCCGCCCCCATTGGCGGTGATGGGCGCGGCCAACTGGATCAGCGCCGTACGGCTCGGATTGAGGGCTGTCACCGAAAAGCGGGCATCCATCGGCAACGCGAAACCTGCCGGCAAGCCAGCGAAGCTGATTTCCTTCCGGTTGGCCGCGATGTTTGAAATCGTGACGTTCGACCCCAGCAAGATTGCGCCGGTCGGGTCGGTCGATGGAAAAGGATGCTGCGGGTCGTAGAGGTAGAAGCTCTGAATGGCGCCATCGAGCGTGTGAAAGCGGCCACGCAACGCTTCGATGCTATCGACATCGAGGGCGCCGGTTGAGGCATCGCCTGCCCAAAGGCGTGGCCCGAGATCTCGTGCGAGCACCTCACCGCTGCCAAGACCGGAAAGCTCCTGATCCTCACCCAGCGTCCAGGTGACGGTTTCGATCAGCATCAGGTCGACGAGGTCGGACGGTGCGAGTGGAAAAGTCAGGGCCATGATCAGCCTCGGGCCAGCGGGTCGGAATTGATCTCGGCCACCCGCTGGGGCAGCTTGAAGCGGTCGAACTGCTCGATGGCATCGGAAATAGCCTGGCTCAATTCAGCCTGGCTGAGGCCCGAACCCTGAATGACGATCTGCAGGGGGCCGCTGGCGCCGCCGCCACCCATCATGTCGGTCAGGGTGGAGTTCGGGAGCACCCTGGCGCCGGCAGACGTACCGATCACGGGTTCGGGGCCGCGCTCACCGACAATGCCGAAGGTGCCGTTCGGGATAAGTCCGCCCTTGGCGAAGAAGCCTGAGAACAGGCCACCGAGCATGCCGCCCAGGCCGCCACCGGGACTTGCCGTGCCGAAGATGCCGGCAAGCGGCCCCTGTCCCAAAAGCATGGACTGCAGCACGGCCTGCGCCAGGGCATTGACCACATCGTTGAGCACTTCGGTCAGCGACTTGCTGCCGGTCCGTAGCGCCTCGATGCTGCTCAGCAACTGGTCACCAAAGAACTGCCCCGCCTGTTGGGCGCTCTCCCAGGCGCGGGTTTCCTCGTAGATAGTGCGGATCAGGTTTTCGGCTTCCAGGCGCTGGGCGTCGGTCGCCTTGGCAAGGTTCTCGCGCATGCCGAGAAGCCGCTGCTGCACCGGATCGGTTTCGCGCAGGATGCCCAGCTCATCGCGCAGGCTAGCGATCAGTTCCTTGGCTTTGTCGACCTGCTCCTGGCCAAGGCCGCTGGTGAAGCCGAGGCCGGAAAGCCCCGGCGGAATGGTCGGGCTGGTGGCCGTTGGATCGGCGAAAATGCCGCGATAAAAATCGTCGCTCGGCGCGGACATATTGCCGGAGTTGATGTCATCCCTCGTGCTCCACATAGCGCGATACATCGCGAGGCGAGAGGCGTCAGAGTTCGGGTCCTCTTTGATGGGATTGCCGAACATATCGTGCGATCCCATCCAGGTGATCGTGCGCTGCAGCTGCCCCAGCCAACCGATGCCGGCGCTGACTGCCTCGATGATCTGATTGACCGCACCGACGATGGCACCAGCCATCTGCTGAGACCCCGTCACAAACTGCGGGTCGGAGAGTTTGCGAGCGAGCCTATCCAGTTCAGGCGTGGCGCCAACAGCCAATTGGGTCATAAAGCCGTTCACGACATTGCCGACGCGCTTCATGGTCGCATCGAACTGGACCATGGCAGCGACATTCTCAGTGCCGACTACAAGGCCCAACCGTTCGGCTTCGTCACCAAGCCGCTTGATGCCTTCGGCGCCACCGTCCAGGAGGCGAATAAACTGTTCGCCGCCCGAGCCACCGAATAGCTCGTCGGAAATACGGATTTGGGCAGCAGTGTCGAGCTGCCCCAGGCGAGCGATGATTTCAGTAAACAGCGCGGCCGGGTCGGAGAGCTTGGTCTTCAGCTCATCAGCTCGATACCCCAGGCGATAGAACGCTTCCGCCGCCGAGCCCTGGCCGGTGACGATGAATTCGTCGGCGCGAAGGTTCAGCTCCTTCAGACCATCGGCAAGCGCATCCACGCCCACCTGGTTCTGCTCGGCCGCATATTTCAGGCGCTGGAAATCTTCGACATTGACGCCGGCCATCTTCGCCTGGGCGGCCATTTCGGCCACGTCACGGCTTGCTTTGACCACGGCAGCGCCGAACGCGGCAGCACCCGCAGCCGCACCGATGGCAAGGCTGCGCCCCAGCTTTAGAGCGCGTTCGGATGTCAGATCGAGAGTGCCTCCAAGACCGCGTGCACGCTTCTCGGCGTCGTCAACGCCCTTCCGAAAACCCTTGTCGTTGGTGTCTAGATCGAGGAGAGCCTCGCCAAGTTTCTCAGCCATTGGCTGTATCCTCGGCAGTGATCACGACAACGGATACACCCATCGCGGCCAACCCGGCCGGGGTGGCTTTCGCCGCTGCCGGCGCACCCTGCGCCTGACGCTGCAGACGACTGACATAGCGCTGCCGCTCAAAGCCAGTCATGCCACCGAAGCCGGTGCTCATGGCGTTGATGCTGTCGATCTGGCGCTGTGCTTCGAGGCGCGGCAGCATGGTGATGTACGCCCTCAAGAGAGCGGCTGGGGCGCGGTAGAGCCACCATCCGGGGTCGCCCCCGAAGGCATGTTGGAGCCTGGGGATGAGTTCGCCCCAATCGATTGGCTTGCCATGCGAGCGAGCGCTCCTGCCAGCTGCAGGCGCTTGCCCAGCAGGAGCCCGGTAAAAACCTCGACGATGGCCATGCGCTGCACAGAGGAGAGTTTCTCAAAGACGCCCACCGGCATGTCCACGGTGGTTGAGCGCGCCACGATGGTGACCAGGGCGTCGAGCGCCCCGACCTTTTCGGGCTGCTTTCCGAGCGCTTCAAGCTCGTGGCCCCATTTCGTGAAATTCTGGCTCTCCGCCAGCGTCAGTTCCTCGGGCGACTTGAGGTGATAGACGGTCCCATCGACCCGGATCGGTGGCCGATTATCGGTCAGCGTCGAAAGGTCGAGGATCGGTTCGGTGGCCATGGAGCGGTCCTTTGCCAGGTTCATAAGTGACGGTGATGCCGAGGGCAGCGCATTGCCGCTCGATCTCGGCCTGCTTTTCGCGGGCGCTCTGAGCGGCCTTTCGGTGCCGGCCGCTTTCGCGCTTGTGGTGGCGCGCCTGCCCGTTGAGCCGGCGCGCCTCCTCGATCAGCTTTTCTGGATCGCGGCCGGGCATCAGCTAAGGGGCGCAGCGTGCTGCATGATGAGGCTACCGAAGCGCGCATCGGGCGTTGCTGCAGCCGGGTCTTCCAACGCCGTGAATTCCAGCGCCAGCCCAGCCGGGTCGCCCTTGGTAAAGACGATTTCGGGCGCACCGGACTGGAAGCAGACCGGAACCTGATACTGGCTACGCCAGCCCTCGCCATAGCCAGACACTTCGCCGCGAACGAGCAAAGCCAGCGACTTGACCTGAGTGCCCTTGTAGAGCTTGAGCGATTTGAAGCCCGGCGTGCCGACGCCCGCCGCCGTGGTGGTGATGGTGTTGCCATTCAGCGCCAAGGCATATTGCTCAAGTGTGATGTCCATGAGCGTGAGGGAGATCAGGAAATCTTCCTCGGTTCGGAAAGCCTTGCGAGGACCGGTGGAGCCAGCGGCGCGAACCTTGTTGATCGATTCCTCGTGGCTGACCGTGACGCCATCTTCGGTCGTCGAAAGGTCGCCGGACGTACCGACCATCACCCAAGGCGCGGCCGGGGCGGCATTGAGAAGCGGAAAGGCGGTGCCGACAGGTGCCACGAAAAGCGTGTACGGCGCCGCGACGATTTCATAGGGCTGACCCATCAGGCGACCTCATCGAGCGAAAGCGAAAACAGGGATTGGAAGGACTGGAAGGCGTAGGGCCACTGGCCATCACGGTCACGGCCGGCCATATAGCCCCCAGCCGAATTGACCCAGTGGATGAGGACGCCGGCAGCGGTCTGGCGCCGGACGCGCTTGAAGGCATGAGCGCCGAGATTGCGCAGCTCCATGGCCTCGCCCGGTGTGGCGCCATAGCAGATAAGATCAAGGCGCTGCGCCTCGGCCCGAAGGCTCGCCCTGGGCTGAAACGGCGCGCCGCCCGAAGGCTGGATGACGATTGCCTGCCGAGGCATATGCCTGGCCTCGTCGGCCGGCAGCTCACCACCAAAAACGCGGTCGCCGACGAGCGCGGCAATATCCGCATCCGCCTTCAGCAGCCCCACGATTGCAGTGACGATATCGGCCAAGACGCCCACCCCAAGACGACGCCGGCACGAACCGGCGACAATGGAGCAAAGCTAGTCGCGCGCGCGATATCTGTTCATCGACGCAGGTGCGTGGGTATGGAAATGGATAGGGGGATGGTCAGAAAATCGGGCCAATGGCCCCGCCTGTCAAGACGCCGTTCCAGCCCTTTCAAAGGCCTTTCGAATGCGCTCACCGAGGCGGACATACTCGTGATCAGCGGCGGGGCGCAGATAGGGGTGAGCGGGAATGGTCACGGAGCTGGCAAACCGCACCGAGCCATCTGCCTGGGGAATGGCGAGCGCCTTGGCCCGCACCGGCCGGATCGTGCCGCCCTCTTCAAGGATGCGCGCCTGCGCCATGTCGCGCACGCCCCAAGTGCCCTTCACGCCCTGGTCGTGCGAAGCGGCATAGGAAGCGATGTCGATAGCGCCTTCGAGGAGGCCGGTACGGTTTTGCCAGGGGTGGTTCTGTTTGGCATGGATGACACAGGCGGCCATGGTCTTGTTGACCCCCTCGACCTGTGCCTTTTCCATCTTGGCGGTGATGGCCTTGCCGTACCACTTAAGGGACTTAGTCTGTCCGGCCATCGAAATACTCCTGCTATTTTAGCGGACCGCACTTGGCGCACTCAAACGTCGGACGTGACAGGTCGTCGGGACTGGAGGCGACGACAAAGCCGCTGGGAATGCTGTCTATGCGGGTCGATTGGTCCCGAGCAAATTCCCACCCATCGGCTTGAGAGAGTTCTGCCTCGCCCTCCGCTCCGCAGTGGGAACACTTCAAATCAACCGTCCACCGATCCCTTGCCGTCATCGCCGGGCCTCCTGCAAAAATGCTGAGAGCAAAGGCTATGATGAATCGATACCGCTTAAAAGGTGGGGCGTTGGCCAACCCGTACACCTTGGCCGTCAGGGCCTTTGCCGTACGCTTTGGGAAATTGCCACTTTGTTCCCCTTGCCAGCAATGTGGAGGGTTGCGATCTTAATCATGCTGACCCGAACTGGATCACAGGTATCTTTTTGCTCGGCCCAGATGCCAGGGGACTGCCGAACCATTGGGGACGTGGGGTTCGGACAACGGCTTCCTGTCTGAAAGGCTTTCGCGGAGGTGCCTTGTTGGGGGAGCGTCGAACCGAAACTCATCAGCACGGTTCACGCTGAAGGTTCATATCCTTGGAGACTTTCTTCAATGATTGAACTGGCATTCTACATCGGCCTGGCCGCAAATGTCGTAACGATAGTCTCGTTCTTCAGACGCCAGCCGCCGAGTGACAGCACGAAGGCATAGCGATCGACTTTGAGGAGGCGGGAGCAAGGCTCCCGCCTCTTTTCATCACCCGACACGGACGAGCGCTGCCTCCAAATGGTTGTGCTTACGCTGTACCGGACCATCGATCTTGAGCCGGCCGTCAATTATCGCGTTGCCGGCCTTGTCCGTGACAGCGGCGATCTCATCATTTTCATTGATGTCAGCCTTCAATGCGAACATCGCCCGCATGTCCTCGATCATCGCCGTCTTGTCCCCATCGACAGCTTCTCGACTGGCATTTGACCAGACGAAGCACTTCAACGTGCCCACTGGCATCCATGTGCCCGGCAAGGGATGCCCCCAGCCATCCTTGCCCGGCGATTGGTGACGTTCAACTGCAGCGCGCATTGTCAGCCGGCCGGAAATCAATCCCCCATTCCCGACCGTGTTTCGTCGGCAAAGAGCCAGCGATCATTGATCCGAACCAATACCCGACCATCCGGATGAACAGTTTGGTCATCGACCGCGCCGCGCGTTCCAGACTGAGCGTGAAAAAGAAACTGCCCGATCATTCTTGGCCTCCTAAGCCAGATTCATGCCCTTGTTCCCGGCAAGGCTCGCCAGGAGCTTTTCGCGCTCGTCGGCCACATCGTTGCCAAGAGTGAATTGATAGTCGCCAGCGCGCTCGCTCTTGAGCCCGCCGCGATATGACAGGTCGAGCGCCATGACCTTGATCACCAGCTCGTCGCGGGCCGCGCCTTCTCCGACCGGCGTATAGGTCAGCCGCACGAAGGGTGCCCAAAAGCTTTGTCCATTGGGGCCACCCGTAAGCCGCTGCAGTGTCCGGCCACCGTTGAGCACACGATAGTCAGCCTCGGTGAGCGTGACTTCCTGGTCGGGATGAACGGTGTCGCCTGGGTCGAGTTCGACGATGGTCACTGGGGAGCCGGTATCGAGCGGCCGGGCCAGCAGGAGAGACTTTCGCCAACGAAAATCGTCGAGGGGGTCGCCAACGGTTTCCTCGATTTCGCCTGCAGGGCCGTACCGTCGCTCGATCTCGGCGCTGATGCCGGCGATCATCGCTTCCAGTTCGTCATCGGCCATGTCGGTGCCAGTCCGCGCTTTCACGCGGTCGATAAGCGCCATTTCAACGCGCCCAAAGGTGGAATGCAGTACCGGCGACAATGGCGGGAACGCCGGGACCGGCAAGAAAGGCCCACGAAGGCAGGTCGATCCAGATGCCGGCGATCACCGTCACCAGGAGGCAGATGAAGCCAACGATTGCGGCAACCGCAAAGGCGATGATCGGTGTGATATCGAAGCTGCCCAAGTGCCTCTCCTCGGAAAAATGGGGAGGCCGCCCCGCCGCTGCAGCCTCCACTTTGCCTTTCGGCTTTCATGCGCCTGTCGGCGGGCGCACCCGGTATTCCTTCAGGTGGCGGGCTGCTGTTCGCCGCTACCGCCAGCGCCGCCCTTGTTTTCGCCGGTCTTCTGTTCCTTGTCCCCGGCCGGCGCCTGTTCTTTCTTGCCGGCCGCCTTCTTGGGCTTGGGCGTAGCAGGCGTACGCGGCGGACGGGCTGCATGTTCCTGCTTCAGGGTTTCCACCATCTGGGCCAGACGGGTTTCGCGCTCGGCATCTTCCAGAGCGTTCCAGCCATCGACGTTGAGACCGCTAGCCTTGTAGGCACGCCCGACAACGACGCCGAGCTGCACGGTCTTGCCGGCCGCGATCTCGACAAGCGCCGGCAACACGTTGGAACCGAGCAAGGTTTCCTCGATCTTGGGCTTACCCGACTTCTTCAGCTCACCATCGACCAGGCCGAACTTTTCGGCGGCGCTGTCGGGGATTTCGTCACCCACGGCAGCATAGAGGAAGGCGGCGAGCTGGTGGCCGTCCGGATAGAGCGCGTTGCGCTCGGCATTGAGAAACAACCGTTCCCTTGCAAACATGGTTTTGGTCCTTGTCCTTGTGGGGCTACTCGACCTTCGCCCAGCTGATGTGGAGGAACCCGCCCGTGGTGTTGGTGCCGCCCGTATTGCTGACGACACCGGCCTTGGTGGCGGAAATCGAAAACTCCGCAGTAAGGTCCGCCCTGGTGATGGGCGTGCCGGGAGTAAGGCGCTCAACCGAGATCAGCGTGTCGCCGGGCTTGAGGTTGCCATGCACCTTGTGCTCGCCGGCAACGCCGCCAGGGATGGTGCAACAGGTGATCGGCACGGAAAGGCCAGTAATGGTGGGCATATTCGGGTTCCTGGGTGGTGCGGCGGGCGCCGAACGCCCGCCATCAGGTTTAGGATTGAGCCCTAGAGGCCGGTCACGTCGCAGAACGCTGCGGGACGGAATACGACCAGGGCAGCGCGCATGTCGGCACGAACCGTACGCTTGCCCTCGCCGAACTGGGCACCGACATAGCCGACCGCAACATCGACGCCGGAGCGTTCGAAGAGGCTGATCCAGGACGGCTGGAAGGAACCGACAAGACCGGCGCCGGCAGCGCGCTGTTCGGCCTGGACAACCGGCAGCCCCCACATGCGATCCGGCCCGGCTTCGCTGGGCGAACCCCAGATGTAGACGCCATCCGCAGTGCGCAGCAGGCGCACGCCCTGCCAGTCGGTCGGGTGCATGACATGGTGGGTCGGGATGGCGCGGCCGGTGACGCGCACCTTGGTCATCGCCTTGAAGAAAACATCCGGAACCGGGTCTGTGCCTTTGGCCTGAGTCTGAATACCGACGACATTGGCAATTCCGCGCAGGTTGGGCGAAGTGCCGTTGCCGACATAGACCTGCGTATCGAGACGCTGGCGCACGCCGAACATCAGGCGGCCATTCACATAGCCCGACATCATCGGCACGTCTTCGAACTGCTCATCGGTCACCGGCAGGCTGTCGGTGATCTTGCGCACGTCCGAAGTGCGTTCGGTGAAAACGAAGGTCGATTCCGCATAGGCCCCGCCCTCGGCGGTTTCAGCGGCGCCATGGGTGCGGGTAGTTTCTTCCATGTACTTCACGGAAGTTTCGCCGGTCTGGCCAATCGGGATGATGTCGAGGAGCTGGATCGGACGGGTTGCGGCTTCGACGAAATTGGGCAGGCGCATGCTTTCCGGAGCAAAGCCGGCCGCCGTCGTCATCAGCGCCTTGGCGCCGAGCGTTTCGACCTGCATGGCCTTTGCCAACATGTCGGTGGGAAACACGTCGAAACTGAAGTCGATGCCCTGCGGCGCGCCACGGTCGAGCCAGGCCTTGTAGGCCTTTTCTTCGGCCAGATACTCGCCCAGAGATTTTACGCGCGGGCGCTCGCGATCCGCCTTGCCGCCGCCCATCGGAACATGGCCACGCACCTTCTCGCGCTCGGAAAGGTTCTTCGCGGCCTTCTCGGCGGCTTCGAGCGCTTCCATCTTCTCGCCCAGCTCGTTCAGCTCGGCATCCTTTTCCTTGATGCGCTTGGCGATATCGACGGTGTCGGTGAGATTGTCGCCCAGGACCGACTTCATCGTGTCCTTCGAAATCTGCTGGAAGTCGTACCTGCCATCGGCGGTCTTGGCCTCGGTAAAAACCTTGCCAAGATTTTCCTGCTTAGCCGCGAACTCTTCGCGGACCTTCTCCAGGGTGGTCATTGACCCACTCCAAATTGTTGCTGTCTGGGAGGCCCGGCGTCCGCGCTAGGCCGATGTCGAACCGGCCCGCGTCAGCGCGAGCCATGGCAGCAACATTAGGATTGGAGAGCAGCCCGAACCATCAACGCAGGTGCGCCGGTATGGCGCCGAAGGGTAGAGACGGCGATGTCGGGAATGCAGCACCCCTACCAGCAAATCGGCGCGAAATGCAATCGGTGGGGATCGATGGCACCTTGCCCGCGAATTTGACAGGCATTTGACAGGCCAGAAGCCATATGACGGGCGATGGAGCTACGCATGCAGCCAGCAAAGGCGCTCTACGCCTTCGCTGGCCGTTTCTGTGAGGGTCCGGATCAGCGCCCGGCGAAGCGGCTCCTGGCGCCCTTGGTGAGGTAGTCCACGGCGACCTGCTCGGCCAATGCCAGATCATCGCTGCCCGGCTCCGCCGCCTTGATGAGGGCGTCGAGTTTGCCCTTGAGGGCAACGACTTGGTCGAGCCGCGCCTTGCTCATGGCCTCGCGGCCATCGGCCTTGCGCAACTCGCCAATGTCGCCGGCGCGCGCAATGATGTCGTCGATCTCGGCAAGGACAGCGTCGATCTGCCCGGAGAAGTTCTGCCGCGACTTCATCGCCATGGTGCCAGTGCCGGCGCCGGCACCACGAATGACCGGAGAGACCTCGTGCACATCGACCCGCTTCAGCAAGCGGATGCGCGTATCGCCGCGCTGCTCATAAGTGGCATCGACAACGCCATAGCCATAGGACCATTCCTGGGCGGCCTCGCCTACGGTGAGGTCGAACTTGAGCTGGGAGTGCCATTCCTTGCCGGGCTGAGTGTCGAGGTTGAGATGCAGCTCGGCATAGGCAAAGCCTGCTTCCTCGAAAACACGGGCCTTGCCGAACGGCATGGCAGTGCGGTCATGCGCCGGCAGCATCGGCGCCCATTGGCCGCCACCGGTCTTCCAGGCGAAAGCGCCGGCAATATAGGTGTCGTTGTCGCTGTCGATGGCGGACAGGTCGGCAAGGCGGGCAATGCCGGTGCCGGTATCGTCCATCTTTTCGATGGTGATGACGCTCTTGGTCTCAAACTTCATTTCAGTCCTCGCCGAAATAGGGTGCAAAGCTAAGGGTGCCGTTGGGGTGCTCGGCCGCTGCCATGCGGTCAGCTTCCTGGGCCGTCACAATCGAGCCGTCGCGGGCAATATGGTCAGGCTTGGAGCGGCCGGGTCCAAACCGGCCGTCAAACACGATGAACTGAGCCACGCCCGCTGCCTTGGCGCGCTCGATGGTCGAGACGTTCTGCGCATACTTGGTCTCGGTTCGGGCAATGGTCAGGGCGCGTTGCTCGATGGTGGTCCAGGGGCCCGCCTCGATATGCTGGGCGATCCGGTTTGCCAGCGCCTGGGCGCCTTCGCCCTCGGAGCGTCCCAGGGCGATAGCATCGAATAGGGCGGAGCGAGATTGCTTGCCGATGTCGATGAGACCGGCGCGGCGTCCGCCCGCGGCGGCGATTGTCCGCGCGACAGGATCAGGCAAACTACCACTGATGCCGGCAAGCCCCGACGCCTCGGATACCGCCTTGGCGACATCCATGAAATGCGCTTCGAAAAGGCCGCTAAAGGTGGTTCGATGAACATCGAGGCCTAGCCTTTCCAGGATCATCTGGACCAAGAGGTCATCGGACTTTTCTTCGACCGCAGGCGCGCCCTTTGGCGGGGGCAAGTAGTTGTCTTTCAGAATGGGCAGGGCTTCCGCCTTCGCCATTCTGCCGAGATCGGCAAAGAACCGCTTGAGGCGGCCGTTCATGGCCTTGGCCAGCGGTTCTTCCTGGCGCTGTACTGCGATGACGAAGGCGCGGCCTGCATCCCGCTGCTGGCGTCCAGCACGCGCCTTGACGTCAACACCCTGTCGAGAGAACCACTCCAGAGCTTTCTCCGCCCAATGGGCTACGCCCTTGCTGCCGCTTGGCACTTCCAGCGCCATGGCTGGACGAAGGAAAACCCGGTGGCTGTCATCGACCTCAAGGCCCATGCCTTCGCGGCCTTCGGCAACTTCGGCCCAACCGCCATTGATCATGGTGTTCCAGGTCGTCGCCGCCTTGGCACGATCATCCTGCAGTGCCTGGACTTCGGATGTATCCCAATGGCTGCGCCCGGCATGGCGCTCGCCGAAATCGGGGATCAGGGAGCGATCAAGCTCGTCGGCAAACACGCGTGCCACCGGCATGACGCCATTCTGCCAGGCGAGCTTGCGAAGTTCCTCCATGGTCGCACCGACCTTGGTGGACTGCAGGCCGGCGCCGAAGCCGACAATGGCAGCGGGGATGCCCAGGGCCGCACAAACACGTTCCTCGGCAATGTCGCGAGCATCGCTCATGTTCATCTGCTGGGGATTGAACCCATACGGCACAACGTCCGTTGGCGCGCCCATCACCAGAGGCTCGCCGCGACGATCGCCCGTAAAGGCCTGCCGCAACCACGCCTTGGTGGCGGCGACATCCTCGGCTGGGACGGTGCCGCCCGTTTTGGGCGAGACGACCATGCCCGGCACACCCGAGTTTTTCAGCAGCGATGCAACGAAGTTCGAGCTTTCGAGATCCATGAAGATTTCGCGGATCACGCCATCGAGCGGTGACAGCCCCAGGCGTGGATTGCGCGGGTCAATGCCGTGGCGGAAATGAACTATGTCCTCGGGGGCATAGCGAATGACGCCCATGCCTGCGCCCGGTCGATACTCGTAGTGGCTGATGAAGGCGCTACCGTCATCCGAATCCTTGGGAGTCATCGTCCAGTGCGGCACATACCAAAGCTGCCCCGGCAGGTGTGTGCCTTTCCGCAGCTTGATCCAGTAGGCATTGCCAGCCGTGAGATAGGAAAAGACCGTACCGGCCCAAAGCGCCAGATCACCATAGTGGGGATTGGGGCGCTGGATCAGCGCCAGTGCTGGATGATTGGGCATGTAGTCATAGCTGCCGTCCGGCTTCTGCCGGCGCACCGTCAACACAGCCTCGGGGAACGATCGCTGCACCCAATGCACCGGGGCGGTAACGACCGAGGAGTCGATGAGATCGCCAACTTCCTTGCGATAGTCGATGCGGGTCCGACGCAGGAGCCGGTTTTCGATCATCGTCTGCGGCAAGTATTTGATGCCGAGCGCCTTGGCGGCGAACTGCTGAAGCTTGTTCATGCCGGTATCCATTCATCGTCAAGGGTGGGAACGCCGGCAGGCTCCTGGCCTGTCGGTGAGTTGAGCGGTTTCCAGGCATTGGGCTGCAGGCCATCGGCAGCATGGATGGCCAGAGCCAGAGCCCAGAACCGGTCCGAGTGACCATCTGGTGTGCGCTCGGCTGTGAAACGGATATTGCCGGCCGGCGTCACCTGTTTGGTGATCTGCCGAAGGTCGGCACGGATTTCGCCCTTATAGGGAATGCGGATGCGGCGCTCTTCCATGCGCGAGCGCACGGGATAGGCCAGAGCCTCTTTCACGCCGCCCGTGAAGGTGACGCACTCGACGCGATACTTGCCGAACTTGTCCTGGGCGTCGTCGCCCCAGCCGATGCCGAGGCCGGTATAGTCGATGCAGATGCGGGCGCACTTGGCGAACCAGGGATAGAGTATCTTCTCCTGGTCGCTTTTGCGCATGTTGCGCATCTCTTCGACGTGCCGGGTGTAGAGCACGTCACCGAGCTTCTCGACGATCCACAACACGGTGAGGTCGTTCTTGCGGCCTATATCGACGCCGGCATAGAGCACACCGCCTTCGGTCGCCGTCCAATCGTCCAGGGCGCCATACTCGGCCGAGGCGATAAGGTCGTATTCCAGGAACGCCGCATCGTCGTCGCCGGGGATGCACATGTATTCCTGGAGAAAGCTCTCCTCATCGGCCGCGCCGCTTTTGACCCAGTCGAAATACTCCGCCTCGGTCATCTCCTGGCGTTCGTCTTCGGCAGCAAGGTTCTGCTGCAGCTTCCAGAGAAAGCCAGCATCGAGAGCGTCCTGCAACGTCACGGTGTGCAGGCTGATCTTCTTCGGGTTGCCGCCTTCCTTGACCTCACGAACAAGGGTGTTGAAGAAGTTCTTGGACCCACGATGGGTCGAGATCACCTCCATCTGGCCGCCCCAGGTGATGCCCGGATAGGCAATCGACCAGAGCTTTCGCGGATCGGGATGGAGCGCGAATTCGTCGAGTACGCGCGAGCCGCGCTTACCGGCCTGGGCGTCCGGGTTCGAACTCATCGAATGGATGCGCCGGCTGTTGGCAAAGTGCATAACATGAGCGCTGTGCTTGCCGTCATCGAGGGCGATCTCGCCCAGCGCCTTGGCCGCAATATCGGTGATGTCAGCCCAGAGCTTGCAATCTTCGAGGAAGAGACGCGCCTGGATTTCATCGCGGGACGAAACCCATTCGTCATAGCGGGCCGACTGCAGCGCAATGCGCGAGACCATGCCATAGGCGGTTGACCACGAAATGCCGATCTGGCGGCTCTTCTCCATGAGCTTGAGACGCGACCCATCCTCGACCCAGTCGGACTGGAACTTGAGAAAGATGGCCTCGGGGTTTTTCGGAATGACCTGGGCGCGGCCCATCAGACGATGCCTTTGAGCCGGTTCGTGATCTTCTGCATGGTGTCGGCCGTGATCCCGGCCACCTTGCCGATCTCGGCAACATCCTTTGCCGCCTCGGCAACCTTCTCGGCAAAATCGCGCTCCAGCGATCGGCGGTATTCGGCCGATTGCTTCATGGCGCCGGACGCCGCCTGGTTGGCGCGGGCAAGCTCCATCAAATCCTTGGCGGCCAGTTCGCCGCCTTTGGCTTCCAGGAGCCTTATCCCGGCCACGCGAACCAGCTCGGCAAAGGCGATGGTCATCTTGTCCGACCCATCGATACCAAGCACTTCGACCAGCTCGGACGAAATCCGCATCTGTTCGTCGAGCTGCTGGAACTGAGCCGCCTTGCGCACCGAATAGCGCGAGAAGGAGCCGACGCTGATCGGCTCAATGCCGTGGGCGGCGAGCCGCGCGTTGAAGATGTCGCGCAATTCGTTCTGCGGGCGCTTGCCCTCGCGCAACTCGCCATTCACCCACACAAGGTCGGGCTGGGCGACCTCGGGCAGCATGTCGAGACGGGACAACCGCCCTCGGCCGGCGCGCTCCTTTTCTGGCCGCGCCATTCTCAGACCCCAAAGCTCGGCTTGTCGATGCCGGCGATGAACGCGCGCCGCTCGACATGATCGGCGCCGGTACGGGTGATGCGAGCAACCAGCGCGGTGCCGGCGCGCGACATCTCCACCGCACCTTTCTGGGCCAACCAGTCGAGCTGCTCGGCAACCCACTCGCGCGACCGGTAGTGCCCGAACACGTCGAGCACCTTGACCAGCACGGCATCGTTGAGCCGCCCGTCCTGTTGCTTGGCCAGTTCCTTGAGGATGACGAGCCGGGCATTCTCGGTCATGAAATCGTCGTAGCTCACTTAGTCACCCTTGCGCATATAGCTGTCGATGTTGGAGACGAGCTGGGCCACGCCAGCCAGTTGCGCGTTCTGGGCCTTGACCGTCCCCTGCAGCTCCACGATCGCCACCTTCAGCTCGTACACATCCTCCTTTCGGGGCGCGTGCTTCTGTTCCGCCTCGACAGCCTGGATGCGCCTGTCGTGTTCGGTGAGCTTGCTGGTGTGTGCATCGAGCGTCTTGCTGTTCGCGGCCGAACGCGCGGTGAGCCAGGTGTAGACGATCGATCCGATGCCCAGCAGCGTGGCGAGGAGACCCGCCCAGGACTTGATTTCATCCAGCATCAGCGACGCCCCCGAGATTCCCGCGCCTTGGCGCACTCAATGCAGGAGGTGACACCCGGCAGCGCTAGCCTGCGGGCCTCGGGGATGGGGTTGCCACACGAACAGAAGGGATAGCCCCCGCCGCTCGGCAGGCTCGCCCGTGCACGTGCCACGGACGCGTCCCGCTCCTGCTCGACACGCGCCTCAGCCAATTCCATTGCGAGTTTACCGGTATCACTCACTTGCGAGCGCCCTCGCGCCAGGCCTTGACCGCATCGATGGCATTGCCGCCCAGTGACTTGATCGTATGGCCGCCCATGTAGAGGGCAAGGAACCAACCGGTCAGGGTCAGCATGATTTCGGCCGGCATCGCCTCGGCGAGGTTGGTCTCCCCCGTGCTGTCGAGGAACGGCACCACGAGGAGACGAACGACCCACATGAGGCCGAGGAGGTACATCCAGCCCGGCCGCCAGGCGCTCACCCAACCGCCCTCGCTCTGTTCCGCCTGCAGCAAGGCAAACTGCCCGTCGATGCCGCGCGCCCAGAGGGCTATAACTTCAGGCATCTGCGCTTCGACCTCAGCCACGGCCGTTTCGACCCGTGGGAAGTCAATGCTGGGTACATCGTCCGGAGAGACGCCCAGCCGGCTAGCAACTTCGCCGATCACGACTTCCGCAAGCTGCCCACTGGCAGGGCCGAACCGTTCCCCAAGCACCTTGCCGATCATCTCGGCGCCGATGCGGGTAGCGATGCCACCGATGAAAGTTCCGACGACGCTCACTTCGAACGCCCCCCGAACAGAGCCTGGATGGCTGCCCACCAGCCGCCCTTTTTGGTCGGTGCCGTATTCTGGTTCGCAGGCGGTGGCGACGGCTTTGGTGCAGGAGCGGGCTTTGCCTGCTCAACGGGGCGCAGCTGAGAACTGGTCGCCCCCCGGCGCTGCCGCACCTGTGCCAGGGCGTCGAGCACCTCGCTGACCGAAACGCTGGCACGCTGGCCGTTGTAGTGGCCGATACCTTTCGAAGTCGGGAGCGACGCCCACTCCTTCGCGAGGGAATTGAGAATTTCGACATCGGACATGGTCTTGGCCAGCCACTGATCGATACCGCGCTTGCCGAGCAGGTAGCAGGCCATGCGGTCCTGCATCGCTTCATCAAACAGGTCCGTGGGGCGAAGCCGGAGTTTCTGCTCGATCTCGACGCGGGTCTTGCGCACGATCTGATAGAGCCCGAGGGCCGAACTGTTCAGCCGGTTCGCGGGATGCACCAGCATGGCGCGCTGCAGCTCGTCGATGTCTGCCAGCGTCATGGTGACGAGATTGCGATGCCCACCCGTATAAGCCCCATAGGCCAGGGTTTCGTTGTAACCGCGTCCTTTGGCCGTGCCTTCCGATTTGCCAAGCAAGTCGAGCACGGGGCGGTAGACGTAAAACGGGTCGGTCATGAATTGCCCCATCATTGCGAAATGCGCGCCAGTCAGGCGCGCGCGATGGGAGCAATCTGGCAGTGTTCGGAGGGCTAATCCGTCGACGCAGGCGCGTCGGTATCCTCAACGAATAGGGACATCTGGATTTGCTTGAGACGCTCGCGAGGGGCCGGGCCAAGCCAGCGGCGCACTGTGGCGATGTCAGCCCGGACGGTACGGGCAATTTCGTTCACGCTGGTGCCACGGCTCCAATGAACCCTGGCGACCCATTGCCGAGCGATCGGCACCTTGATGTAATTCTGTCCGACCGCTTCGGCAAGCCTCGACGCATTCTCTGCGCCTACGGTGCGGGCGACCAGCGCACGATCGCTCGATTTCGGAGAGAGGTAAATCTGTGATCCGCCTGCGACCAGGAACAGGTCCATGGCGAGATCGATGCCGAGCGTATCGACATAGACGGCTAGGTTCGCAGGCGTTTTCACGCCCGCGGCTTCCAGCACGGCAATGTCTCTCGGCTCGCCCATCAATCAGCCTCGACGCCCATTGAGGCAGCGATTTCACTCGCGCTGAACCGGAGCAGGACAAGGGGTGAGCTTTCGCTCCGCAGCCGCTCCCGCTCGGCGGCGTCAAGGCGGGGCTCGGCTAGATGAGCACGGGCATAGGGCGAATGCGTCGTGGTCACCACGGCCTCGCCTGGATTGTACTGCAACTTGAACGTCACCCCGTCGAGCCGCACCCCCGTGGCCTGAAGATCGGCCCCGCGTTGCACCGCGTCGGCGATCCGGCGCCGGATGCCTTCGACATTGACGCCCTCGACCCGCTCAAGCCAACGCAGAACGGCATGGTCACTCACGCGCACCCGGCTCATTTGGCACCGCCCGGCAAGGCGCGAATTTTCTCGCCGAGCAGGTTCATCAACGCGGTTTTGGCGATGTCGGTTACCGCCAGCACGGTTTCAGGCGTGGCCTCCTTGTTCGCCTGGATGCTGAAGCCGACATCGCTGGGCGCGGCCTTCAAGCGCCGCATCTGCGCGGCAAGAACACAATCAGCAGGGTCCTTGTGCTCGTCCCAATCAACGCCGCCACTGCGCTCCAGCCAGCCCTTCAGCCCTTCGATAGCTTTGACGGCGTCCTGCCCGTGGCGGAGGAAGCGAACATGATCGATGCCGGTCTGGCGCTTCACGAAGGCGATAAGGGCGCGATCATCCCGATCCCGCACGAGGCCAAGGTTCCACCCTGCAATCCAGAGCGCCTGCAGCTTAGGCGCAAACCTGCCTTCAAGAGGCTTTCGACGGCCCGTTGAAGAGGCTTTGAAACCCTTCGAACGGAAATGCTCGAGCACGGTCTGGCGCTCTT
Organism: Devosia sp.; assembly: GCF_017307565.1. Classification (GTDB taxonomy): domain Bacteria; phylum Pseudomonadota; class Alphaproteobacteria; order Rhizobiales; family Devosiaceae; genus Devosia. The sequence continues at coordinate 25,394 of NZ_JAFKHD010000317.1, forward strand.
TTTCGGTCATGTCAGACGAGGACGCTTTGCCGGTAACCTGCAGGAGGGCCGCGCGATAGGTATCGTCGTCGAGCCCCAACTCCTTCTTGGCGACATGGATGGCGGCGATGGACTTCCTCATGACCCGGCGCCCTCCACTTCGTCCTTGAGGGCCACCAGCAGCCGGTCCAGGGCGCCAAGCGTC
>NZ_JAFKHD010000025.1 GCF_017307565.1 Devosia sp.
CGGGTCTGGTGCCGGCGGGGCTGGTGGTGACGCTGGCCGAGCATGTGCGAACCGAAACCGTCATCGACGCTGCGACGGGGCAGGCGCGCGCGGCGGTTTTGCTGCGGTTTCTTACCGAATAGCGAGGGACAAAATGGCAGCCCAGAGTGGCAAGGATATGCTCTTGAAACTCGACCAGACGGGGTCGGGGAGTTTTCTGACGGTGGCGGGTCTGCGCGCGCGCAGCCTGGCGTTCAATGCGGCGAGCGTTGATACGACGGACCAGGAAAGCGCCGGGCGGTGGCGGGAACTGCTGGCCGGTGGCGGGGTGAAGCGGGCTTCGCTTTCGGGCTCGGGGGTGTTCAAGGATCAGGCTTCGGATGGGCTCATCCGGAGCCTTTTCTTTGCCGGGACCATCCGCAACTGGCAGCTCATCCTGCCGCATTTCGGCACGGTGGAAGGCCCGTTCCAGATCGTGGCGCTGGAATTTTCGGCCGATCATGCGGGCGAAGTGACGTTTGACCTGGCGCTGGAAAGCGCTGGGGAAGTCAGCTTCGCGGCGATCTGAGGGACCAATGGCAAATATTCATCGTGGAGAGATCGCCGCCGAGATCGGGGGCGAGACAAGAGTGCTTTGCCTGACGCTGGGGGCGCTGGCGGAGCTGGAGGCGCGGCTGGGTGCCGGGGATCTGGCGGGGCTGGCCGAGCGCTTTGCCGGCGGAAAGGTGTCGGCGCGGGATCTGACGGCGATCATTGGGGCGGGGCTGCGCGGGGGTGGCAATGCCATTTCCGACGATGAGCTGGCGCAGATGAGCGTCGAGGGCGGATTGCGCGGGGTGGCCGATATTGCGGTGCGGCTGCTGCAGGCAACGTTTGGGGAGGCGGCATGAAACCGTTCCCCTGGCGCGACGCCATGCAATTCGGGCTGGGCGTGCTGAAACTGCCGCCGGAGGCTTTTTGGAAGATGAGTCCGCGCGAACTGGCCGCGGCCGCTCGGCCGCCAGGGAGGCGCGGCGCTGGACGTCGGCCAGGTCCGGGGTGCGCAGCAGCGCCAGCTCCTCGGCGAGGACCCGGCGCCGGTCCATCTGGACGGCCGGATCGGCAGGAGGCTCGGTCGGGTCCGGCGTCAGGTCCCAGCTGAGGCGGCGGTGGCGGGTGACGGCCTGGCCGAGCTGCTCGATCTCCGCTTCCAGCGCGTCGCGCGACCGGGTGTCGGCAGCGGCGCCCCGGCGGCGGCGGGCGGCCTCGACCGAGCCGATCGCTCGCTCCAGCCGGCCGGCCAGGTCGCCGTCGTCGAACCCGAGCTGGCAGAGCAGGCGATCCAGCGCGGCCCCGGTGGCGGTGGCCCGGGCCTGGTGCTGGCGCAGGGTCAGCGCCTTGCGGGCGAAGCGGCCGGCCGCGGCCCGCTGCTGGAGGACGGTCCGGATCTGGGCCGGCTCGAGGTCGCTCGGGCCGTCGTGGGACAGGCCGTAGCCGGCGAGGCAGGCGGCCAGGTCCAGGCGGGCCTCGTGCTCCTGCTCCTTGGCCGCGTGGAGCGCCTCGACGGCCGCACGCTCCCGCGCGCCGCGGACCTTGGGGTCGGTGGCGGCGGCGTAGGCGACGATGGCGTCGCGCCGCTCGCCGGCGGCTTCCAGCGAGGTGCCGCCGCTGCGCTCCTCCCAGTCGAGCCGGGTGTTGGCGTGGCGGTGGACGGCGGAGTCCAGTCGCTCCCGGTCGCTGGGCTGCATGACGTCGTCGATGCGACGCAGGTGGAGGCCCAGCCAGGACCCGGCGTCGGCGGCGCCCAGCGCCATCTCCTCCTCGCGCTCTGCGGCGGCCAGCTCCTTGCGGGGGATGGCCAGCAGCCACCACCCGAGGGCGCCGGCGCCGATCAGCATCGGGATGCCGATCAGCACGGAGATGGCGTGGCCGCCGAGCAGGGCGCCGACGGCGAGAAGGGACGGGCCGAGGATGCCGGCCCGGAAGCGCCGGTCGACCTCCCGCTGGCAGCGGACCACCTCGCGGTGGGCCAGCTCGATCTCCGTCTCGGTGTGCGGGTCGGTCTCGTCGTCGCGGTCGGTCAGCTCGGCCTCGTAGGCGGCGCGGGCCTCGATGGCCGCGTCGTAGGCCGCCCAGAGCTCGTCCTGGTCCAGCTGGGCGAGCTGGTAGACGATGCCGTCGCCGGGATCGGCGGGCGGGTCCTGGGTGGCGGCCAGTGCGGCCGTGCACGCGGCGGTGATCTGCACGGTGGCGTCGACCGCGGCCACCTTGGCGTCGAAGTCCTCGGGCAGGTCGTCGGGGGTGGCCGCCACCCGGGCCAGGTCGGCGTCGCTCACGTCGGGCACGGCGCCCAGCGCCTCACCCAGCTCGGTGGCGTCGGTGCTGGCCTCGGCCCACGCGGCGGCGGCGGTTCGGGGCGAGGAGTTGTTCGTTCACTTCAACCGGCTTTGGAAACGGCGCGTCGAGGCCGAGGCG
>NZ_JAFKHD010000318.1 GCF_017307565.1 Devosia sp.
CAATTGGTGCGGCTGACGAGCCAGACCGATGGCGGGCTGGGACTGGCGCTGGTGATTTCGCTCGCCGTGGCGCTCTGGGGTGCGAGCGCGGGGATCAAGGCGTTGTTTGAGGCCATGAATGTCGTTTATGGCGAGGCTGAAAAGCGCAACATCATCGCCATCAATCTTCTCGCCCTGGTCTTCGTCTTCGGGGCGCTGGCCCTCCTGATCCTTGTCCTCACCGTGGTGCTGATCGTGCCGGTGGTGCTGCAGACCCTGGCGCTGGGCGGTTATGGATGGCTCGTGCGCGTCGGCTCCTATGGGATGATGATGCTGAGCCTCATCATCGCGCTCTCGGCCATCTATCGCTGGGGGCCGAGCCGGGCGGAGGCGCGCTGGCGCTGGATCACGCCGGGTTCGCTGTTTGCCACTTTTGGCATCGTCGCGATGTCGGCCGGCTTTTCCTGGTATGCGGCCAATTTCTCCAACTACAACGCCACCTATGGTTCGCTCGGCGCGCTGATCGGTCTTTTGAGCTGGATCTGGCTTTCCGTGACCATCGTCATTCTGGGCGCGGCGCTCAATTCGGAAATCGAGCACCAGACGACGGTGGATTCAACCAGCGGTGCGCCACGGCCCATGGGCGCGCGTGGCGCCTATGTCGCCGACACCGTTGGCGGGCGCTGGCCGGCCAAGGGCGGAGAGGCCGCCAAGGGGCGTCCCGCCAGCGAGGAAACGGTCAAACGCTGACGCGGCGGCCTTCGCGCGAGGAGGCAATCAGCGCGTCGATGAGCTTGTGCACGGCAAGCGCCGAATGCCCGGTGGAAACGGGCTGTCGCCCTGCCTCGACGGCATCGGCAAAGTCGGCGATCTGGGCCATGTGCCAATCGAATGGAAAGGCCATGGGGTCGGCGCCGCCGCCCGAATTGCTGGCCTCGCCGATATTTTCCTCGCGCCCGTCAAACCATTTTAGGTTGAGATTGCCGCCGGCCAGCGTTGCGCTGGCTTTCTCGAAATTGAGACTGATGCTTTCGGCGCCGCCGGGGAAGAAGGCCGTGGTGGCCATCAGGCCACCCACGGCGCCATTGGCGAATTCGAGGCCGCCGGCAACGAAGTCTTCCGTTTCCATCTGGTGGAAACCGGTGGTCGCAGCGAGCGCGGTGACGGCCTTGACCGGGCCGGTGAGGCTCAGCATCAGGTCGAGCGAATGGATCGCCTGAGTGATGAGAACACCGCCGCCATCCTGGGCGAAACTGCCGCGGCCCGGCTTGTCATAGTAGCCCTGCTGCGGGCGCCACCACGGCACGACGAGATGGGCGGCAAAGAGCCTTCCGAGTTCGCCGCTGGCGACCCTTTCCGCCAGCGCCTTGGAGGCGGCGCGGAAGCGGTGCTGAAAAATGATGCCCAGCGTCACCCCTGCCCTGTCACAGGTTTCGACGATGCGGGTGGCGGCGGCGGTCGTGCGTTCGACGGGCTTTTCCATCAGAACGTGCTTACCGGCGGCGGCAGCGGCTTCAACGAGCGCCTCGCGGGCATTGGGCGGGGTGAGGATCAGCACTGCGTCAAGATTGGGGTCGGCGAGCATGGCTTGGTAGCTCTGAGCCGCCGGGAAATCATAGAGGTCGCAAAATTCCTTGAGCGAGGCTGGATCGCGCCGCCAGACGCCACGCACCTCGATCCGATCCTTGAGGGCATTGAGCGCCAATGCGTGCGGCTTTGCCGCCATGCCGGCGCCGACCACACCCAGCCCGAATTTCCTGCCCAGCGCCATTTCCGATCTCCCCCAGAACCGTTCCATACAAGATAGACGGAGGGGTTTAGCGAAATTCGCGGGCCTTGTCGCCTGTTCTAGCTGGCGCGGCGCCAGCTTTGTTCGCCGAGGAAGGCTTCGAGCGCCTCGCGCGACATGGGTTTTGCAAAGGCATAGCCCTGGAGAATGTCACAACCGAGATCGCGCAGGATTTTGGCGTGTTCCATGGTCTCGACGCCTTCGGCGACGATCTCGATATCCATGGCCTTGCCGATATCGACGATGGAGGCCACGAGCCGGCGCTGGCTGGGTTCGGTGATGATCGGGTCGACCAATTGCCGGTCGATCTTGAGACGTCGCGGATGCAGCTTTTGCAGCGAGACGATCGAGGCATAGCCAGTGCCAAAGTCGTCGATTTCGACATCGATGCCGAGCGCCTTGATCTGCTCGATGTTCCAGGCAATGACGCCGTCGCTTTCGTCGAGATAGATGGACTCCACCAGCTCGAACGCAATGCGGCCATCGGCAATATCCATCGAGCGCAGCGTCGAGACGAGGTTTTCGTCATGAAGGCGCCGCTGCGAGACGTTGACCGAAACGCGCGGCACGCCGATGCCGAGGCGGTCCCAGCGCTCGAGATCGGCAAGAGCCTGACCGAGGATGGACTGGTCGATGGCGGCGACGACACTGAGTTCTTCGGCGATGTTCATGAAAGCGTCGGGCGCACGCAGGCCAAGGGTGGGGTGGCGCCAGCGCGCCAGGGCCTCGACACCGACCACGTCGAGCGTCTTGGCGCAGAACTGGGGCTGGTAGTGCGCGATGAAATCCTGAGATTCGAGGCTCTTGAGGATTTCGTCGGCCACGCGCTTGGTATTGATGACCTCGGCCTGCAAGGCTGCCGAGAAGAACTCGTAGCGATTGCGGCCGCGATCCTTGGCGCGGTAGAGCGCAATATCGGCATTGATCAGCAGTTGCTCGACGTCGATCTCGGGGACCACGGCCGTGGCAATGCCGACGCTAACGCCGCAGCGACATTCGTGGCCTTCGTGGTAGACGGGCTTGCGCATGGCTTCGACAAGCCGGCCAGCCAGAGCCGCCAACCCGTCTTCGCCATGGCTATTGCTGGACACCACGACAAACTCATCCCCGCCAATGCGGGCAACGAAATCCGTCTCTCGACAGGACCGGCGCAACACGGTGCTGGCATGGATAAGCATGGCATCGCCCGCCGCGTGGCCCAGGGTGTCGTTGATCTGCTTGAAACGGTCGAGGTCGATGTGGAGCAGTGCGATCGTGCCGGCGCCACCAAAGCCGTCTGCTGCATTGGCGCGCAGCGTTTCGTCGAGGTAACGCCGATTGGGCAGGCCCGTCAGGCTATCATGAAGGGCATTGTGCTCAATGCGGACGCGCGCCGCCTCTAGCTCGGTGTTGCGCGCCTCGGTCAGTGCCTTGGCGCGGCGCAGATCATCGCTGAGTGCGACGTCGGCGGTCACGTCCCAATTGATGCCCATGACCCGCTCATCGCGTCCAGATCCGTCATAGAGCACACCGATGGAACGGACATGGCGCAGTGAACCGTCCGGACGGATGACGCGATAGTCCGATTCATAGCGGCCATTGCGGATGGACTGGCGGAACTCTTTCTCGGCCCGCGCCTGATCTTCCGGATGGACGACCTTTCGCCAGTGGTCGTGGGTGCGATACCCGGATACTGCGGACATGCCGTAGATTTCGTTGGTGCGGGCGTCCCAGACTTCCTCGCCCGTTGCGAGGTCCAGTTCCCACAGACCGACCTTGGAGGTTTCTAGCGCCAGGTTAAGGCGCTGGGTCTGTTCGGTCAGCTCGGCCTCGCGGGCGCTCAGCTGGGCAATATAGGCGTGGCGCTGGCCCATCATGCGACCGGCAATGATGAAGGGCAGCATGATGAGGCACCCTGCAAAGACGATCAGCAGGCGTACAAGCCACTGGACGGACGCATTCGAGTGCCAGCCGGTCTTGGGTATGGCCGCAATTTGCCAGCTGCCGCTCGGCAAGCTCACTGTGACAAGCACAGGCTGGCGGGCGGTAAGGTTCTCGCCGAAAAAGCGGTCCCCGTCATGCCCACGGCTGTCGCTGCCGGTGATGGATATTTCGAGATCGCCCAGTGATGGGTCGTAGAGGCCGCTGTCTCTGTAGAGACGATCGACATCGATGACGGCGGATATGACACCCCAGAGACGCCGCCAGCCCTTGTCATCGGTATAAACCGGGAACCGCGCGACGAAAGCTTCTCCGCCCTGTACCAACTCCATCGGGCCGGCCAGAACCATCTTCCCGGTAAAGAGGGCTTGCTGCACGGCCTCCCACTGGCCAGGCGCACGCCGGTAGTCGAGACCAATGGCCTTTTCATTGCCCTCGCGAGGAAAGGTCATGCGGACGACCAGGTTGGGGGCCGCCGCAACGGAGCGCAGCTGACTGTCTTCTTCGATAAGATTGCTGACCAGGGCCTCGTAACGTGCCTGATCCATGTCGGGCTCGGTCGCGACAACGGCGACAAGGCCTCGCACGAGCTGCACGTTGCTGGCGACATGACCTTCAAGCTTGGCCCGGACCATCGAGATGCGACCCAGCACCTCGGCGCGGGCGCGTTCCTGGCTGATGGTTTCCGTCTGACGGTCTAGTACGACACCCGCAACGACGACGATGGCGAACGCCAATAGGGCCGGCAGGAAACTCGTCCGCCGCCAGTCCCTTTGCTTTTGCCGCCCTCCGCCGAAAACCATGTCGCCCATATGCCTACCTGGACCAGTACTGGTCGCCGCAGATCACACTAGAGCGTTGAAATTGACCAGTTCCTTACCGACAGCCTGCAATTGTACGCTTGGTAAACATCTGGCAAAGCGACGCTCCATTCGGTGCGGCGCTCCCTCGCGCTATTGAGGGGAAGCGACGCTGTTCGCGGCAAGATGAACGCATGTGGCCAGAGTAATTGAGCGCCTAGCGGCGGGTCATGACCAGATTGCGCCCGAGCCCGCCCGGAGGGATGGCAAGGGCAATGGTCACGGTGGCGGCGTCGGCGACATGCGCGGCGCGTTCGGCCCATTCAACGAGCACGAAACCATCGGGATTGTCGAGAAGGCCCAGTTCGTCGGCCTCGGCGGCATCGCCCAGCCGGTAGAGATCGGCATGCAGCACCGGGCCGCGCGGCGTGTCATAGGGCTGCACCAGGGCAAAGGTCGGCGAAGGCACTTCGAGTTCGGGATCCCCGGCGAGAGCGCGGATGGTGGCGCGGGCCAAAGCCGATTTTCCGGCCCCCAGTTCCCCTTCGAGGCTGACGATATCGCCTGGTTGCAGGAGGCTTGCCAGTTCGCTGCCGAAGGCCAGCGTCGCGTCGTCGTCGGGGAGAAAGCGCTGCATTTACTCGGCGACGCCGGCAAGCGCGCTGTTGAGCGGCAGATTGACGATGATGCGGCTGCCGCGCGCCTCGCGTTGTTCGGCCGAGATCGTGCCGCCATGGAGATTGACGAAGGTGCGCACGATCGAGAGCCCGAGACCGGCGCCGCGCAGGCGCCCACCGGCGCTCGGCGTATCAAGGCGCGTCAGAATGGCGGAGCGCAGCTCGTCGGTCAGGCCCGGGCCTTCGTCTTCGATGACGAAGAGCATGCGATCGGCACGATGGCTGACCGAAAGGCGGATCTGGCCGCCGGGCGGGGAGAAGCGGGCCGCATTGGAAAGGAGGTTATAGAGCACCTGCACGATGCGGGTACCGTCGGCGATGAATTCGGGCAGGTTGGGCTCGATATCGACGACGAGATTGGTGGTATTGCCCGACACCTCGGGGAAGCTGGCGGAAAGGCCGGCACGGGCCTTGTCGATCAGCACCGAGACATTGAGCGCTTCGGGATTGAGTTCGGCAATGCCGGCATCGACCGAGGCGAGATCGAGGATGTTGTCGATGAGCACACCCAGCGTCACCGACGAGGCGCGGATATATTCGATATAGGCCTTTTGGCGCTCGTTGAGGCTGTCGCCTTCGGTGCCGGCAAGCAGATCGGCAAAGCCGATGATATTGGTCAGGGGGCTGCGCAGTTCATAGGAGACGTTTTCGACGAACGCGTCCTTGAGGCGGTCGGCGGTGACCAGCGCGTCGTTGCGTTCCTTGAGGACCTTGGAATAGCTGGCGCTTTCGGTGACATCGAGGAAGGTCATCATCGTCTGCCCATCCGGCAGGCGGGTGGTGGCATAGTCGAGCAGGCGCCCATCGGTGCGCTCGATGCGGCCGGCCTTGTCGGTGCGCGTGGGGTTGAGGTCGATGATGTTGCGCTTGAGATCGTGCCAGATCTTGGCGCCATCCTGCAGCACCTGGCCCGAGGCGTCAGCGATCTGGTCGATATGCGGATTGGCGCCGAGCGTGCCCATCGGCAGCTTCCAGAGCGCGGAGAGACGCGGGTTGGACAGGGTCAGGCGACCATTGGTGCCGAACACGGCCACGGCCTCGGAGAGCGCGTTGATGGTTTCGCGCTGCACATTGGTCATGGCCTTGTTGGCCGATTCCAGCTCGAGGCGCTCGGTCAGGTCTTCAAAGACATAGATGACGCCGCCCTGGGTCCCGGCTGGTGCCGAGATCACCTTGACGGTGCGGCCATCGGGCAGATGCCAGGGGTCGGCCTCGAATGGGGCCTTGCGGCTGTAGCTCTCGAGGTGCTTGGCGCGCCAGGTGTGGTAGTCGACCTGATTGGGCAGCATGCCCTCGGTGCGCAGCTTGTCGAGAATGGCGCGCTCGTCGAGGCCCGGTGTCAGGAATTTGCGATCAAGGTTCCAGAGCGCGGCATAGGCCGGATTGAACTGCACGAGTTCGCGGCGGGCATTGAAGATGGCGATGGGGGTAGCGAGCGCATCGATGATGCCGGCAATGTGGGCAAAGCCGATTTCGCCGGCCACTTCCGCATCGCTCTTGGCAAGGGGGCTGAAATAGCCTGCGCGCCCTTCGGAAACCGGCACGTCGACCAGTTCGAACTGACCGGCCTTGCCGAGTGTAACCGGCTGGCGCACCGGCTCGTCGCTATTGCGGCAATCGGCCAGATGCGCCTGCAACTGCTTGGTATCGAGCAGCTCGGCTGGCGTATCGGGGCTGACCGGCTTGCCGAGCACGCGGCAGAGCTCGAGATAGGCGTCGTTGACATAAACGAGGCGATCGCCGGCATCGCGCAGGAAGGCCGGCTTGTTGAGAAGGCTGAGCAGCGCCAGGACGCTGTCGCGATCATCGGTGGTGCGGGCGCCGGTATCGGCTTCGGGCTGCAGGAAAGCGGGACGCAGGCGGATGGCGGCGCCACCGCCGGCCAGCCAGCCAGTGGCGCGGATCAGGCGGCCATCGAGCGCGCTGACGCTGGCGCTGAAGGGACGGCCCTCGACGCGCAGCTTTTCAACGAGCGAGGCGAGGCGATCGGCTTCGCTGCCCGAAAGCCAGGTGTCGAAATTCATCACGCTTTGCGGCTGGCGCCCGGGCGGCAGAACGGCGGCGGCCTGGCCCAGAAGGCGCGGCTGCAGGCCCGGCTGTTCGGGCCAGATGACGGTCAGCTCGCGGCTGCCGCCGATGAGATTTTCGTAGTCATCGACCTGGGAGCGCAGATCGGCGATCTGGGCATTGGCCTTGCGCTGGGCCAGCCGGCCCTCGCGCAGGATGCGGCGCAGCGCCGTGACGGCGACGAGGGCAAAACCGCCCGCGCCAAGCACCACCGCGACGTGAACTATACCGCCCAGATTTGCCGTAGAAGCGCCCTGTGCGAAGGCTGGGACAGCCGTCATCAGGGTGAGTGGAGCAGACGCAATAACTGCGAATCCCCAACGCTTCCGGAAGTGATCCGGCGCCATAGACTACCCTCGCTTCTTATGTTTCGCTGCAAGTCCGGCGGAACGCCGGTACGCGTGCACATGAAAGAGACGCCAACGCGGGAATCCGCTTGCGGATTTCCTGGAGCCCCCGAGCCGGTCGCGTGTCCCCCGCCAACCGATTCGCCCCACCATAGCGATGCATGGAATCGGGAAAAAGAGTCCTTATGGCTGTGCTTTGCGGGCAAAGCGCGAAGGAAGCGCTTGACCGAGAACGAACTAGAAACGATTTGTTAACCATTCGCGCCAATTGCGGCTGGACGCGCGGGGTTTCCGGCGCAGCGCAGGCAAATTGCCGCGCCCGATTCGTCCTCAGGTAGAGCCCAAAGAAAAAGGGGCCCGCCGCAGCGAGCCCCTCTTCCAAATCAATCCCCGGGGGATCAGTAGCGGTATTCGTTCGACTTGAACGGGCCGTTTTCGCTGACGCCGATATAGTCGGCCTGGGTCTTGGTCAGCTTGGTCAGCTTGGCGCCGAGCTTGGCCAGGTGCAGTTCGGCGACCTTTTCGTCGAGGTGCTTGGGCAGAACGTGCACCTTCTTTTCGAGCTTTTCGCCCTGGGTCCAGAGTTCAATCTGGGCGAGCGTCTGGTTCGCAAACGAGGCCGACATGACAAAGCTCGGGTGACCCGTGGCATTGCCGAGGTTCACGAGGCGACCTTCGGAGAGGAGGATCAGGCGCTTGCCGTTGGGCTGTTCGATGAGATCAACCTGCGGCTTGACGTTGGTCCACTTGAAGTTGCGCAGGCCAAGAACGTCGATTTCGTTGTCGAAGTGGCCGATATTGCAGACGATAGCCATGTCCTTGAGGTTGCGCATGTCGTCAACCATCAAGACGTCACGGTTGCCCGTGGCGGTGACGACGATGTCGGCGCGGTGCGCTGCTTCCTCGAGGGTGACGACCTCAAAACCTTCCATGGCGGCCTGCAGGGCGCAGATCGGGTCGACTTCGGTGACGAGCACGCGGGCGCCGGCGCCACGCAGCGATTCAGCCGAACCCTTGCCCACATCGCCATAGCCGCAAACGATGGCGACCTTGCCGGCTAGCATCACATCGGTGCCGCGACGGATGGCGTCGACGAGCGATTCACGGGTGCCGTACTTGTTGTCGAACTTGGACTTGGTCACCGAGTCATTGACGTTGATGGCCGGGAACGGCAGCTCGCCCTTGGCGTGCAGCTGGTAGAGGCGCATCACGCCCGTGGTGGTTTCTTCCGAAACGCCGCGGATGGCGTCGCGGATCTTGGCGAAGAAGCCTGGGCTCTTTTCGAGGCGACGCTTGATGGTCGCGAAGAAGATTTCCTCTTCCTCGTTGCCGGGCTTGGCGAGAACGGAAATGTCCTTCTCGGCCTTGGCGCCGTTGAGGATGTACATGGTGGCGTCGCCGCCATCGTCGAGGATCATGTTGGGGGTGAGGCCATTGCCCCAGTCCATCATGCGGTCGGTGAAATCCCAGTATTCTTCCAGCGTCTCACCCTTGTGGGCGAAGACCGGAATGCCCGCGGCGGCGATTGCCGCAGCAGCATGGTCCTGGGTCGAGAAGATGTTGCACGAGACCCAGCGGACTTCGGCGCCGAGGGCGACCAGCGTCTCGATGAGCACGGCGGTCTGGATGGTCATGTGCAGGGAGCCGGCAATGCGCGCGCCCTTGAGCGGCTGGGCCGCGGCATATTCCTCGCGGATTGCCATCAGGCCCGGCATTTCGATCTCGGCGATCTGGATTTCCTTGCGGCCGAATTCGGCCAGTGAAATGTCCCTGACCGCGTAGTCGGTCGGTTGACGGGTCATGCTCGGTCTCCGGAAGAATTTTTTCTTGCTCTTCCTATACGCAAGCACGCTCCCGCATTCAACCAGGGATATAAAGGTATGTTTATGTCTTATGAACGATAGACGTAGCGCCGACGCCGAAATGGCAGCGCACAGAAGCGGATAAGCGCGGAGAGAACCAGGTAGCCCACCCCGAACCCGCCGGCGGCATAAAAGAGCCCTTCCATGGTGACAGGCACAGCGGGCTGGTAATTTTCGAGCGTGCGACGGCCGATATCGGTATCGAGGAAGGACGGCAGGTTCTTGAAGCGCTCGATGGGATCGGCGCCCTGAATTTTCCGCAGGGTATCGCTCAGGAGGTCGTAGCGCACGAAGGTGCGCTCCATGCTCTCGCCCCGGTCAGCAAGAAAATCGTCGCTCGAGGCCTGATAGCGCTGCAGGGCCCCGCTGCGGTCGAGACCGGCATCATTGGCGGCGCGGTCGAAATCCTCGGTCACCACGCGCAGCTCGTCCACGGCGCCACCGAGGCGCTGGGTATATTGCTGCGCATATTCGGGGAACTGGCTCAGCATCACCGCGAGCCCCACACCACCGACACTGGCCACCAAGCGCCGCATGCCTTCGCCTCCCCTGCAACCACGTCACACTGCACGACCCGCTATTCGGCGGCAACCTGCCTGCGGCGGGTGTCAGAAACGGGGCGATGCACGGTCTTGATCCAATGAAATGGTTTTAGGGTTAAATCGAGCAAAGCCCGCAAAGTCGCCCAGGCCATGGCGATCCAATAGACCGGGAGCAAGATCTGGATGGGGATCAGGCGCGCCTGCCCCGTGCGGATCAGCCCCAGAATCTGCAGCGCAAAGGCGATGCCATAGCCCAGCACGAAGACCGAGAGGCAACTTACCGTCCAGAGATCGAGCCGCAGCAATTCGAGGTGTCCCATGACCATGGCGCCCATGCAGACGAGCAGAAAGCCCGTGTGCAGGAGCGGCGAAAGGATCATGCCCAGCGCCACGATTTCGAAAATGACAAAGCGCCACCAGCCGAGATCGCGGATCAACTGCCGGGGATGACGGCTATGAACGATGACCGTCTGCATCCATCCCTTCATCCAGCGCCGTCTTTGTCCCATCCAGATCTTGAGAGTTTCCGGCGCGTCTTCGAGGGTCGCGGCGCTGCTGGTGCCGCAGGCAAAGCCCCGTCGAGCCAGACGTACGCCGAGATCGGCGTCTTCGGTGACATTGTAGGCGTCCCAGCCCCCGACGGCGCGGAGGCTCGCAAGGCGGAAGTGATTGGAGGTGCCGCCCAGCGGCATCACCACGCCCCAACGACCGAGGGCCGGCAGGAAGACCGAAAAGAGCGCCGCATATTCGCCGGCAAAGAGCGCCGGCAACCCGCCCTTGCCCCCATTGGCGATGACAAGGCGGGCCTGAATGCAATGGAGATGCGGCGCCCGACGGAACTGGTTGACCACCTGCCGCAATTGACCCGGCTCGGGACGGTCCTCGGCATCGAAAACGACGACGAACTCGCCGCGACAGAAGGGCAGCGCGAAATCGAGCGCCTTGGGCTTGGTCAGCGGCATGGAGTGCGGCACTTCGACCAGCGAGAAGCGCGCATTGCCCAGGTGCCGGCGGACGGCCTCCACCGTTTTCGGCGAGCGCTGCTCGACGACAAAAATGATGTCGAGGCGATGGCCGGGATAGTCGAGCCCTCCGAGGACGCGGGAGAGTTGCTCGACCATCTCGGCTTCATCGCGCAGCGGCACGAGTACCGAATAGATCGGCAAGTCCTGCGCATCGACGCGTTCTTCGGGCGCCGTCGCCCGGTTGGGCATGAAAAAAGCAGTGAGGCGCACGAGAGCCGGCAGCAACATGATGGTGGCCCAAACCGGCATCAACCAGGCAGCCGCGAGGAAAGGCAGCGCCAAAAGCGTGACGACCAGCAGCATGACTGCCGCGGCAAAGCCAATACGAACAGCCAAAGTCAGCTCGAGGCCGGCAGTCGCTGTCGGCCAGTTGCGCACCAGCGCCTGTCTTGCCGCCACCAGCAAATCCGGCGCCGCGACACTGGCGAGATATTGTCGAAGCGCCGCAGAAGGGACGATACAGAGTCTGCGGGTCAGGGCGGGATCCGTATCGTTGACCGCGCCAAGGCGCATCAATCCGTTAAAATCGGGCGCGGCATAGGCGACCTCTTCGCCAAGGGTCGTCGCCCGGACGAAATGCACGTCGGCGAGGCGTTCGAGGCGCAGCGAGCCCGCCGAGCGGCTGCCCGCTGGCACGGTCTCGAAATAGGCAAGGCCCAAGGATACGGCCGCGCGCTCGAGCGCGGTGTTGATGTCGATATTGAGCGAGAAAGCCGCATGCAACAGCGGATCGACGTCGGTCAGCAAGGCATCTTCGAGCAGGCGCCTCGCCACGGCTTCGTCGCCGTCCGGCCCAACGATGGCTTGCATGAGTTTGAAGGCACGCGGCATGGCGCGGCCTCAGGCCGATATCGCCCCGAGCTGTCTCCGTCGCAGCGCAGAGGCCGGGATGAGCGCTCCGCTCATCCCGGTGGCCCGCCGCACATTGTACAGGGCCTGCTCGGATACCTCGATCCAGGCGGCGACAGTGGCCTTGCCGTCGACCGTGGCGGGGGCCCCGAGCGGGGTAATCCTCCAGCCCACGCTGGAGCCGTGCTCCACCATGGACAGCGAGGAAACGAATGTGACGAAGGAAAAGCCCTCGGCGAGGGCATATTCCATCATCGCGCAGAAAAGGGCTGCAGACTCCGGTGAGCGCCTCCGACCTTCGCGTCGATCGGGTCGCACATAAAAGCGCGTCCAATCGGCCCCAAGCGAAGGGTCGGCGGGGAGTGATCCATGCAAAAGACCGTTGAAGACTGTCTGCAGCAAGTTTGGTTTGTTGAGCGGGGTCACGCGCGAGCCGCCAACGAGTTCGCCACCATCCGTCACCAGGATATGAGTGGCATCCTCGTTGTCGAACGCATCGACGTCGCGACCATCCGAACGCCGCAAAGCGTCCCAGCCTTGCAGCTCAACGAAAATCTTGTGTCTTAGGCGGTAATTCTCCTCCATCAGGGGACGCATCCCCTCGCTCACCGGCGCTCGGACGATATGCACTTGCATCACCTTGCCCCCAAAGCAGCCTGCACAGCGCATGCATTTGGCACGGTCCCGCAAGCATCGGAAATCAGGAAATCTCCCAATAGCGTCGCGGGAAGTTCACGGCACAATAGCGCGCCGTTTTTTGGGGATTCGGTGTCAGAATTTCCTTTCGTGTCAGTATGAAAGCTTAAAACAGAACGGTCTTGAACCCGCTGCTGGCCGCTACCAGTTCTGGCCGTGACAGCTAGAGCGCGATGAGCTTGTGGCGGATCGCTTCGACCACCGTATGCAGGCGATTATTGGTGCCCAGACGCTTCTGCGCATTCTCGCAATGCTGATTGACCGTTCGGGCGCTCAGCCCGGTAATATCGGCGATCTCGGAGGCCGTTTTGCCGATGGCGACCCATTTGAGCACTTCCGCTTCGCGCGGGGTGATCGCGCGACGCCGGCCGTCGACGCCCATCGTATTGAGAAAGCGCAGCCGCCCATGGGCGTAGAGCGCCAGCATGTGCAATTCGAGACGCTCTTTCTCGTTGAGCCAGTCGGTGCGACCGACGAGGGAAACGACCCCCTGCATGCCCCCTTCGAGATGCACCGGCACGCAGAAACCCTGATCCATGCCGAAATCACGCGCCTCGTCCATAACCCGCGCCGCCGGCAGATCGGCTTCGCGGTCATAGGGAGCCGACGACCAGTCAAAAGGCAAAGTCGTGGTGAAGCAATTGCGCGCCACCGGGTCGAGATGAACGTAGCCCAGGCCGGTATAGCGTTGATACCATTCCGGGTCCCAACCCGAGAGCAGCACGAAAGGCCGGACGTCGACCCCTCGATCAGGGAGGCCCGATATGATGAATTTTTCGAAGCCATAGTCGCGTATAGTGGCGAGTACGACCGCACGAACACCCTCGGGGCTCTCCTGCCCCTGCAAGGTCTCGATGGTAGACATCAGGTCGGCGTTCAAAGGAAGCAGTCCCCCGCTTGCTTCAGAGCAGCAATTTTGCCGAGGGTCGAAAATATTTGCAAGCGGCATGCCGGAAATCGAGTTCTTCGATGTCCGGCATGCGTGGCATTTAGTGCTTTACATGGAACTGATGCGGATTAAATCGGTAGGCAGCCGAGCAAAACTCGCAAACGACTTCAATTTCCCCATCGACTGCCATGTCGGCCCGCTCCTCGTCCGAGAAGTTGTTGGCCAGCATTTCCTCGATCCGGCCGGCCGAGCAGGTGCAGCGCTCTTCGAGCGGCAGCGCCGGAAACACCCGGACGCCGGTCTCGTGATAGAGACGGAACAATAGCCGCTCGGGCGAGACGTCGGGATCGGCCAATTCGACATCGGCAACGGTCGAAAGCATGGCGCGGGCCTCGGTCCAGCCATCGGCTTCCTTGAATGCGGGGTCCCGGGTCTCGGGATTGTCGAAATCGCCATCGCCCGGCAGGTCGGCCATGCGGGCAATACCGCTTTCGGGCAGATGCTGGATCAGCATGCCGCCGGCGCGCCAGCGCGGACGATGATCGCCCTTGACCGACATCTGCGCCACGGCCAGGCGCACCTGGGTCGGGATCTGCTCAGACTGCAGGAAATAGGTATGCGCCACCTCTTCAAGGCTATTGCCGTCGAGAGCGACGATACCCTGATAGCGCTCGGTATGCGGCCCCTGGTCGATGGTCATGGCAAGGTGCCCCTTGCCGAGCATGTCGGCCGGGCTCGTGCGGCCTTCTTCGGCCGCCTTGACCACCATGTCGTGGTCGAAGCGGGCATAGCCGCGCATGCCATCGGGCGCCTCGAAGTCGACGACGATCAGGTTCACCGGACCATCGGTCTGGGTCTGCATGATCAGCCGGCCTTCAAACTTCAGCGACGAACCGATAAGCGCAGTCAGCACCACGGCTTCGCCGAGGAGGCGTGCAACGGGGGCGGGATAATTGTGGCGCGAGAGAATGGCATCGAGCGAGGCGCCAAGATGCAGGATGCGGCCGCGCGTATCGAGCTTTTCGAGGGTGAAGGGCACCACGGCATCGTCGCCGGTCTCGGGGCGATCGAGGCCCATGGCGGAAAGGAAGCTGTCAGTCATGGTCGTCGGTTCCGTCGTCATTCAATCAGGCTTTCGGGTGAGGCTACGCCCCGGGAGCGAAACGCGCCACTCACCATTCCCGCCAAGCCACTATGTCCGCCAAAGCGGAAATCCCCGCTTTCGCGGGGATGACTTTGTTTTGCGAGGAACGGCGGCGCGAGAACGCGCCTAGTTCGTTTCAACCCCGAAGGCCCAGCACAAAATGGCTTTCTGGGCATGGAGGCGATTTTCGGCCTCGTCGAACACTACCGACTGGGGACCATCGATCACTTCGTCGGTCACCTCGTCGCCGCGATGGGCGGGCAGGCAGTGCATGAACAGGGCGTTCTTATCAGCCAAGCCCATCAAATTGGTATTGACCTGATAGGGTTTCAAGACCCGGCGGCGCTCGGCGGCATCGACGTCGCCCATGGACACCCAGGTGTCGGCGATGACGAGATCGGCACCCTCGACGGCTTCGCGCGGGTCCTCGATCAGCTTTACGTACTTGCCGGCCCGGTTGATGTCCTGCATCAGGTCCTTTTCGGGCGAATATTCGTCCGGCACGGCAATGGTCAGCTCGCATTCGAACAGCTCGGCCGCGTTGACCCAGGAGTGCAGCACATTGTTGCTGTCGCCAACCCAGGCGACCTTGGCGCCCTTGATATTGCCGCGGTGCTCTTCAAAGGTCATGAGATCGGCCATGATCTGGCACGGATGCGCGCGACGGGTCAGGCCGTTGATAACAGGCACCGTGGCGCCCTCTGCAAGCTCAAGCAGATCGGCATGGCTGAGGATGCGGATCATGATCGCATCGACATAGCGGCTCATTACCTTGGCGGTATCGGCGAGGGTCTCTTCGCGTGACAGCTGCATTTCCTGGCCGGAAAGCATGATGGTCTCGCCGCCGAGCTGGCGCATGCCGACGTCGAAGGAAACGCGGGTACGGGTCGACTGACGCTCAAAGATCATGGCCAGCACCTTGTCCTTGAGGAGAAGTGGCCGATCGCCGTCCTTGAGGCGTGCCTTCAGCGCGCCTGCCTGGGAAAGCATGCCGCGCAGTTCGGCATAGGAAAAATCATCGATGGAAAGAAAATGCCTGGGGGTACCGGTCGTTGACATGGGCCGGGTTCCTTTTTTGACGCTTATTAAATTGTAGCGGCCGCAGCCGCAGTTATGCACTCTGCCCCAAGGGCCTGCCTCCCGGAAGTGGATAAGGTATCCGGAAGGCACCCGGCCTCAGCAGGGCGGAGGGAACAAACCGCGTCGGCGACGCCCAAAGTGATAAAACGTCAACATGACAATCAGCTCGCCGCTGGAGCGGCTGCCGCTTCCGCCTCGATGGCGTCGAAGGCGGCAGACAGCTTTTCCATGGCCAATTCGATATCGGCCTCGGAGACGATCAGGGGCGGCAGGAGACGCAGCACGTTGTCGCCGGCGCTCATGGTCAGGATGTGGTGGTCGTCGCGCAGACGGGTCACCATGTCACGCACGGGCGTTGCTATCTTGATGCCGGCCAGCAGGCCCTTGCCGCGCAGTTCGAGCACGTGATCGGGATATTTCTGCGCCAGCTGCTGCAGGTGCCAGCTGAGGCGCTGGCCCATGGCGTTGACATTGTCGATGAAGCCGGGGGCGAGGATACGGTCGAGCACGGCATTGCCGACGGCCGTCGCCAGGGGATTGCCGCCATAGGTCGAGCCATGCGTGCCCGGCACCATGGATGCGGCGACATCGCCCTTGGCCAGGCACGCACCGAGCGGGAAGCCGCCGCCGATAGCCTTGGCCACGGCCACGATATCGGGAGTGATCCCCGACCACTCATAGGCAAAGAAGCGGCCGGTGCGGCCAAAGCCACACTGCACTTCGTCGAGAATGAGCAGCATGTCGTGCTCATCGCAAAGGGCGCGCAGGCCCTGCATGAACTCGCTCGACATGGCGGTGACGCCGCCCTCGCCCTGCACGGGCTCGATGAGGATGGCGCAGGTCTGGGGCGAGATCAGCGCCTTGACGCTATCGAGATCGCCGGGGGTCGCGTGCTTGAAGCCTGGCGTTGCGGGCCCAAAGCCCTGCAGGTAGTCCGGATTGCCGCCGGCCGCGATCGTGCCCAGGGTCCGGCCGTGGAAGGAGCCGGTAAAGGCGATCACTTCATAGCGGTCGGCCTGGCCCTTGGCCCAGAAATAGTGACGGGCCGTCTTGATGGCGCATTCGAGCGCCTCGGCACCCGAATTGGTAAAGAAGACGGAGTCGGCAAAGGTAGCATCGACCAGCCGCTGGCCCAGCCGTTCCTGCTCGGGAATGGTGAAGGTATTGGCCGTGTGCCACACCTTGTCGGCGGCAGCCTTGAGCGCGCTTACCAGGTGCGGGTCGGAATGACCCAGGGCATTCACGGCAACGCCCGAATGAAAGTCGAGATATTCTCGGCCATGCTGGTCAAAAAGGCGCATGCCTTCGCCGCGCTCGAAAGAGAGTTCGGAACGGGCGTAGGTGCCATAGAGCGCAGACATGGGAGGCTCCCCTTTCAGGTTCGGGAGGGTGGTATGCAAAACCGTGGCAAAGCTGCCACACAAATCAAAAACGCGCCCCCTTGGCAGCGCGTTTCGCGGGAAGAATTAGGCGTTTTTCACCCGAGAAGTCAACGCTCTCCGGCCCAAGTGCCTGATTTGACTCATTGATTGTTAGCGAAAAATTAACCACTGATTTTTGGGGGGAAAATGCCCCCGACTCTTGATCCCGATTCCTGCCATGGCGTAGTGTCTAACCCGTTGGGGAACACGAGATATCGTGTGGCGGACCCACTCAGCATACGAGCTGTAGAGTCGAAAAGGCTGCCAGGCCACTTTGGCGGCACAGAAAAGGATTCTAAGTTGACGATGGTTACCTCAGCGCAATCGAATGGCTGGACCGACGAGCGCGTCGAGCTTCTTAAGAAGCTTTGGATGGAGGGCCTCAGCGCCAGCCAGATCGCCGGCGAGTTGGGCGAAGGCGTCACGCGCAATGCCGTCATCGGCAAGGTGCACCGCCTCAAACTTTCTGCCCGTGCCAAGCCCACCAATACCACACCGCGCGCCCGCCCCGCCCCGCGTCAGGCGCCGCGCCGTCCCGCAGGCCCCAGCATTTCTGCCGGTGCCAGCACTATTTCCGCTGCTGCCAAGCCGCGCCCGTCCATGCCGCGCCCGCAGGTCATGGGTGCAACGGCGCTGGCCATCACGCCCGATATCGAGCCCGATCTCTATGTCGCGCCGGCAAGCCAGGAACTCTTCATTCCCGAGGACAAGCGCCTCAGCCTGCTGCAGCTCAACGAGCACACCTGCAAGTGGCCGATCGGCGATCCGCTGACCAAGGATTTTTATTTCTGCGGCCAGCACAGCCTCGAAACCGGCCCCTATTGCGAGTTCCACTCGCGCCGGGCCTATCACCAGCTGGACAAGAAGAAGCGCTGATCCCTTCAGCGCCTTCCAAACAAATGGGCGCCGCAAGGCGCCCTTTTTGTTTTCCGGTCACGTTCACATCGCATCGAGCGCCAGTTTGCCCGCATTGGGATCCCGGCCGATGACGACAGGCAGGCCGTGTCGCTCGGCGATGACCCTGCGGCCAAAATGGGTAAGCTTCAGTCCGTGTGGGGTGATCACGCCGAGCCCATGGAAGCAGATGGCGCGCAACACCTGCCAGTCGACTTCCTTCTGCGGTGCCACCGTCATGGCCAGCATGACCACATGCTCGGCGAGGGTCAGCTGCTCCCACCTGATCCGGTCCGGCTTTTGATAGAGAGCCACTTCGTCCTCCACGACAGCACCTCGATCTTTCCCCAACGTGCCGAACTGTCGGTGGTTGCGCCGCGCCCGCATTTCCCTCTTCACGGATGGCCGAAAAGCAAAAGGCCCCGGCGCAGGCGCGCGGGGCCTTTTTTTTTTCGGAAGCAAGGACCGCGTCAGGCGGCCGAGAGCACCAGTGAGCAATTGATGCCGCCAAAGGCGAAGGAATTGCTGATGCCGATGCGGCCCGAAATCGACTGAGCCGTGTTGGGCACGCAGTTGATCGGGTGCATGGCCGGATCGGGCTCGAGGAAGTTGATCGTCGGGGGAGCAATCCCCTCGTTCAGCGCCTTGACCGTCACGATGGCTTCCACCGCGCCGGCGGCGCCGATGAGGTGGCCATGGATGGGCTTGGTCGAGGAAACAGCGAGCTTGTCCATGCCGCTGCCGAAAACCAGGGACAGCGCCTCGGCCTCTGCTACGTCATTGGCGATCGTCGCCGTGCCGTGGGCATTGCAATAAGCGATATCGGCGGGCGTGAGCCCAGCACTTGCAAGCGCCTGGCTGATGGCCGCGGACGAGCGGACGGGATCGGCGCGCAGCAGATCCTTGGCGTCGCTGGTCGTGCCATAGCCGCGCAGCATGCCGACGATCGGCGCGCCGCGCTCTTCAGCGAGATCAAGCCGCTCGAGCACCATGACGCCGGCGCCTTCGCCCATCATCATGCCGTCGCGACCCTTGGAGAAGGGACGCTGCGCAGTCGGCGTCAACACGCGCAGCATTTCCCAGGCCAGCATCGAGGACGGAATGACCATGGCTTCCGTGCCGCCGACAATGGCGCGGTCGACGATACCGGCGCGGATCAGCTGCAGACCGAGGCCAATGGCCTGGGCCGAGGAGGAGCAGGCGCCCGCTGTCGCCAGCAAGGTGCCCGTGATGCCAAAAGCCATGGCGACCTGGCAGGCCGCGGCATTGGGCATGATCTTGGGGATCGCCATCGGATCGCCGCGCGTGCCGGCGGTGAAGGAGCCATACATCGAGGCTGTGGTCTCGATGCCGCCAATACCGGTGCCGATGATCAGCGCGACGCGATCACCCCATTCGCGGGGCTCGGCCTTGGCGGCCGTAATGGCTTCCTGGGCTGCCGCAATGGCAAGGCCCGAGAACCGATCAAGCGTGCGCAGCTGGCTGGGCGAGAAATGCGCCGCCATATCGAACGGCGAGCGCGCCGCGATCCGCACGTGGCTGCGAGCAAATTCGTCGCCATCGAGGCGCGAAACCTTGGCCTCGCCATTGCGCACAGCCTGCCAGAGGGCATCGACGCCCATGCCGGCAGCCGTGACAGCGCCCATGCCGGTGATGGCAACCGGCACGCTCACTGTGCAGCGCCCCCGGTGGCAGCCTTGGGCGCAATGGCCGCAGCAGCCGGTTCGGCCGTCTTGATGCGCGCCACGAGCAGGTCGAGCAGCTCGGACAGCGTTTCAACGGTGCTCAGCTCTCCGTCGATCGGCAGATAGATGCCATACTTTTCTTCGATGCCCATGAGCAGCATGACCACATCGAGCGATTCAAAGCCCAGCGAACGGAAGCTGGCTTCCGGCACCAGCTTTTCGCGCTCGACATTGCGTTCGGACATGATCAGCTGGATGATTTCTTCGCGCAGGACATCATCCGACGGCAGGGCGCGGGGGGTAGAAGCGGGGGTACCCGTTTCGCTCATGATAGCTCCTCAAATAAATCCGCCTGAGTCCGTGATGCGGAAACCGCAAATGCCGGGGCCTCAGGTATATATATCGGCGGCACCGAGCGCCACGATCACAATACTGTCGCCGGGCGCGTTCACACGGTCAATAGGCTGGTGCTGAAGTTACGGCAAGCAGAAGTGGGCCTGCTTTGCCAACAAGTCGTCAGCTCATTCCGTTTGCAGAGAAAATGTCCCCGAACACTTTCCCGGCGAAACGCTGCCCGATAAGCGCATGCACAGCCCCATCCGGGTGCAGTGCATCAGGCAGGGGCAGCTGGGCATTGTCGGCAGGACCATAAAGCTCGAGCCCATCGAGATAGTGGATATTGGGGTCGCTGGCGGCCCTTTGAGCGATGATTTCCTGCATTTTCTGGCGAATGGCGACCAGCGTCAGCTTGCCCCGCGCCGCCTCTTCCGCATTGCCTTCGGCGCGGAACAGCAGGCGCCCTTCCGCCAGTGCGGCAAAGTCGAACTGGCAAGGGCCGGGCGTCGTCTCGTGGATCGGGCAGTAGATCGGCGACACCACAACCAGCGGCGTTTCGGGATGCCCCTCGCGGATCGTATCGAGAAAGCCGTGCAGAGCCGGCCCAAAGGCACGCATCCGCATGAGGTCGACATTGACGAGGTTGATGCCCATCTTGAGGCTGATCAGATCGGCAGGCGTGTCGCGCATCGCCCGCGCCGTGAACGGATCGAGCAGCGCATTGCCGCCAAAGCCCATATTCACCAGATCCACATCACCCAACGTCGCCGCCACCGCCGGCCAGATGCCGGTAGGCGAAGTGGCATTTGAGCCCTGGCTGATGGAGCTACCATGGTGCAGCCAGATTTTTTGTGGCGCGACGGGGACGAGATCGGCATCCGCCCGCAGCGCCACAAGCTCAAGCATCTCATCATGCGGCAGCCAGATTTCGACCAGCTTTTCTCGTACGGGCAGGTTTTCGAACCGCAACAGCTGAACCTCGCCCGGCTCCAATACCATGGAAGGCGGCGCCATGCCGATGCGCATGATCCGCCCGCCGAGCGCAGTTTTCTGCTGCACGAGTTCGCCATCGATCCTGAGATCAAAAACTCCATCAGGCCGCGCTGGCATGCCGGTGTAGACGCGCTTGGTCGGCAATACGTCCATTTCAACTAAGCTCGCCGTCGTTCTGAATTTGAGCCTGACACCCGAAGGCTGCCGCTCCGCCATGGAGAACCCGGCATCCTCATTCTGCTTTCGTGCGCCGGCCGGCAGGCGATGTGGCTGCAAACCCGTCTCGGTCCGCTCCAGCTCTTGCGCGCCGAAGAGCAGGTCGGCCGTAATGGCAAAGGTCTTCATTTTCTCATCCAGCTTTGGAGCGTCAGGTCGAGCGCATCGAGCCCGCGCTGCCAGGAAAGATCGGGCTCGGGCTGGCTATGGGCAAAACTGCCGCCGCGCTCGAGCAGCGAAAAACCAAGGAAGAACGAACCGAGTAGCCGCACCGCATGCACCTGATCGGCCTCGGAAAGCCCATAGCCGCGCAAGGCCGCGAGCATGGTCCGCGCCAGCCGCACGCCGCCGCTACCCGCCGCCTGCTCTATCGAAAGCGGAAACCGCGCCGCCTCGAACAGCCCCGGATGTTCTCCAGCAAAGCGCCGATGCACATCGGCCAGCACCGCCACCGCCTCTTTGCCCGCGCGCCCCACGACAGCCTCATCGGCCCGATCCGCTAGAAGGTCGAGCGCCAGCAGGGCGACGCCGGCCTTGAGGTCATCCGAGTTCCGCACATGGGAATAAAGACTGGCAAGCTTTACATCGAACTGGCGAGCCAGCGCCGCCAGCGTGAGGGCAGAAAATCCCTCGCTATCGGCAAGGGCGGCTCCAGCCTGGATCAGCTTTTCCCGCGAAAGTCCCGCGCGCGGCATATTCAATTCCTAATGTTATTAGTTTTTTCCCTAATACCATTAGTTTTAGCGAAACGGCAAGCGGCTATCATCACACCCAACCGGCGATGAGAACGTCAGCGAATGCTGCTATATCCGCCAGCGACGCCTTTGGGTGAGAGTACGACCTGCCAGAGGTTGATCTTGCGGGCGCGGAACGTGGCGGCAAAACTCGAAAGGTAATAGCGCCACATGCGCCGGAACCGCTCGTCATACTTCTCCCCCTGCAGCGCCGGCCAGGCGGCATCGAAATTGTCGCGCCAGGCCAGCAGCGTCCGGTCGTAATCGGCACCGAAATTGTGCCAGTCCTCCATGACGAAACGGCCTTCCAGAGCCCTGCCGATCTGGGGGACGGAAGGCAGCATGCCATTGGGAAAAATGTATTTTTCGCTCCAGGGATCGCCATGGGTCGTGGACAGATTGCCGCCGATGGTGTGGAGCAGAAAGAGCCCATCGGGCTTGAGCAGACGCGCCGCCTTTTCGAAAAAAGCGCGATAGTTCTTGTAACCCACATGCTCGAACATGCCGATCGAGACGATCCGGTCGAACTGGCCGTCGAGCGCCTGATAGTCGAGGAGCCTGGTTTCGACGGGCAGTCCCCGGCTCCGTTCATTGGCCAGCGCCGCCTGTTCCTTGCTGACCGTGACGCCGAGCCCGGACACACCATATCGCTCGGCCGCAAATTTCAGGAACCCGCCCCATCCCGAGCCGATGTCGAGGATATGCATGCCGGGCGCGAGGCCCAGTTTCCGGCAGATGAGGTCGAGCTTGGCCTCCTGGGCCGCTTCGAGATCGGCAGCGTCCTGCCAATAGCCGCAGGAATAGATCATGCGGCTGTCGAGCATGGCGGCATAGAGATCGTTGCCGATGTCATAGTGCTTTTCTCCGACCTCGGTTACCCGCAGGCGCTGGAGATTGAGCAGGCGCCCCTTGGCGAGGCTCCACATGACGGCCAGATCCCTAGGGAAAGCATCCTGGACATTGCTGCTGACGAGGCGGAAGAGGAACTCATCGAGCGCCTCCGCATCCCACCAGCCATCCATAAAACTTTCGCCCAGCCCCAGAGTGCCATCGCGCAGCAATCGCGCCCATAGTCGCTCATTGTGAACCTGCGGCGACCACGGCGCGGGGCCGTTGATTTCCATACCGATGGCCTTGAGCCGGTCGGTGACGAAGTGCTTGGCAGAACTGGACATGGCAACACCAGGAGGGGTCGGCAATGCGGCAAGGTTACCTCCATCGTTGATTGACGATCAAGCCCTCGCACAAGCCGCGCAAAATCCGGGTACACTCTTTGTTCACGAGCCGGTAAAGTCCCGCCCGGACTGAAAGGGAATCGTCTCATGCATCTGCTGCTCGTCGATGGCTCGGGTTACATCTTCCGCGCCTTCCACGCCTGGCCGCCACTCAGCCGCAAGTCCGATGGCTTGCCGGTCGGCTGCGTGCAGGGGTTCTGCAACATGCTGTTCAAGCTCACGCAGGACATGGACGCCGACGAAGCGCCCACCCACATGGCCGTCATTTTCGACGCCAAGGGCAAGACCTTCCGCGACGACCTCTATCCCGACTACAAGGCCCAGCGCCCGCCGGCGCCGGAAGAACTCGTTCCGCAATTCCCGCTGACCCGCTCGGCCACCCGCGCCTTTTCCATCCCCTCCATCGAAATGGAAGGCTGGGAAGCCGATGACATCATGGCGACCTATGCCGTGATGGCCCGCGATGCCGGCTGGAAGGTCACCATCGCCTCGTCCGACAAGGACCTGATGCAGCTCGTCGAGCCCGATGGCTCCATTCGCCTCCTCGACACCATCCCCCGCCCCGGCCAGCCGCCGCTGCGCTGGATCGGCCCCGATGAGGTGTTCACCAAATTCGGCGTCACGCCCGACAAGGTCATCGACGTGCAGGCGCTCTGCGGCGATAGCGTCGACAACGTCCCCGGCGTGCCCGGCATCGGCGTCAAAACCGCCGCCGAACTGATCAATACCTATGGCAATCTCGAAACGCTGCTCGAACGCGCCACCGAGATCAAGCAGAACGCCCGCCGCGAAAAGCTGATCGCCAATGCCGATCTCGCGCGCATTTCCAAAAAGCTCGTGACGCTGGAGCAAAAGGTCCCGGTCGAAATCGACCTTGATGGCCTGATCCGCCAGCCCATGGCGCCCTCGGCCCTGTTCCCGTTCCTCAAGGCAATGGAATTCGCCACGATCACCAAGCGCATGGCGACGCTGCTCGAAGCCAACCCAGACGACTTTACGGCCGATCCTGAGCTTGCCGCCAACAAGGACAACCCCGTCCCCGGCGCCCCGGTCAAATCGACCTCGCTCTCGGTCGCCAAGGCAAAGCTCGCCGCCAATGTCGTGCCCGGCTCCGGCCCCGCCCGCTTTGCCGCCGAAGAGCATGCGCGCGTAAAAGCCGTTCCGGTCAATTACGACGACTATGAAACCGTCACGACCCCAGAACGCCTCGCCGCCTGGGTCGCCAAAATCGTCGATGTCGGTCTCGTCTCCATCGATACCGAAACCACGGGCCTTGATCCGCAGGTGGCCGATCTCGTCGGCATCTGCCTCTCCACCAAGATCGGCGAAGGCTGCTATATCCCCGTCGGCCACGCCCTCCCCGGCGACCTTCTTGGCGGCGGCGGCCTCGTCGAAGGCCAGCTCCCCATTCGCGACGTGCTCGAAGCGCTGAAACCGGTCATCGAAAGCCCGGCGATCCTGAAAATCGGCCAGAACGTCAAATACGACATGGAGATTTTCTGGCGCTACGGCATCTCCATGGCGCCGATCGACGACACCATGCTCATTTCCTATGCGCTCGATGGCCCGCGCTACAATGGCATGGACGTGCTCGCCGACCATTGGCTCAACCACAAGACCATAACCTTTTCCGAGCTCGCTGGCACCGGCAAAGGCCAGAAAACCTTCGACCAGCTCGAAATATCAGCCGCCGCGCGCTATGCCGCCGAGGATGCCGATATCACGCTGCGCCTATGGCACATCCTGAAGCCGCGCCTCGCGGCCGAAAATGCCACGACGCTCTACGAAACGCTCGAACGCCCCCTCGCCCCGGTGCTCGCCCGCATGGAAGCCCGCGGCATTACCGTCGATCGCCAGATTCTTGCCCGCCTCTCGGGCGACTTCTCCCAGCGCGCCGCCGCTTTCGAGGCGGAAGCC
>NZ_JAFKHD010000026.1 GCF_017307565.1 Devosia sp.
TTCCATGTCGTGCTGCAGAACGGTGACGATGACATAGGACTCGTTCTTGTAGCCATCGGGGAAAAGCGGGCGGATCGGACGGTCGATGAGGCGCGAGGTCAGCGTCTCGTTCTCGGTCGGGCGACCTTCGCGCTTGAAGTAGCCACCCGGGATCTTGCCGGCGGCAAAATACTTTTCCTGGTAGTTGACGGTCAGCGGGAAGAAGTCCTGACCGGGCTTGGGCGACTTGGCCGAAACGACAGTGGCAAGCACCACAGTCTCACCCAGCGTCGCGAGCACGGCACCATCAGCCTGGCGGGCGATCTTGCCGGTTTCGAGCGTCAGGGGCTGGCCGCCCCAGTTGAGTTCGACCTTGTGGTGGTCAAAATTGATCGACATGTTTTGTCTTTCCATTCTGCCGGAGCGCGGGAACGCGGACGAGGCGAAGGTCCGCGAACGCTTCCGGTGTGCCCGCACCGGTGCCGCACCCCATGTGCGCGCCGGCTCAAAATCAGGCACTGTTGCTGTTTGGCGAAGACAGAACATGGACAAGACAACAAGCGGCTCCACGGCGGAAGGCGCCAATAATCCTGCCATGCTCCGGCATCGCCGGCCTAGGGCGCATCGGAATGCGCCGGGTGCAGACCCTTGTTCTGGTCGCGTCTTCGGAGAAGCGCTATCCGCCCGTCCTGAAGCCGCGCCCCAAAAGGGCAACCGGCGCGGAAGATGACTCCCGCGCCGGATTGTCTGGTCTTAGCGACGCAGGCCGAGCTTTTCGATCAGCGTCTTGTAGCGGCTCTCGTCGACCTTCTTGACGTAGTCGAGGAGGCGGCGACGGGTCGAAACAAGCTTCAGAAGGCCACGGCGCGAGTGATTGTCCTTCGCGTGGTCCTTGAAGTGCTCGGTGAGGTTGGCAATACGCTCGGAGAGGATCGCCACCTGCACTTCCGGCGAACCGGTATCGTTGGCCTTGGTGGCATATTCCTTGATGAGCTCGTTCTTGCGCTCAGCAGTAATCGACATCAGCTTATCCTTTATTGTGAGGATGAAGAGCCCCAGCCAGGATGTCGTCCAGGTGGGGCCGATAATAGCGCGGCAAAGTGAGCCTGCTGGCGGTCCCTATAGTGCAAAGCACCGCACAAAGCCAGACTTATTGCTTTGCGCGCTCTCCGAGCTGCTCGTCTGGCCGCACCGCGGCAAAGGACGGATCGAGCGCGGTCTTGGGAATATCGATGGTCCATTCCACTCCGTCGGGATGCTCGTGCCGCTCGACCTGGGCCCCAAGCGCGCCGCCCACCATGGCGCGCAGCACCGTCGTGCCGAAACCGGCGCGCTGGCTGGCCTTGAGCGGACCCGACAGCGTTTCGCGCCAGCGCATGTCGACCTGATCGTCGCCATCGACCCAGGAAAGGGTCAGGCGGCCCCGCTCATCGGCGAAGGCGCCATATTGGGTGGCGTTGACGGCCAGTTCGTGCAGCGCCATGCCCAGGATCTGCGCGCCCTGCGGATTGATGCGGATATCGTCGCCCGCAATCGTCACCCGCTCCGTCTCCTGCGGCCGGAAGGGGGCCAGTTGCAGGTCGACGAGTTCGCGCAACGACACCCCGGCGCGGCCATGGGCGAGCAGCAGGTCCGTCGAGCGCGCCAGGCCCATGATGCGACGCTCGAGCGCCTCGACATATTCCGGCACGTCCGTTGCGCCGCGCGCGGTCTGCTTGGCCATGGCCGAGATGACCGCCATCTGGTTTTTCGAGCGATGCGCCAGTTCGCGCATCAGGAAGCGCACGTCCCGCTCGGCCGTCTGGCGTTGTCGCGAAGCAACCACCAGCGCCTTTGAAACCTCGTCGATCTCGGCCACCGGATAGTGGCGCTCGAACACCGCCTCGCCGCGCCCCAGGCGCTGGGCATCGAGCCGCAGCCCGCGCACCGAGCGGCTCAGCTGCTGGGCGATATAGACCGCGATCAGCGAGGCGACGATGGCAATCACTAGGCCCCAGGCCGCCAGCTGCAGCAGCGACTCCCCGAGCGGACGCTCGACCTGAGCCGCCGAAGCCCAGGCAACGATGCGCCACCCGGTGAGGCCGGATCGCCATTCGGCGGTGACCACACGTTCCTCGTGAAAACTCTCTTCCGTCCAGCCCTGCGCGGGGCTGTCCGCATCCCTGCGCATGGGCAATGTATCGCCGATGGCGAGGTCGCCGCTGACCGTCGACGCAATGACCGTGTTGGCGCCATCGACAAGTGCCGCATTCCAGCCCTGCGGCAGTTCCCGTGATTGCAGCACGGGAATGAGATCGCTCGCATTCTGGGTGAGGGCGATCAGCGCCACTGGCCGTCCTTCGGGCAGTGGCAGCCAGACATTGTAAACCCAGGTCTGGGCAACCTTGCCAAAGAACAACCCCGATATCGTTGC
>NZ_JAFKHD010000027.1 GCF_017307565.1 Devosia sp.
CAGCCCCCTTGAGATCGCCCTTGCCGCCGAAGGGGGCGGAGAGATCGGCCTGATCCGTGGACAGGTAGTTGATGGCGAAGTGGTTGCCATCAAGCATGGTCTGCAGTGCCGAAGTTTTCTTGTCTACCGAAACCATCATCATGGGAGGTTCGGCGCAAAGGTGCGTGGCGGAGAGGGCGAGGAAGCCCCGGGGACCGTCCTTAGCTTCGGCGGTGACGATGGCGGTGCCCGCGGCACGGAGGCCAACGGCCTGCCAGAAGGTGCGGATGTCGATCACCCGTTCGCCATTCGCAGTTTCAGTCACTCACGATTCTCCACTTCATCGCTGCGCAAGATAGAGCTTTGGCGGCTCAGGAGCGCGGAAGAAAAACTTCGCGCTAGGCGAAGCGGTACTTTCCCTACTCGTAGACTTTACCGAAACGCCAGTAGCCCATGAGGTTGAGCAGGCTCCGATCGATGCCCCGTTCCTTGATGAGGGTGCGACGGATGGACATGATGGCTTCAGACTCGCCGGCGATCCACGCATAGAAAGCGCCCTCGGTGGCCTTGGCCAATTCCCACGGTACGGTGGCGTCAATGTCGATGGTTTCGAGTTCGACGCTGGCCTCTTCCACGGTGGCGGCGGGGAGCTTGGCGCTGTCGATGGCGTTGACAAGCAGATCGCCTGGACGCGGGTCGCCTTGTTCGTGCCTGATGAGCCAATTGATGGTGAGGCCGGGCCAGGTGGGCAGCGCCAGGGCGTCGGCACGGTCGGCGACTTCGGCAAAGACTTCGCAGGGTGGCGGGGTTGGCCGAGCGGCGAGTTCTTCGAGGATACCGGCGAGGGCCGGAATGGCGGTTTCGTCGGCCATGAGGAGGACGTGGCGCGGATCGGCCGGCGGCTTCCATTCATAGCCACCGCCGATCTGGGCGGCGCGACGATTGGGGGCGGAGATCTGCACCTTGTCGCCCGGTTTGGCGTGCGTGGCCCAGCGCGAGGCGGGACCGTTTTCGCCGTGGAGCACGAATTCGACGTCGAGCTCTGAGCTGTCGGCGCGGAGATTGCGGATCGTGTAGGTTCGCATGGGGACGCGGTCGGCGACGGGCACCGATTTATAGGTCGCGTACCAGTCTTCCGTGTCCGGCATGTCGGGCGTGCGTCCGTCACCGGTGGGGAAGAAAATCTTGATGCGCTGGTCGGGTGCCCAGGTCGCCATGTCACGGATTTCGGGGCCGGTGAAGGTGAGCCGGCGCAAGTGCGGGGTAATGTCTTCGAAGCGCGCCAGAGCGGCGTTGAAAATGCGATAGGGACGTGTGTGGGACATGCTCAGGCGTGGCCGATGACTGGAGAGAGGGCAAGCGAGGACAACGGCGCCGGGAGGGCGGCGCGGGCCAGGGCGTATTGGAGCGCGTGGACATCGGCGTAGGCCGAAGGTTGCCAGCCGCACACGCAATGGCGCGGCGGCATGTGGGCGTCGGCGACTTCGCGATAGACTTTTCCCAGGGCCGCGGCGAGCGTTTCGAGCACGTCCATGGGCTGAGCCTCGTTTACCTCCAGCGCTTCGCAGAAAAGGGTCAGGACGCGCTGGTGGAGGATGTCGGCATTGTCGCGATCGGTGGCTGGGTCGGCAGTGTCGTGCATTGCGGCTCCGGGCATTGGCAGGAGCCGCCCGTCTTTAATATGAATTGCCTGGTCATATTAAAGACGGTTGGGGTGAGATGCAAGGGGGCACCGCCCCCATGTTGCCACACCGCCATTCCGCGAACGCGGGAATCTCTCGCGCGAAAACGGGGATTCCTGCTTTCGTGGGAATGACTTCGTGGCTTTGGAGGTTTGGGAGGTGGGCGCGTGGAGTTTGGGTGCCGCGACCTCGTCCTTCGAGGCTGCGCTGCGCTTCGCGCCTCAGGATGAGGTCTACCTGGGGGCGGCGTTCGCGGGGGTTCCGCTCGGTCGTCACCACCGGGTTTGTCCCGGTGGTCCATGCCAATCCGCAGGATTGGCAGGCCTCTCCATCCGCGGGATGGCGGGCGGCCCCGAGATGGATTGCCGGGACAAGCCCGGCAATGACGACGAAGGGGAGGGGCTGGCGGGGAGGCGCAAGAGGCCTTCCACGCGGGGCGGTATTGGCGCCGCAGCTTTAGCGCACCGACCTTAGCGGAACGAGTTTAGCGCAGCCGCTTGCCGTCTTTGCCGAAGACCAGGAGCGAGGCGGGGTTGAACCTGGCTTCGTAGCGGTCGCCGGTTTTGAGGGTGCGGTTGTTGTCGGTGGCGATGGTGAGGAGATTGGTACCCATGCCGCGTGCATAGGCGTAGGTTTCGCCGCCCAGGTGCTCGATTATTTCAACCGAGGTTTCCAAAGAGGCGGAGCCGGTCGTGTCAAAATGTTCGGGGCGGATGCCGAC
>NZ_JAFKHD010000519.1 GCF_017307565.1 Devosia sp.
TGTCCAACTCGTTCGGCGCTCGCTGGTTCGACGAAAACTGGAAGCCGCAGTTCGATCAGCCCGAGTGGAAGGCAACCCTTGATACCTATCTCTCGCTGATGGCCGATGCCGGCCCGGCCGGTGCGTCGTCCAATGGCTTCAACGAAAACCTGACCCTCTTCCAGCAGGGCAAGTGCGGTATGTGGATCGACGCCACCGTCGCTGCCTCCTTCGTGACCAATCCCAAAGACTCGACCGTCGCCGACAAGGTTGGCTTTGCCCAGGCGCCGGACAATGGCCTTGGCAAGCGCGGCAACTGGCTCTGGGCCTGGTCGCTCGCCATCCCGGCCTCGTCGCAGAATGCGGAAGCGGCCGAGAAGTTCATCAATTGGGCCACAGACAAGGACTATCTGGCTCTCGTCGCCCAAAAGGACGGCTGGGCCAATGTGCCTCCCGGCACCCGTACCTCGCTCTATGAAAACCCGGACTATCAGGCCGCCGCGCCCTTCGCCGCGATGACCCTGGCATCGATCAACTCCGCTGACCCGACCCATCCGACGGTCAAGCCGGTGCCCTATGTCGGCGTGCAGTTCGTGGCCATTCCCGAGTTTGCCGGTATCGGTACCAATGTCGGCCAGCTCTTCTCCGCGGCGCTTGCCGGCCAGATGTCGGCCGACGACGCCCTGTCGCAGGCCCAGGAAGCAACCACGCGCGATATGACCCGCGCCGGTTACATCAAGTAGACCTCCCAAGGACTGCCACCTGGCCGATTGATCCCCTCGATTGGCCAGGTGGATTTTTCCAAAGAGTCTTGCCTGCCCAAAAGCTAAATCAAAATCACCGGGTCAGTCCCGCGAAAGCGGCAACCTCCGTTCCGGCGCGGAGAAAACAGGGGTTCCTGCTTTCGCGGGAATGACACCGTGGCCTTGGCCACGCCGGGAGGAAGTCACAAAACAATGGCCACCAAACAAACCCGCGCCCTGGCGCGCACCATGATGGCGCCGGCCGTTATCGTGCTCTTTATCTGGATGATCGTGCCACTGGTCATGACCCTGTGGTTCTCGTTCCAGAACTATAGCCTCATCAATCCGATGATGACGGGCTTCGCCGGCTGGGCCAATTATGTCTACGTCATCGGCGACCCGAGCTTCACCCAATCGCTGATCAACACGCTCATCCTCGTCGGCGGCGTCCTGCTGATCACCATTGTCGGCGGCACTTTCCTGGCGCTGCTGCTCGATCAGCCGATCTGGGGGCAGGGGATTTTGCGCATCCTCGTCATTTCGCCCTTCTTCGTCATGCCGCCCGTTGCGGCGCTGATCTGGAAGAACGGCTTCATGCATCCCGGCTATGGCATGCTCGGACACTTATGGAAATTCTTCGGCCTGCAGCCGGTCGATTGGTTCAATCAGTATCCGCTGTTTTCGGTCATCGTCATCGTTGCCTGGCAGTGGCTGCCATTCGCGACGCTGATCCTGCTCACGGCCCTGCAGTCGCTCTCGGAAGAGCAGCGCGAAGCGGCCGAAATGGATGGCGCCAATGCCGTCAATCGCTTCCGCTATATCATCATGCCGCATATGGCACGGGCGATCACCATCGTCATCCTGATCCAGACGATCTTCCTCCTGGGCATCTTTGCCGAGATCCGCGTCACCACTGGCGGCGGCCCCGGCTATGCCTCGACCAATATCGCCTTCCTCGTCTTCCGCACCGGTATCCTCAGCAACGACATCGGCGCCGGTTCCGCGGGTGGTGTGGTGGCCGTCATCATTGCCAATATCGTCGCCATCTTCCTGATGCGCGCTGTGGGGAAGAACCTCGATGCTTAACCCTGCATTCAGCCGGCCTTCGAGCGCTGCTTTAGCCCATCTTTCGTCACCACCGGGCTTGTCCCGGTGGTCCATGCGATGCCTCGGCAAATGGATTGCCGGGACAGGCCCGGCAATGACCACTATCGCAATATCTGACCACGCACGGAGATCCTGACCATGGCCCGCCGCGTCTCCACCTCCACCAAAGTCGGCTTCACCGTCCTCGCCTGGGCGGTGGCCCTCCTCCTGTTCTCGCCGATCCTCTGGACGGTGCTGACCGCCTTCAAGACCGAGGCGGAAGCCATCGCCTCGCAACCGACCTTCTTCCCGCAGAATTTTACGCTCGAGAACTTCGGTGCCGTGCAGGATCGGTCGGACTATTTCAAGCACGCGATCAATTCGATCATGGTGTCCTTCGGCTCGACCATTCTTGGCCTGATCATCGCCATTCCTGCGGCCTGGTCCATGGCCTTTGCGCCATCGAAGCGCACCAAGGACATCCTGATGTGGATGCTCTCCACCAAGATGATGCCGGCCGTGGGCGTCCTGATCCCGATCTATCTCATTTTC
>NZ_JAFKHD010000319.1 GCF_017307565.1 Devosia sp.
ACGATGCAGCCCATCGGTCCGCGCTTGAGCACAATGGTCCCGCTCGAAATGCTGCGAATGGTCCGGAGCGCGGCGTGCAGGTCGCTCTCGCCCGAAGCGATAAGCACTTCTTCCTCGGTCCCCACGATCAGGTCGCAATCGGCCAGCACCGTCTTGAGATGTGCCGAAACTTTGTCCGATGCGATATAGCGGCTGTCGCCGGCATCGTGCCCGGCCAGGCCCCAGAGGTTGGGCCGATAGTCGATATCGAGCACCACCAGCGCGCCATTCGCCTTGGCGATCCGCATCGCCTTGCGCTGGGCCGCATCGCTATGTGGCTTGGAAAAATGCGTACCCGTTACCAGCACCGCCTTGGCCGAGCGGACGAAATCCTCGTCGATATCGCTCTCGTTCAGCGCCGCATCTGCGCAGTTGTCGCGGTAAAAGATCAGCGGAAACGACTTGTCGTTCTCGACCGAGAGCAGCACCAGCGCCGTCAGGCGCTCGGGGTCGGTCACGACCCCCTTGGTCTCGACACCCTCGCGCTGCAATTGCTCGCGAATGAAGCGGCCCATCTGCTCATTGCCGACGCGCGTGATCAGCGCCGATTTCAGCCCCAGCCTCGCCGTGCCGACCGAAATGTTCGTCGGGCAACCACCCACCGATTTCGCAAAACTGCCGATATCTTCCAGCCGAGTACCGATCTGCTGGCCATAGAGGTCCACCGAGGCACGACCAATGGTGATCACATCGAGCGTCTTATTTGTGCTCACCTAATTCCTCCCGCGGCGGCTCTGCTACGAGACGAATTGAAACACATCTTCCAAATCATTTCAAATATAGAATGTATGTTCTATCATGAAAATCAGCGGCGCCGACGCTCCTCGGCGATGGCCACGGCCAGCGCCATGGCAAAGGCCATGCTGGCCGACAGCGAGCGGAAACCGGCATGGTCGGCCTCGACCAGTTCGAACCAGATGGTTGAACATTCCGCCAACGGCGAAAACGCCGAGTCGGTCAGCGACACGACCGGGATGCCGCGCGCCGCCAGCGCCGAAGCCTGGGCGATTGTCTCGGGCGCATAGCCCGAAAAGCTGACTGCAAAAGCCGCGTCGCCCTCATCTGCGAGGGCGAGTTGGTCGTCGTCGATGCCCGATGCCGTCCCGGCGATCTGGCAGCGGATTTTGAGCTGGGAGAGCGCATAGGCCATGTAGGTCGCGATCGGGTAGCTCCTGCGTCGCGCCAACAGGTGAATGGTGCCCGCAGATGCTAACAGTCTGCTAGCGGATTCGAACTTCTGCGGGTCGATTGCGGCACTCAAATTGTCGATGCTGCGATGCGCCGCCGATATGAACGAGTTGAGAATCGCCGCCGGTCCCGCGGGTGCGGCATCGCCCCCTTCCAGCTCCGCCAGCCGATCTTCATAGCTCGAATTGCGCTCCCGCAACCGCGCTCGGAACACCGTCTGCAGCGCTGAAAAGCCATCAAAACCAAAGGTTTGCGAAAAGCGAACCAACGTCGAAGGCTGCACTTCCGCCGCGGTCGCAATGCTGGCCGCGGTGCCAAAGGCGATCTCGTCGGGATTATCGAGCGCGAATGCGGCCACCTGGGCGAGTCGCTTGGGCAGCTCGCGCCGCCGTTCGAGGATAAGTGTCCGCAGTGCCTCGAAATTCTTCGGCGCAGCCTGAATCTCTCCCCGGTCCATAAAAATCCCTCAAAATGAAGCGTCGAACCGAAAAGCGTGAGCGGCGACTCCGGCGCGTCAAAAAAATGACGCCGGCAATATGCCATTGCTGGCGTCGGATTTGGAAGAATTATTCTACGTTTAGAACGTTATGCCGTCGCAAGCTTGGAAGGCCGATCGCGACCCTCCACGAGATAGAGGAACAGCGAAGCGAGGATTATGAGTGCGGCGCCGGGCCAGAACCAGATTGATGGCACCTGGCCGAGCACAATCCAGCCGACGATCGCCCCAAGTGGCACCTTCAGGTCGCCGAATGGCTGCAGAAAGGTTGCATCTGCGGCGCGATAGGCGAAGCTCAGCAGATACTGCGCCGCACCCGTCAGTGCGCCCAGCAGCAGGAGCAGCAGCAGACCCGTGCCGGTCGGCAGTGCAAACGGAAAGCCCGGCGCAGCACCGGTCGGCAGCACCCACGCGAAGGCCGTAGCCAGCAACAGAATTGCCAGGTGGTTCGGGGTAATCAACACCAGCAGCGAAATGGTGAGGGTTTCCGGGCTCTCTCCCTTGCGCGTCAGATACTTGGTGAGAATGTCGGTCGTCGCCCAAAGTGCCGCCGCCAAAATCGGCACAAAGGTCTGCCACGTAAAGCCTTCAGCACCAACGCCCGAGACGAGAATGGCGCCGGCAAAGCCGATGAGGGCCGCCCCGAGCCGAGCGGTGGAGGCTCTTTCGCCCAGAAGTAGGGTGGAGCCGAGAATGATGAACAGCGGCCCGGTGGCGAGCAGCGTCACCATCTGCCAGATCGGGACGCCCGAGGCAAAACCGTAGACGAAAACATGTACGCCGAGCGCCGAGCTGAAGGCCCGAATCTCGTGCGCAAGCGGATGGCTGGTACGTAAATTATTGATACCAATGCGGAAAATCAGCGGCAGCGCCAGAATAGAGGCGATCACATACTGCCAAAAGGCCATGCTGGTCGAACTCATGCCGAACCCGCCATACTCGGTAGGAGTCGGCAAAACCGCCTGCAGCGTGTTGGAGCCAGCAAAGGCTAAGCTTGCGGCCAACATGAAAGCGGCGCCCGAGGCGGCGCTGGCGTGGGTAGAAGAGGAAATCTGGTTCATATGTAGTCCTTTCCGTAACCAGTTTCCCCAGGGTTACGGGAAGGCAACGCGAGCTCTGCCCGCGAAAAACGCGAGTTAAGCCAGACGCTTGACGCCAACCCATTCTCTTTCATCCGGACTATGACCGTCGGCTCCGGAGTTACACCGGATCTGCTGACCTCCTGGCCGAAACCAGAAGCGCTCGCGGGCTTGGCGTTTCCGCCTTTACCGCCGGTGGGGAGTTTCGCCCCGCCCTGAGAACAGTGTGAAATCGTAATCTCACGATGGATAACATAGGGCAGGGTCCTGGCCCTGGCAATTGCACCAAAGGGTACAAACTGTCTTCCCACGGTGAACAGTCGAAACGAATGTGCCCGCTGCTCTTTGCCAACGAAAAAGGGGCCCGTCGCCGGACCCCTTGATCTACTTGAGATTTTGGCCGCTTAGCCTTCCAGCCACTTCACCTGTTCCGGCGTCAGCTTGATCTCGAAAGCCTTGAGGCTGTCTTCGAGTTCAACCAGACGGCGCGGCCCGATCAGCGTCACGCTAGGGAAGGGCTGGGCCAGCACATAAGCCAGCGCCACATGGATCGGGCTGTAGCCCAGCTGCTTGGCAAGCTCGATGGCCCGGTCGCGGCGACCAAAATTCTGGTCATTGTACCAGACGCGAACCAGTTCCTCGTTGTCGGTCTTGTCCCGGCCGGCAAGGTCGGTAAAGAAGCCGCGGGCCTGGCTCGACCACGAGAAGTTCGTCACCTGCCGATCGATCAGCCACTGCTTGAAGTCAGGCGTCGAGGCCGTCACGCAACCTGCCCAGATCGGATCGAGCATTTCGGCCAGCGCGAAGTTGTTGGAAAGCGCTTGCGGCGTGGTCTTGCCGGTGCGTTCGGCATAGGCAATCGCCTCGTCCATGCGCTCCTTGGTCCAGTTTGACCCGCCAAACGGCCCGCGAATACGGCCGGCCTTCACCTCGGCATCCATGGCGTCGACGAACTCACCCACCGGCACATCGGTATTGTCGCGGTGCATGAAATAGACGTCGACATAGTCCGTCTGCAGGCGGTCCAGTGTCTGGGTCAGTTGCTTGCCGATCACGTCGGGATAGACGAGCGGGGAGTGCGCGCCCTTGCCGATGACCACGGCGTCCTCGCGGACGCCACGGCTCTTCTGCCATTCGCCGAAGAGCTTTTCGGTGTAGCCGCCCGCATAAATGAAGGCGGTGTCGAAGACATTGCCGCCCTTTTCCCAGAAGGCATCGAGCAGAATCGCGCCCGAGGAGAAGGTCTTGAAGTCCTCAAAACCCAGCGCCACGGCCGAAGCCTGCTTCTTGAGCCCCGGAATGGTCCGCTTCGGGATGACGCCGGTATTCGGGCCGAGCTTGCGGTTGTCGAGCGTGGTGACGCGATTGATCGACTTCTCGACCGAATATTCGATCCCGGCATCGCGGCGCCACTGGTCGAGCACGCGCGCATTGCCGAGGCTATCGGCCCAGCTCATGCCCGGCGACGCAAACTCGTGCCGGCCCTCGAGAATGGCGAGCGAAGCGGCATCGGCCTCGAACGAATAGACATGTCGTTCTTCGCCGAGGCTCAGCGTCTCGACGGTGCCGCCCTTGACGATGTCGATCCGTCCGGGTCCGTGCGTGCGGTCGCCCGCGGCAAACCAGAAGTCCGGCACCTCGATGCGGCCGTCGGAGCCATGGATGCGCAGCACATTGTCCAGATTAGCCATCACAGCACAAGAAACCTGCGCGACGACGCCGTTCTCGAACGTCAGGATGGCGGCCGCCCAGTCGTCGGTGCCTTCGGCGTTGAGCTTGGCGGTGCCGGAAACCTTCACTGGATCGGCAAACGGCTTGCCGAGCGTGGCGCCGGCAATCAGGCGTGCCATCGAAACTGGATAGCCGCCCACGTCCAGAATGCCGCCGCCGGCCAGCGCCGAGGCAAACAGGCGATGCTGCGGCTGGAACTTGCCCATTGAGAAGCCGAAGCTCGACTGGATCATCCGCACTTCGCCAATGGCGCCGGACTTGATCAGGTCGATCAGCTGCTTCACCTGCGGATGCAGGCGATACATGAAGGCTTCACCGGCAAAGGTGCCGGCCTTCTTGTGCGCATGGAATACGGCGTCGATTTCGTGCGCCGAGAGCGCCAGCGGCTTTTCCACCAGCACATGCTTGCCTGCTTCCGCGGCCTTGATCGCCCATTCGGCGTGGCCGGTATGCGGTACGGCGATATAGACGGCGTCGATGTCCTTGTCGGCGAGTAGGGCGTCATAGCCCTTGACCACGCGGACGCCCGGAAAGTCTTCGGCAAGGCTTGGCTTGCTCGGGTCGCGCGTGGCAATTGCCGCCAGCACGCCGTGCTGCGATCCATTGAGCCCGCCGCGGAACGCCTTGGCGATGCTGCCTGGCCCGATAATGCCCCAGCGAATCTTCTTGTCGGTCATGGTCTGGTCCTCGAATATATCCTTCGGCCAAGGCGGGCCGGCGCGAAGGTTCCAAAACCCCGCGCACTCTCCTCCCTTGCTCTTGTGCCGAGCGCTACCTAAGCTAATCACTCCTCATGAGCAGTCGCTCTTATCGGGTATTTTAAATTGGCGGATAGTAAGATGGCGGAGCGCGGCTACTATGAGCCGGCACTCGATGGCGTGGAACACCTGCCAACCGAGCTGAACATGTTCCACGCGTCCCCGCTGCTGATGCGCTCGCCTCACTGGCACGCGCAGGTCGAAGTCAACTACATCGTCCGCGGCTGGGCCCATTATGCCATGAGCGGTTATGAAGTTCGCTTCGGCGCCGGCGATCTCGCCCTTTTCTGGGGTGGCCAGCCGCACCGGCTCGACGACGCCTCAGAAGACCTCGTCTATGCCGGCGGCCACCTGCCGCTCGTCCACTTCTTCCGTTTGCGGCTGCCGCAAGGCGTGCAGGCCGGCCTCATGCAAGGCGCGGCCCTTGTCAGCAAAGCTACGGACCAGTCCGACCCGGTCAATTTCGCCCGCTGGAATGACTATGTCCGCTCCGGCGATCCGCTGAAAATCAGCATGGCGGTGGATGAGCTGTTGCTCCGCATCGAGCGTATCCGCTTCGCCCCCTATGAGCTCTCTGGCCGCCGCACCGCCTCAGATGATCACGGCACCGATCAGCACATTTCGCCCATCGTCGTGCGCATCTGCGACTACATCGCCGACAATTTCCGCGAGGATATCGACTCCGTCGACATCGCCGTGGCGGCCGATGTGCACCCCAAATATGCCATGACGGTCTTCAAGAAATGCACCGGCATGACCTTGAACGACTACGTCAATCTCATCCGCCTGTCCTATGCTCAGGCGCTGCTCATGCGC
Source organism: Devosia sp. (assembly GCF_017307565.1). Lineage (GTDB taxonomy): Bacteria > Pseudomonadota > Alphaproteobacteria > Rhizobiales > Devosiaceae > Devosia. Next base: position 6,108 of record NZ_JAFKHD010000319.1, read on the forward strand.
GACGATGCCAATGTGCTGCAGGTGGCCATGGATAGCGGCTTCGGTTCGCTCAGCGCCTTCAACAAGCTTTTCCGCAAGATCGCTGGCATGTCCCCGAGCGATTTCCGCCGCGATCTCCGCTCGCGCCCCAGCGCCGCCCTGCCGCCGCGCGTTGCTGCCTGCACGCCCTATAATTGAGGGCAGGGGGCATGGGCAGGCACCTCGCGGCGCTGACTCTGGGGCTCCTGGTCATTCTCGCTCTCGCCGTGCTTCGGCTGGCCGATCCCTATCCCGTCCGGGTCGCCCGCGAGACCAGCTTCGATTTCTTCCAGCAACTGCGCCCCCGTCCGGCCCCGCCCGACCTGCCGGTTCGCGTCATCGATATCGATGAAACCTCCATGGCCGAGATCGGCCAATGGCCATGGCCGCGCGAAACCTTTGCCCGCCTTTCGGAACGGCTGACCGAGCTCGGCGCTGCAGCCATCGCCTTCGATATTCTCTTTAGCGAAGCCGAGCGCCCTTCCGGCGCAGCCAACGCCGACCAGGCATTCGCCACCGCGCTTGCCTCCGGCCCAACCGTGCTGGGCCTGGCCCAAAACGGTAGCGCCCTTCCGGTTACCGCGCCCGCCAAGGCGGGCCTCGCCACAACCGGCGCGGATCCTCTGGCTGCCGTGCCCGAACTCGGCGGCGCCGCCCAACCGCTCCCGGTTCTGGCGGCGGCAGCGCGTGGCCTCGGCGTCGCCAGTCTCGACCGCCAAGGCGCCGGCGTTGCCCGACGCCTCCCCCTCCTTTGGCGGGTTGATGCTGGTGCCATACCAACCCTCGCCATCGAAGCCCTGCGCGTCGCCACGGGCGTGCCGACGCTGGTTGTTGCAGGCGATAGCGTGGACGGGCGCACGGTGGACTCGGTCCGCGTCGGCGATTTCACCGTTCCCACTGGCCCCTCGGGCGATCTCTGGCTCTACTATCGCGAACTGCCGCCCGAAACCTATCTCCCCGCCACCGACGTCCTCAACAATGACTACGCGGTCCTCGCACCGCTCATCGCCGGCCATATCGTCTTCATCGGCAGTTCAGCGACGGGCCTCAATGACATCCGCATCAGCGCGCTGGGCACACCCGTTCCCGGCGTTTCCATCCACCTGCAAGCGATCGAACAGATACTGACCCAAACCTTCCTTGACCGCGCCGATTGGGTTTCGGGGCTGGAGCTGTTCCTGCTCGTACTGTCAGGCTTTGCCATCGTGCTCGCCGTCGTCGTTTCCGGCCCGCTGCTCGGGCTGGGAGTCTCGGCTGCGGTGGTGGCTGCGGCGCTTTCCTTCAGCTGGTGGAGTTTTTCGAGCCCGGGCCTATTGATCGATCCGAGTTATCCGCTCTTTGCCGCTCTCGTCACCTACGCGACCATGGCCTTCCTGCGCTTCACCGTCACCGATTTCGACCGTCGCCGCATTCGCCGGGCCTTCGGCTACTATGTCGAACCCTCGGTGCTGACCCAGATCGAGGCCGACCAGAGCCTCCTGCGCCTCGGCGGCAATGTCCGCGAATTGACGGTGATGTTCTCCGACGTACGCAATTTCTCCGCCCTTGCCGAGCGCACGACGCCGGACCAATTGGTCAATATTCTCAATGGCCTGTTCGCCGCGCTCGGCGGCGCCATCATTCGCCATCGTGGCACTATCGACAAGTTCATGGGCGACTCCGTCATGGCCTTCTGGAACGCCCCGGCCGACGAAAAGGACCACGCCCTCCTCGCCGGTCGGGCGGCTCTCGCGATGCGCACGGCCCTCCGCGATCTCAATCGGAACAGCGCCGATCCCATCCATATCGGCATTGGCATCGCCACCGGCCCGGCGCTGGTTGGCAATATGGGTTTTGAGAAGCGCTTCGACTATTCCTGCCTCGGCGACACGGTCAATGTCGCGAGCCGCATCGAGGGCGTCTGCAAGGCCGTTGGCTACAGCATCCTCGCCACCGCCGAAATGGCCGCGCAGGCTCAAAATCTGGCCTTTCTCGATGCGGGTGAGGTGGAGCTGAAAGGCATGTCCGGCCGCGAGGCGATCAAGCTCCTCGTTGGCGACGACACCGTTCGATCAAGCGCTGCCTTCGAGACCCTGCTCACCAGCCACACCGAGCTGATCTCCGCCCTCGCGCGGGGCACGCTCGACGAACCTCTGCTGAAACGCTGCGAAGCCCTGGCCGAAGGCGTCGAGACCGAGCTCGCCCAGTTCTATGCCTGCCTGCCCGGCCGCCTCTCCGACTTCCCCGCCGCCGTGACCGAGATGCCGCCGGCACAAAAGGCCGCTGGCCACTAGGTCGCCGCCGCCTGCGCGATCAGACCGACACGCGCCGACGTAATGTGCCGGCGCATCAGGATTTCGGCCAGTTCCCCATCACGATCCGCAATAGCCTCGACGATCCGCTCATGCTCGGCAAGCGCCCGCTGCGCACGGCCGGGCACGATACGGTGCTGCATGCGATAGAGCCGGAACAGGGTGTAATACTCGCCGCAAAGCAGGTCGAAGAGGTGCTGGTTGCGCCCGACCCGTACGATCATGAAGTGGAAGTCCGAATTGGCGGTCGCCTGCCAATAGACCATGGCATCGGGTTTCGAGAGCGCATCGCGATGGTGCGCCAGCATGGCGCGCAGCTGCTCGATTTCTGCGTCGGTAGCGTTTTCGGCCGCATGCCGCGCCGCCAGCCCTTCGAGCACTTCGCGGATGGTGAACAGCTCCAGCGCGTCATTGGGCGTCGGCGCAACAACCCGCACGCCCTGCCGCGGTGCGCGCGTCACCAGCTTGCGCTCTTCGAGCCGCCGGATGGCTTCGCGCAGGGGACCGCGGCTCACGCCATATTGGGCGGCAAGGCGCGGTTCGCTGAGTTTGGTGCCGGGCGCAAAGGTGCCCACGACAATGGCTTCGCTCAATTGCTCGAACAACTGATCGGTCAGCAGCCGGTCATCGGCAGTTTCGATAGTTTCGGCGTCTTGATCCATCGTCGTCATGCCGCGCAATCGATCCTTTGAGTCCAGCGTGGGCGGGTTCCATAGCCCATGGATCGCGCCACGCAAAGCGGCGCGATCCTGTCTGTTCCGCTCTTAGAGCCCGTGGTCGAAAATGCCCTGACCGGTCGGCTTAGATGGGTTCACACTGCCCTGCGGCAGGGCAGGAATAAGCACATCGAGCTTACCTGCGGGGAGACCAGCAAAGCCCTTTGCTGCCTCAAGGAAAGCCTTGCGGTCGGCATCGGCCAGCTCGCCCTTGGTCAGGGTTTCGAACTTGCCGGCATAGTCCGGCCAGGTCCAGGGATGGTTGCCGTTGGGGTGGGCGTCGGCCACGCCGCGCTCGCCGGTGATCACGCGGCCATCATCAAGCGTGACGATGATCTTGCCGCCAAAGGCACGCTTGTCCGGATTGGGATCGAGGTAGCGCACGGTCCAGGACGGCTCTTCCACGGTACGGATCTTGTGCCAGAGCGCCACGGTCGACGGCGTGCGGGCGCGTTCGCGCGTATAGGAGTCGACATGGTGCCACTTGCGGTCCTCAAGGGCGACCGCGAGGATATACATGATCGAGTGATCGAGCGTTTCGCGTGACGCTTCCGGATCCATCTTCTGCGGATCGTTGGCGCCTGTGCCGATCACGTTATGCGTGTGATGGCTGGTTTCAAGGAGGATATCCCTAACCTTCGAAAGGTCACCGATCTGCCCCGAAAGGTCGATGGCAAGGTCGATCAGCGCCTGCGCCTGATACTCGGCCGAGTGCGCCTTGGTATAGGTTTCCATGATGCCGCGCGGGCTCTCGCCGGGGGCGGGCAGGGAGACCTGATAGGCATCGTTCTTGCCGCCCAGCATCCAGGCGATGACGGAATCTTCGCCTTCATAGATCGGCGACGGCGAAGCCTCGCCGCGCATGGCGCGGTCGATGCATTCAATGGCCAGCTTGCCCGAGAAACCAGGCACATAGGCCTTCCACGAGCTGATCTCGCCCTTGCGGGACTGGCGGGTCGAAAAGCTCAGATGTACGGCCTGATTGACCGCCTGGAAGATAACTTCCGTCGGCAGGCCCAGCATGGCGCCGATAGCGGCCGTGGTTGCCGGCGCAAGATGGGCCACGTGGTCCTTCTTGTACTTGTGCAGCGAAATCGCCTTCACCAGCGCCACATGCACTTCATAGGTCACGGCGATGCCGCGCGCCAAAGCGCTGCCGTCTATGCCCATCTGCTGTGCCACGGCCACCAGCGGCGAGATCGCGTCGCCCGGATGCGAGTAGTCGGCGGCGAGGAAAGTGTCATGGAAGTCGAGTTCGCGCACGGCGGTGGCATTGGCCCAGGCGGCCCATTCCGCATCGACGCGCACGCCGCTGCCGAGACCATAAACCGTTGCGCCCCCCTTGCGCGGATGCGCCAGCGCCATGGCGCGCGCGGCTGCGACGGGAGCGCGATTGATGGCGGCGAGGCCAACGCTGGCATTGTCGACGATACGGCAGGCGATCATCTCGACAACATCGGCATCGAGCGGGCCGCAATTGGCAGCAAACTCGGCAATGTGCCAGGCAAGCTGCTGCTCGCGGGGCAGGTTGGCGGCTGAGGGATGAACCTTGACGTCGTAGGTCTTCATTCTTGCAAGTTCCTTGGTCGAAACGGGAGCCGCGGCGCCGGAGCGCCGCGACAATTCAGGCGTTGGCGCGCAGGCGCTTCAGCAGGATCGGCAGTGCCAGCAACAGCACGGCCAGGGTGATGAGAACAGCCGAGAGCGGCGTCGAGACGAGCACAAGCGGATTGCCCTGGCCGGCGGCAAGCGCCGTTCGCAGCTGCGTTTCCGCCATGGGCCCGAGAATGAGCCCGATCAGCACTGGCGCAATAGGGAAGTCATAAACCCGCATCACATAGCCGCCGAGGCCAACGACCAGCATGATGGTCAGGTCCATCCACGATCCCGCCAGCCCCCACACGCCGATCATGGCAAAGACCAGAATACCGGCATAAAGCTGCGGCCGCGGTATGCGCAGCAACTGCACCCAGATCCCCACCAGCGGCAGATTGAGCACCAGCAGCATGACATTGCCCACATAGAGCGAGGCAATGAGCCCCCAGATCAGCGCCGGATTGGACGTGAAGAGGAAGGGTCCCGGCTGCAAGCCATAGTTCTGGAATGCTGCCAGCAGCACTGCCGCCGTCGCCGAAGTCGGTAGGCCCAGCGTCAGCAGCGGCACCAGAATACCGGCCGCCGCCGCGTTGTTCGCCGCTTCCGGCCCGGCCACACCCTCGATGGCACCCTTGCCGAATTCTTCCGGATGCTTGGTCAGCTTCCGCTCCAGCGTATAGCTTAGCATGGTCGGAATTTCCGAACCGCTGCCGGGCAGGGCGCCCATGGGGAACCCGATCGCCGTACCGCGAAGCCAGGGCTTCCACGACCGTGCCCAATCCTGCTTGGTCATCCAGAGCTGGCCCTTGATCGGCGCCATCACGCCCGGCGTCGACCGATAGCGGCTCGCGACATAGAGAATTTCCCCAACCGCAAAGAGCGACACCAGCACCACGGTCAGCGCAATGCCGCGCAACAGCTGCATATTGCCGAAGGTGAGGCGCGGTTGCCCCGTCATCGTGTCGATGCCGATGACACCAATGGCAATGCCGAGGAACAGCGATACAAACCCGCGCGTACGCGACGTGCCCATCACCACGGCCACCGAACAGAAGGCCAGCGCAGTAATGGCAAAGTAGTCCGTCGGCTTGAAATAAAAGGCCAGTTCCGCAACCGCGGGCGCGGCAAAGGTCAGGGCCAAAGTCGCAATGGTGCCGGCAACGAACGAGCCGATCGCCGCTGTGGCCAGCGCCGCAGCGCCGCGCCCGGCCCGGGCCATCTTGTTGCCCTCGAGCGCGGTCATCATCGACCCCGCTTCCCCCGGCGTATTGAGCAGGATGGAGGTGGTCGAGCCGCCATACATCGCGCCATAGAGAATGCCGGCGAACATGATAAAGGCAGAAGTCGGGGCGAGCGCAGTGGTTACCGGCAGCAGCAGCGCAATGGTCAGCGCGGGGCCAATGCCGGGAAGAATGCCGATGGCGGTGCCGAGCACCGAGCCGACAAGCGCCCACATGAGATTGGTAGGCTGCAGCGCCACGCTGAAGCCATGGAGCAGAAGTTCAAAAGTTTCCATGACTTACACTCCCAGCGGCGGAAAGAACCGGCCGAGCTGCAATCCCAGCTGAGCGAACAGGAACCACGAGGCGCACGCCAGGATGCCGCCATAGATGATGTCGAGCCACCAGCGGCGCGAACCAAAGGCATTGGCGACCAGTACGAATGACAGCGTCGCGGTAAAAGGCATGCCCAGCGGGCCCATGGTGGCGATCGGCAGCGCGACGGCGAGGAGCGCTGTCACGAATGCACGCTTGTCCATCTTGGTGGCGCCGTCGGCGTCTTCGGCGTCCTGCGCCACAAAGCTTTCACCGCGCCAGATCTGCAGAACCAGAACGGCGCCGAGGACCAACAGGCCTGCGCCGGCAACCGTAACAAAAAGCCCCGGACCCACGGCGGCATAGCGCGCGCCTTGCGGCAGGCCAAAGGCGTTGTAGAGCCACACGGCCCCCAGCACCATCAGGCCGATCCCGATCCAGTAAGGCTTTGGCGAAGCGGGGGCAGCCGTCGGGCTGCCCCCTTCCGTCGTATTATTGCCGTCAGTTGACAAGGCCGGCGTCCTTCAGGATCTGGCCCTGACGCTCGGTTTCTTCGGCAATGAAGGTGCCGAATTCGTCGCCGGCGAGGAAGTAGTCTTCCCAGCCCTGGGTCTCGAGAACCTGCTTCCATGCATCGCTCTTGGAGAGCTGCGTGAAGCGGTCGACCCAGGTGGCGTAGTTGTCATCCGGAGCGCCCGGAGCCGCCAGGATACCGCGCCAGTTGGCGATCTCGACGTCATAGCCGGCTTCGTGGAAGGTCGGCACGTCAGGCAGGTTGGGGCGACGTTCGGCCGAGGTCACGGCGAGCAGCTTGATGCGGCCCTGCTGAGCGAACTGGCTGAATTCCGAAGTGCCCGAAACGCCTGCCGTCAGGGTGCCATTGACGATGGCAGTGACGGTTTCAGCGCCCGAAGTCTGCGGAATGTAGTTGAGGTCGGCCACGGGAATATCACCGGCCTGCGCGAGCAGAGCCACAGCAATGTTGTCTACGCCACCGGCGGAGCCGCCGCCGACCGGGTGTGCGCCCGGATCTGCCTTGATGGCCGCAACCAGGTCGGCCAGCGTGTTGTAGGGCGAATCCGCAGCCACGGCGACGACGAGATATTCTGCCGTCAGACGGGCAACCGGGCGGAATTCGGCCAGGTTGATGGGCGAGTTGTTGAGCGCGATTGCGCCGACGGTGATGGCGCCGAACACGGCGAGGGCATCAGGCTGGCCGGTGGAGGTGCCGAGGAATTCGGCAAGGCCCACAGTGCCACCGGCGCCGCCGGTATTGGTGAAATTGACGCCGCCGGTATAGATGCCGGCATCGTTCAGCGCCTGGAACGCCTGGCGGCCGGTCCCGTCCCAGCCACCGCCAGGATTGGCCGGCAGCATGACGTTGACCTGGGCGCTGGCTGCGCCAGTGCCCAGCGCTGCCGTCATGGCTAGAGCCGCAAGCGTTTGCGAAAACTTCATTCTTATCCTCCCGAGCGCCCGTATTCCGACACCTTGCCGGTTCCTCCGACTGCGCTCAAAATTGTCGACAGATTTTGCACGAAGATGTGATCACATCGCGATTTCGGCGTCAACAAGCATAATTCTGCCGACAGAATGCGGAAATGCGACCTTGGTCGAAGGCGCCGTCGGGGGCAGAGTTGGCTCTGCGCTTCACGAGAAATTGGGGGCTCAACGCGGTAAGGTCGCCCCATAGGGCAGTTTTTTTGGGCGGTTCTGAAATTTTAGGGCTGTGCCGCCAGGCGCTGTTGCCGCATTTTTGCTGTACTGGAGGCGGCGCATCAGCCGGTCTTTGGTGCCGCGCTTCGGAGCCGTCATGTTCGCCGAAATTCTTGTCGTCATCATCATTGCCATAGCCATCACGGCCTTCGCCGAGCGCAGAAATTTTCAGCCGGCCCTGCTTGTGGCAATTGTTGGCCTCGGCGCATCCTTCATGCCCGGTCTACACCGGCTCGAACTCGAACCAGAGGTGATCCTCGGCATCGTGTTGCCGCCGCTGCTGTTTTCGGCCGCCTCGGATTTCTCCTTCACCAGCTTCGTCAAGCGCCTCGGCTCCATCGTCAATCTCGGCGTTTTCCTCGTTTTTGCCTCGGCTGCCGCGGTCGCCGCAGTCGCGAGCCTCACAGTGCCTGGCATGCCGATAGCTGCGGCCCTGGTCCTTGGTGCCATTGTCGCCCCGCCAGACGCGGTTACCGCCATTGCCATCGGCAGCAAGGCAGGCCTCCCCTCGGGCCTGATGACCGTGCTCAAAGGCGAAAGCCTCATCAACGACGCCGCCGCGCTGACGCTGCTGGCCGTCGCTGTCGCCGCGACCGCCGGCACCCACGCCTTCATCGACAACACGGCGCTCTATTTCCTCTACGCAGCGGTGGTTGGTGTCATTCTGGGCCTGGTCATCGGTCATGGTGCCCAGTACGCGCGTCGACGCCTCGCCAATCCATCGCTGGCCACGGTGATTTCCGTCATCGTGCCCTTCGCGGCCTATCTCGTTGCCGAAGAGTTCCACGCGTCCGGCGTTCTCGCAGTGGTCGCGGCCGGCTTCGCCCTCGGTCATCACGGCACGCAGTCGGGCTATGAAGAGCGCATGCAGGAGCGGCAGTTCTGGCGCACCATCGACACGCTGCTCGAAACCTTCGTCTTCGCCTATATCGGCCTGCAATTGCGCTTCGTTATCGACGACGCGCTTGCCGCGGGGCTCGACATCAGCGACCTCCTCCTCGGCGGCGTCGCCATTTTCCTTACGACCGTGGTCGTCCGCTTTGCCTGGGTTTTCGGCACCGCCTTGCTCGCGCGCTGGCGCCATCGCGCGGTCATGAAGCGTCTGGCCGATCCGCCGCGCAATCCGCGGCGCCGCCCGCCTCCGACGCCCGAAGTGCCCCTGACCTGGAAAGAAAATGCAGTTCTGTCCTGGACCGGCATGCGGGGCGTGGTCACCCTGGCCGCCGCAGCCGGTATTCCCTTCATGACCGTTGCCGGCGGCTCCTTCCCCTATCGCGAAGCCATCGTGGCACTCGCCTTTCTCGTCACCATCGCTACCCTGCTCGTGCAAGGCATTTCCCTGCCATGGCTGATCGAGCGGTTGAGCCTCGAGGACGACGAAGACAAGGCCTATGCCGAAGCCCAGCATCAATTGGCCCATCGGTTGGCGCACGAGGCCAATGCCGAAGCGCTTGACGAATTCCGCCGCACCCACGCCTCGCCACGGGCTCAGCGCCTCGCCGATGCCATGGAGCGCCGCGCCGACCGCGTTTCAGCCGATGAAGAAGCGGAAGAGGCCGAGGGCGGGGTCCGCGGCTTTGACCGCAAGGAAGCTTTCGAACTCGGTCAGCTCCTGCTCGATGCCCGTCGTCGACGTCTTATCGCTGCGCGCGATGCCCGCGAGCTCGATGACATGGTGCTGCGCGAAGTGCTTGAGCAGATGGACCTGGAACAGGCCCTGATGGACGGCATGACCAAAGGCGCCGGCCGGCTCTAGCGTGGCAGGACGTAGGCCTCGTCGGCGATACTGAGCCGCACGTGATCGCCCGGGCTCAGCTCGAACGAGGCTGGCACGTCGATCGAGAAGGGTTCGGCAAGGCCGCATTCCTGGCACTCGATCTCGAGCCGCCATTGTGCCCCGCGATAGGCCCGGTGCAGGATGCGCCCCAGCGCGCCCACGCCGTCCGACTGCGGTGCGACCCTGACCTGTTCCGGCCGCACCAGCACATTGGCTCGCGCGGCATCGTCGTGCCGCACCCGCACATCGCCGAGCGCCGTCTGTGCGCGCCCGCCGCTGATCGTAGCCGGCAGCACGATGGCCTCGCCAAGAAACCGCGCGACATCGATATCGGCCGGCCGCTCGTAGAGCCGCTGCGGCGGGCCGGCATCGGCAACCGAGGCGTCGCGCATGACCACCAGATGATCGGCAAAGGCCAGCGCCTCTGCCTGGTCATGCGTCACCAGCACACTGGCGATCCCGGCATCCCGCAGCACATCGCCCACCATGGTTCGCATGGCCTCGCGCAAGCCAGTGTCGAGCGCCGAGAACGGTTCGTCGAGCAGCATCAGGTCCGGTTGTTGCGCCAGCGCCCTCGCCAGCGCCACGCGCTGCTGTTGCCCGCCTGAAAGTTCATGCGGCCGACGATCGCGAAAAGCAGCCGTCAGGCCCACGCGCGCCAGCAGTTCGTCCACGCGCCGGGCGCGGTCCACGGTCTGCCGGGGAATGGCGAAGCCGATATTGTCGGCGACGCTCATATGCGGAAAGAGTGCGCCCTCCTGCGCCACATAGGCGATATTGCGCTGATGCGGCGGCACCGAGCCTCCCGCGCCATGCAGTAACCGGCCGCCAAGGCTGATCGTGCCTCTATCGGGCGCTTCGAACCCGGCAATCAGCCGGAGGAGGGTGGTCTTACCTGAGCCCGATGGCCCGACGATCACCGTGCGGCTACCATCGGGCGCCACCAGATCGACATTCTCCACGCCCTTCTGGTCGCCATAGCTTTTGCTGATGCCGCGCAATTCGAGCATGGTCACACTTGCTCCACACGGTCGGACTGCATGTGCAGCAGAATGACAAGGGGAATGGAAAGAACGATCATCAGCAGCGCATAGGGTGCAGCCGAGGCAAAGTCGAGCTCGCTCGTATAAGACCAGAAACGCATGGCGAGCGTCCGCGTGCCGTTCGGCGCCAGCATCAGCGTCGCCGTCAGTTCCGTGGTGATCCCCAGCGCTGCCAGCGCCGCGCTCGCCATGGCGCCAGGCGCAGCCAGGCGAATGGTCGTCTGCCAGATGGCGGCAACAGGCGGTCGCCCAAGGCTTGCGGCAGCCCGCTCCAGTTCCACCGGCGCCTGGGCAATGCTCGTCCGCAGGCCAACAAGCGCCCGTGGCAGGAACATCAGCACATAGGCAAAGAGCAGCGTCGCCAGCGTCTGGTAAAGCGGCAAGGCCACCCGCACGGTAATGCTCACCAGCGCCAGCGCGATGATGACGCCGGGCAGGGCGCCGACATAGGAATGGCAGGCCTCAAGCACCCGTTGAACGCGACCTGGCGCCCGCACGGCGAGCCAGGCCATCGGTACAGCAGCGAGCGTCGTCATCACCGCCCCCGCCAGCGCCAGCATGGCCGTCTGTCCCAGCGCAGGAATAATAAACTCCAGCCGCCAGATGGCCGCCCCGCCGCTCCAGAGCCACCGCGCCAGCGTCAACACCGGCACGGCGAGCGACAGCAGCGCAAAAGCCAGCGGTAGCGCCAATGCCGCCCATCGCCACTCTCCAAGTGGCACCCGGCTACGTCGCCGCGCTGCGCCCGAACCCACTCGCGCATAGCGCTCGTCGCCGCGCAGGCGCGTTTCAAGGCCCAGCAGCGCCAGGCACAGCAAGACCAGAACGCCACCAAGCAGGTTCGCCGAGGGCCCATTATAGACCGACTGAAACTGGTCAACGATCACCGTGGCAAAGGTGTCGAACCGGGTGAGCACGAACAGCCCATATTCGGCGAGGAGGTGTAGCCCGATCAGCAGCGATCCGCCCATGATCGCCAGCCTCAATTGCGGCAGCACCACGCGGAAAAACACCACCGCCGGCCGCTTCCCCATCGATTGCGCGGTTTCCTCCAGTGCTGGGTCGAGTCGCCGCAGCTGCGCCGCCACTGGCAGATAGAGAAATGGCAGATAGGCCAGGATCGACACCAGAACAGCCGCGCCGAGCCCATGAAAGCGCGGCATGAAGGCATTCCACGCATAGCTGTGCACGAAAGCCGGCAGCGCTAGCGGCGCGATCACCAGCCACGACCAAAGTCGCGCATAGGGCAGGTCGGTGCGCTCGATCAGCCAGGCGAGAGCCACGGCCAGCACCGCCGAGAGCGGCAGGACCAGCACCAGCAGCGCCAATGTGTTGACCACGGGCGCCCCGACCTTGGGCCGCAGCACCAGGTCCGCAATGGTCTCCCAACCGCTCGTTGCTGCGATATAGACGACAAATCCAAGTGGCAGCAGGCTCAAAAGCCCCGTCAGCACGGCCGCCCCCAGGATCAGGGGATGGCCCGTTCCATGAGGCATGCGGCTTGAGCTGCCTGCCTTCGCTGCCGTCAGATCGATCGAAACCGCCATGACCTTTGCCGCTAGAGCAGCCCTGCCTCGGTCATCAGTTCAGCCGCACGAACCGTGTCGAGCTGGGTCGGGTCAATATCGGGTGCGCCGAGTTCCGTCAGAGGCGGCAGCGCCGGATTGGAGGCATGGTCGACGCCAACCGCATATTCGAAGGAAGCGCCATCGCGCAGCACATCCTGCCCCTTGGCGCTGGTGATGAAGTGCAGGAAAGACAGGGCTTCGTCCTTGTGCTGGCTAGACTTGAGCACGCCACCGCCCGAAATCGACACGAAAGCCCCGGGGTCCTGATTACCGAAATAGTGCAGCTTGGTATTGCCGCTGCTTTCCTTGGTCCCGGCTTGATCGCCAAACCAGTAATAGTGGTAGATCAGCGCCCCATCGACTTCGCCATTATTGGCGGTGGCGAGAGCTGCGCGATTGCCGCGCACGATCACGGCGTTTTCCTGCATGCCCTTGAGCCAGTCGAGCGTTGAAACTTCGCCCTCCAGCACCAGATAGGCCGCAACGATTGCCTGGAAATCCGCCCCGCTTGGCGAGGCGGCCCAGCGCCCCTTCCACTCGGGCTCGGCCAGCGCTGCCATGGTCTTGGGCAGGTCGGTTTCGCTGAGCTTCTCGGCATTATAGGCAAAGACCGTCGAGCGCGCCGCGATCCCGGTCCAATTGCCGTTCTGCGGGCGGAACTGCGCCGGCACCTGGTCCAGAATGTCCTGGGGCAGGGGCTCGAACAGCCCGGCCTTGTCCACCAGCACCATGCCCGGCGAATTCTCGGTCAGGAAAACGTCGGCCGGCGAATTGGTGCCTTCCTGCAGGATCTGGTTGGCGACTTCGAGGTCGGAGCCCTGCCGGATGATCACGGGAATGCCGGTCTCTTCGGTGAAGGCCGTGGCCCATTCCTGCGCCAGCGTTTCGTGCTGCGCATTATAGACCACGATCGGGTTTTCCTGCGCCGAAACGGGCAGGCCAATACCAAGGGTGAGCAACGCTCCGAGGACAACGGGTAGTCGATTGGTCATGTCGCACACTGCGGCGTCAGAGGCCGCTCTTCAAACTTGATATGCTCTGTCTAATTTGAAGCGAGGTCCATGTCCATCGGCAGTTGATTTACTAAGGTGACGAGCGTACTCACCTTTCGTGCTTTCACCCGGAGGAATGGCTGATGCTCTCTATTGGCAAGCGCACGTTGCGCGGTCTCGCCCTGACACTCGCGCTCTCGGTCGCGCCCGTTGCGGCCTATGCACAGGCGCCCAGCGACGCCGACGTATTGGCGAACTACGCCAATATCGCATTGGCCGGCTACGAGGATGCGCTGACCACGGCCAAGGCGCTCGAGGCCGCCGTTGACGCGTTGATCGCCAACCCGAGCGAGGAAACGCTGGCTGCCGCCCGCACCGCCTGGAAGGTCGCCCGCATTCCCTATCAGCAGACCGAGGCCTTCCGCTTCGGCAACCCGATCGTCGACGAATGGGAAGGCCGCGTAAACGCCTGGCCACTCGATGAAGGCCTGATCGACTATGTCGACGCCGCCTACGGCACCGAAAGCGACAGCAACGCGCTTTATGTCGCCAACGTCATCGCCAATCCCAAGATCATCATCGACGGCACTGAAGTCGACGCCACCGACATCACGCCCGAACTCCTCCAGAACGAACTGCAGGAAGCCGCCGGCGTCGAGTCCAACGTAGCCACCGGCTATCACGCTATCGAATTCCTGCTCTGGGGCCAGGACCTCAACGGTACGGGTCCCGGCGCCGGCAACCGTCCTTATACCGACTATTCGACCGCCGACCACGCCGACCGCCGCGGCGCCTATCTCAAGGCCGCCACGACGCTCCTGGTCTCCGACCTCGAAGAAATGGTCGGCAACTGGACCGAAACTGGCGCCGCCCGCGCTGCGCTCCCCGAACTCGGCCTCTCCGCCATTCTCACCGGCATGGGCTCCCTCAGCTTTGGTGAACTGGCCGGCGAACGCATGAAGCTCGGCCTGCTTCTCCACGATCCGGAAGAAGAGCACGACTGCTTCTCCGACAATACCCACGTCTCGCACCTGCAGGACGCTCAGGGCATCGAAAACGTCTATCTCGGCAAATATACCCGCGTTGACGGCACTGTCGTTGATGGCCCCTCGATCTCCGACGTGATCGCTGCCAAGGACGCCGCCCTCGACACCGAAATCAAGGGCCTCCTCGCTGATACCCTCAGCAAGATGCACGTCATGGCCGACCGCGCCGAAGCCGGCGAAGCCTATGACCAGCAGATCGGCGAAGGCAATGTCGAGGGCAACGCGGTGGTCCAGGCCGCCATCGACGGTCTCATTGCCCAGACCCGCGGCATCGAACGCGCCGTGGCCCTGCTGCAACTCGACAACGTGACCATCGAAGACAGCGACTCGCTGTCAAACCCGGACGCTGTGTTCGAGTAAGACGGCAGGCGCAAAACGCTCTATGATCGTCATTGCCGGGCCAGTCCCGGCAATCCATCTCGCCTCCGCGTGAACCACCGGGACAAGCCCGGTGGTGACGACGAAGAAGTGGGCAAGCGCGTAAATCGTCGAGCGTCGTCATCCATGCAAATCCGTCTCACTTTCGCGCTGCTCGCTCTCCTCTTGGGCGGCATGGTTTTCGCCCAGGATTATGGCGTGCGCACCGATGTGACCGGCGACGCCCTCGCGCGCGTCCGCGCCGTGACCGCCCCCACGACGGACTTTTCCAAGCCGGAGAATTTTGAGACCAATCCCGCCGGCAAGGCCACCACGCGCTTTTCCGTCAATCAGGATTCTTTCAGCCACTTTCAGGACAACCTGACCTTCGAGCAGGAGGAGCAGTTCAAGCTCGGCAATGCTCTGTTCCGAAAGATTTGGGTCAGTTCCCCGAGCTCCACCCAGGCTTCAGATGGCCTCGGTCCCCTGTTCAATGCCCGCGGTTGCCAGAGCTGCCACATCAAGGACGGCCGTGGTCATCCGCCCTTCGAGGGCCAGGCCGAAAATGTCTCGATGTTCCTGCGCCTCTCGGTCCCCCCGAAAGAGCCCGACACGCGCCTCGCGATGGATGGCGTCATATCAGGCGAAGTCGGCGATCCCACCTACGGCACCCAGTTGCAGGATTTCGCCGTCCCCGGCCTTGCTGCTGAAGGCCGAATGGTCATCGACTACACCGATCTGCCCGTCACCCTGGGCGACGGCACCGTCGTCACCCTGCGCTCGCCAAAATACTCCATCGCCGACCTCGCCTATGGCCCTCTTGCCGACGATGTGATGCTCTCCCCCCGCATCGCCAATCCCATGATTGGCCTTGGCCTCGTCGAACAGATTCCCGCCGAAGACATTCTGGCCAATGCCGATCCCGATGACGCCAATGGCGACGGCATTTCCGGCCGGCCTAACTGGACCATCGCCCCCGAAACCAACACCGTCATGCTCGGCCGCTTCGGCTGGAAAGCCGGCATGGCCACCATCCGCAGCCAATCCGCCGCCGCCTTTGCCGGTGACATTGGCATTTCAACGCCTCTGGTGAACCTGCCCCACGGCGACTGCACCGAGAACCAGCCACAGTGCCTCGCCATGCCCACCGGCGAACAGGCCCGCCTCGGCGTGAGCGAAGCGCCCGATCCCGTCCTCGACCTCGTCACTTTCTACGCCCAGACCCTCGGCGTCCCCGAGCGCCGCGACGTCAAAAGCGAGCCTGTCCTCGCCGGCAAGGAAGCCTTCTACACCGCGGGCTGTGCGTCCTGCCACGTCCCCAAATTCGTCACCAGCAAGGCGGCAGAAAACCCCGCCCATCGCTTCCAGCTGATCTGGCCCTATTCCGATTTCCTGCTGCACGACATGGGCGAGGGCCTTGCCGATCACCGCCCCGAAGGCCAGGCCGATGGCTACGAGTGGCGCACCGCGCCGCTTTGGGGCATCGGCCTCACCCAGACGGTTTCGGGCCACACCTTCTTCCTGCATGATGGTCGCGCGCGAAACCTCACCGAAGCCATCCTCTGGCATGGCGGTGAGGCCCAAAAATCTCGCGATGCCTTTGCCGCCATGACGGCCAAACAACGTGCCGATCTCTTGGAATTCCTGGGGTCCCTCTGATGCGTATTCTCGTCGCCATTTTCGCCGCCCTCCTGCTGGCCACCCCAGCAACGGCGCAGATCATTTCCCCCTCCGAAATGCTCCGCTCGAGCGTCACCAACTTCATCCGGCCCCAGACCAAAGCCTTCGCGACAAGCACGACCGAACTTTCAAAGGCCATGTACGTCCTTTGCGAAAACGGTGATCTGACCGGAGCGCAAGAAGCGTTCTCCAAGGCCGCCACAGCCTATGGCCGCATGGAGTTCCTCCGTGTCGGTCCGCTCATGGAAGACAACCGCGTTGATCGCATCCTCTTCTTCCCCGACCGAAAAGGCATCGGCCTCCGCCAGGTCCAACAACTCCTCGCCGAAGCCGACCTTGCCTCCGCCACTGTTCCCGGCCTCCAGCAAAAGAGCATCGCCGTCCAGGGCTTTGGCGCCCTCGAATTCGTCCTCTTCGGCACCGGCTTTGAAACCCTGACCACCTCTGATGGTGCATTCCGCTGCGCCTATGGCGCCGCTATCGCCAAAAACCTCGAAGAAATGGCCGGCGAAATCGCCGCCGGCTGGGCCGATCCCGAAGGCATCGCCAAACGCCTGACCCAGCCTGACCCGGCCTACGCCGATTATCGCACCACCACCGAATCCCTCGAAGCCATTGTCGGCCTCGTCTCCCACGGCATCGAAGCCGTGCGCGATACCCGGATAAATCCCTTCATCGCCAAGGGCGACGGCAAGGCCAATCCAAAACAGGCCCTGTTCTGGCGCTCCAACCAGACCTTGCCCATGTTGCGGGCCAACCTCGACGGCCTCCGCCGCCTCATCGAGCTGTCGGGCATCGTCACCGATCCCGCCTTGTCGCTCGAAATAACAGCCGCCTTCGCTCGCGCCGAAGCTGCCATCGTCGCGGTCACCTCACCAGTCGAAGAAGCGGTTGCCGATCCCGCCCAATCCGCAGCGCTCGCCGATCTTGTCACCGCCACCCAAGACCTGCAGCGCCTCATTGGCGAAGATCTCTCGGCCAGGCTTGGCCTCAGCGTCGGCTTCTCCTCGCTGGATGGGGACTGACCATGTGGCAGCGCCGCGCCTTCCTGAAATCCGCCGGCGCCGGCTTCCTCGCGAGCCTCGCCCCGCGCCAATTGCTGGCCCTCGAAACCAATGAGCTGGTCTTCGCCAGCTCCATCCAGACCTCCGCCGGGAAATATGGCGCAGTCCTCATGGGCGAGCGCGGCGACGTCATCTCCATGATCGATCTCCCCGATCGCGGCCACGACATCACCATCAGCCGCGAAGCGGGCAGGGGCGTCGTCTTCGCCCGCCAGCCCGGCACTTTCGCTTTGGTGTTCGACCCCTTCGGCAACGAGGCCCCGCAAACCCTCACCAGCATCGAAGGCCGCCATTTCTTTGGCCACGGCGTTTTCTCGCCCGATGGACGCCTCCTCTACGCCACCGAAAGCGACTTCGAAGCCGCCCAGGGCGTTATCGGCATCTACGACGCCACAGGTAGCTACCGCCGCATCGGCGAGCTCCCCACCTACGGCACCGGCCCGCACGAAATGCTGCTCATGCCCGACGGCGTAACCTTCGTTGTCGCCAATGGCGGTATCGAAACCCATCCCGATTACGGCAGGGCCGAACTCAACATCGACACCATGGACCCATCAGTGGTCTTCATCGACCGCCGAGACGGCAAACTCGTCGGCCAGCTTCGCCTAGAAACCGGCCTCCACCAGCTTTCCATCCGCCATATGGCGGTGGACAGTAAGTACCGCGTCTGGTTCGGCTGCCAATACAAGGGCGCCCCCAGCGACAGCCCTCAGCTCATCGGCTACGCGACGATGGATGGCGAAATCCGCCTCATCGAGCTCCCCCCGGACACGCTGCGCGATCTGCGCAACTATGTCGGCTCCGTCGCCGCCTCCACCGATGGCAACACCATTGCCGTCTCTTCCCCAGAGGGCGACCTCCTCATCGCCATCGACGCCGAGCAAAAGCGCCCGGTCCTCGTCGAAACCCTGCGCAATGGCTGCGGCCTCGCGGCCGACCAATCCGGCTTCGTCGCCACCAGCGGTCGCGGTGAAATGATCGGCCTGGCCGGTGCCACCCGCCCTCAGCAGCAGTTCGAATTCCTCTTCGACAACCACATGCTGCGACTGGGCTAACCTGCAAAAAGCAAAAAGCCCGAAGGCAGGTGCCTCGGGCTCAAAAAACTCGCCAATTTGGTGAAATGGTCGGAGCGGCCGGATTTGAACCGACGAC
>NZ_JAFKHD010000520.1 GCF_017307565.1 Devosia sp.
AGGCGGCAAAGGATCGAGAGGTTTCCGCCCACGACTATGAGGTCAATCTCAAGGCCGAGATCGAGATCATGGCGCTGCACGAAAAGCTCGACCAGATGCGGAGTGCGGAGCTGCGCGAACTGATCGCCAAGCAGCAGGAGCAAATCGATCTGTTGACGAGGGTGGTTGAGGGGCATCTCAAACCATCGGAATCGCGGTAGACTAGGGCTATGCAGCCCTATCTCAAGCTTCTCTCCGACATTCTCGAAAACGGCGCCGACAAGTCGGACCGTACCGGCACCGGCACGCGTAGCCTTTTTGGCTACCAGATGCGCTTCGATCTCTCGAAGGGCTTTCCGCTGCTGACAACTAAGAAGCTGCATCTCAAGTCGATCATTTATGAGCTGCTCTGGTTCATCCGCGGCGAGACCAATGTGCGCTGGCTGCAGGGGCATGGCGTAAAGATCTGGGACGAGTGGGCCGACGAGAACGGCGACTTGGGCCCCGTCTATGGTTCACAATGGCGCTCGTGGCCGGCGCCCGATGGTCGCCATATCGACCAGCTGGCGGCTGTCGTTGAATCCATCCGCAACAAACCCGATTCCCGCCGCCATATCGTCACCGCCTGGAACCCGGCCGAAGTGGACAGCATGGCCCTGCCGCCATGTCACTGCCTGTTCCAGTTCTACGTTGCCGACGGCAAGTTGAGCTGCCAGCTCTATCAGCGTTCGGCCGATACATTCCTCGGCGTGCCCTTCAATATCGCGTCCTATGCGCTGCTTACTCATATGATGGCGCAGGTGACGGGGCTTGAGGTTGGCGATTTCGTGCACTCGTTTGGCGACGTACATCTCTACAACAATCATTTCGAACAGGCCCGCCTGCAGCTGACGCGTGAGCCGCGCCCGCTGCCGCGCCTGATTATGAACCCCGAGCGCAAGCGGTTGGAGGACTTCGTCTTCGAAGACTTCTCCTTTGAAGGCTACGATCCGCACCCGCATATCAAGGCCGACGTTTCCGTATGAGCCGCTCGCTCGCCGATCTCACGGTGCTCGTTGCCCGGGTCTCGGACATGTATGCTCAGGAAACGGGCGTGCAGCGCGACGACGATTGGTATGCGCTGAAGATGCAGGAAGAGCTGGGTGAGCTCATCGCCGAGCACCTGCGGCTTTCCAGCCGGGGACGTCGCAAAAATCTCTCCGACGCCGAGATCGAAAAAGCGCGGGACGATGAGGCGGCCGATCTTCTAGCTTTCCTGCTGCTCTATGCGCGCCACAACGGCATCGATCTCGATGCAGCGCTGGACCGAAAATGGTTCTCCTATCTTCGCGCTGACGAGAAGAGCAGCTAAGAAAATAGCGGAGCGGCAGGGCGTAAGCGCCCGGACGGCTTGGTTTAGAGGGACAGGGAGTCAAATCATGCGGCTTTACGCGACAGCCATTCTGGCACTGATGCTGGCTGCGCCCGCGGTTGGCAACGACACGACGGCGCAATTGGGGGCGGGCGGTCTGGTCTTTGTCACCAATGAACAGATCAAGATGGCATCGGAGGACCTCTATGTTTCGCCCACGCAGGTGCGGGTGACCTACGAGTTCGAAAATACCTCCGACGAAGACCAGCACATTCTGGTTGCTTTCCCCATGCCCGATATCCAGGGCAGCGGCGACTTCATGTCCGACGTACCGGTCCAGAATGCCGGTTTTGACGGCAGCGAGCCGATCGAGGATCCCGACAATCTTTTCGGCTTTGCCACGACCTTCAACGGCGTCCCGGTCGAAGCCGAGCTGCACCAGTACGCCTTCAACAACAACATCGAATACACCAAGCTCTTGAAGAACCTCGGCGTGCCGCTCGAGCCCTTCGGTGAAGCCACCTACAAGGCTCTGGATGCGCTGAGCGAAGACGACGCCCGCAATCTGGCGCGTCTGGGACTGGTTTTCCTGTCCGAGTTCGATGCCGGCAATGGCTGGGAGACCGAGCTGGTGCCGATCTGGACACTGCGCTCGACCTATAGCTGGGAGGCGACCTTCAAGCCGGGTGTGTCCAACGTCGTGCACACCTACCGGCCCAGCGTTGGCGGCACCGTCGCCACCACGTTCATTCCGACGCCGGACGACGAGTTCTCCCGCGAGCGCCACGCCGAATATGTGCGGAAGTATTGCGTCGAGGACAACCTCGTTGCTGCGATCAGGAAACAGGGCGAAGCACAGGACGGCTGGACGCATTACCCTTATTACGAGAACTGGATTTCCTACATCTGGTCGACGGGGAATAACTGGTCCGGCGTCATCGGCAAGTTCACCCTGACCGTCGACAAGGGCAGCACTGATAATCTGGTGTCGTTCTGCGGTGAGGGCGTGAAGAAGATCGAGGA
>NZ_JAFKHD010000320.1 GCF_017307565.1 Devosia sp.
GTCGTCGACCAGTTCATCGGCGCGCTGCGCCTGCCGAACGACCAGACGGGCGATTGCGAACTGTTCACCCGGTTGCTGGCCGAACGTGCGCGAAACGCGGGCGTCGAATTCCGCTTCATGAGCCGTTTTGGCCTGGCTGACATCAAGCAACTGCGTCTCGTTGTCGTGCTCGATCAACTGACCGATCCGCACAATGTCGGCGCGATCCTGCGCACCGCCTGCGCCTTTGGCGCCGATGCCGTCATCACGACCGCGCGCCACTCGCCGCGCGAAACCGGTGTCATGGCCAAGGCCGCTTCGGGCGCGCTCGACCTCGTGCCGATGATCGAAGTGCGCAATCTGGGCGACGCGATCGAGACGCTCAAGGAGCGCGGCCTGACCGTGCTCGGCTTCGATTCCGAGGCTCCTGCCCCGCTGCGCCCACGCACCGACGACAGGCCGATGGCCGTGGTTCTCGGCGC
This sequence comes from Devosia sp., assembly GCF_017307565.1. Classification (GTDB taxonomy): domain Bacteria; phylum Pseudomonadota; class Alphaproteobacteria; order Rhizobiales; family Devosiaceae; genus Devosia. Next base: position 462 of record NZ_JAFKHD010000320.1, read on the forward strand.
CGAAGGCAAGGGCCTGCGCCAGCGCACGCGCGAGCTCTGCGACGAAATGGTACGTCTCGACATGCCGGGGCCGATCAAGTCGCTCAACGTGTCGAATGCCGCCGCCATCGCCCTCTTCGCGGCGACCGCTGGGAGACAGTCATGAGCGCGTTCGAGCCCTTCGCCATTGCCCTGAGGCTGTCTGGCCTAACCCTGCCGCAATATGAAGCGGAGACGGCGCTCAAGCAGTTGCTGGTCCGCTACGAACCTGAAGACGCCGAAGGCAGTTTCTACGGTCAGGTGGACGTTCCAGCCGAAAATGCGACGCGGGCCATCCTCGAGTTGGCCGACCGGTCGGGTCCGGTCATTGAAGCCATGCTCGCTGATCGTCGTCTCGGTCGCGCTGTGCTCGATCTTGCCTTTGACTATCCCACGGAAGGCGAAGCCATGTCGGCCCGCCTGCCCGCTCATGCCGCCGCTGCGATCGCCAAATGCGGGATCGATATCGAATTTTCAGTCTACCTTACCGACGTCGAGGACGACGAAGACTACTAGGCTGTTGTTGTAGCGAGCGGATCGAATTTTCCACTTTCGGCGCTCCAGACTGCGCCAAACGCCTGCGCGCGCTGAAAAATTGTCGATCGCGAGTTTGAGTGGTGCGATATCGGTCTTTCCAAGCCTGAGGATAATCGCGACGACGGCGAGCGAGCCCATATCGCTCGTAAGCAGCTACTCCACACTGAGTCTGAGGACGGAGTCCATGGCTCAAATGGGGTGGCAAGCGGACAGGCGGCTTTCTGGACGCGTACCGCAAATTGCTGCCGCTAACCCGAATGCCCCTCCTTTATCCGTAGAAGCAACGCTAAGGTATCTGCGCGGTTGGACAACTTGAATTTCGGCAGCCCAAATTCGGCGAACAGACGCCGATGCCCTTCGTAGGAATTCAGGTTTTGTCGGTCGTGATAAGCGCGGGTGTAGTCTAGAAGTTCTTCAAACTGCTCCTCGGTTCCTCCCCCGGTTTGGCCTCTATCCATGAGGTTCGATAAACACTCATCAATCGACAAATCGAGCCAAATTAGCGTTGTGACTCGTGCGAAGACCTGCATGAGGACCGAACCATAGATGCCTTCCATATTCCACGAGGGACTATCGGCGACATCGTCCACCAGCCGGTCACGCTCACTACGTGGACGCTCGCCCGCGAAATTTGGCAACCAATGCAGATCATCGAGATGCACGGATCGGGTGGAAAGCTCTTCGGACAATTTCTCGGCCAGCCAAGTTTTGCCGCTTCCGCCGTTGCCGATCACAAATACCCTATCCATCACAGCCTCCCTCATTGGCAAGGAGCTAACCCGTTGGCTGCTTTCCGGCAGTGCTAGCAATCCCTGCACGACAGGAGTGGAGGCGCCAGGTGCCTGGCAGCATCGGGGCGGATTGCTGACAGTCTGCTACCGCGCGGGTAAACTCGTAAGCGGAAGCAAGCTACAACAACTGGTGGCCTATTTGAAAACTATCGTTTTGATCCGACATGCAGCGCCAACTGTCGTGGAGGACGCTGCATCGAATGGTTGGGTTTTGAGTGATGGTGGTCGAAAAGCAGCCATGGCGCTCGCATCCCGACTCCTAGGCTTCGGGTTTGCGGAGCTTCTTTCTAGCCCAGAACCGAAGGCGATGCAGACAGCGCAGATCCTTGCAGACCGGATCGGAAGCCAAACCCATATTGATGTCCGTCTGCGCGAGCACGACAGAAGGTCGGTAGGGTTTCTCGAAAGGGAGATTTTCGAGGCGCGCATTGCCAGCATTTTCGATAGGCCGGAAGAGGTCACTTACGGAGATGAATCTGCCGATGCCGTGCATGTTCGCTTCTCCGCAGCGATAGATGATGCAATGTCGAGAAGCTCGGGCTCTGTGGCCGCGGTGACGCATGGGACCGCGATGACCATCTATGTCTCAAGGCTAGTTGGCATCGTGCCGATGCCATTCTGGACCAAACTCGCCATGCCAGCCGCCATCGTGATCAAAGACGGGGTTGTCGCAGATGTGGTCCAATGAAAAGGAGTGAGCAAGGTGCGAACTGGCTATATCTCAGGCAATGACCCAAACTGCCGCCTTCGGCAATTCATGCTTGAAACGACAGCAATGGGGTCGACTGAAGACCGATGCCTCGGGGGAGAGCGCGGGCCGCTTTTGAGACAGGCTACGCGAAAGCCAACCTGCACCTCCGAATGAGTTAGGTATGTCCGGCTAGGCATTTGCCGGACCCACTCCACCAGAATATGTCAGGTCGATGCAAGTCGAGGCGCGTGTGCGATGCATTAGCGTACGGTTGGCGCGTCAACTTCGTTGAGTGCAGCAAGGTCTGCATTGTCCTCAAGATACTCGCCTAAGCGGGGATCCTCGCAATAGCGCTTTTGCTCATCCAAAATGTCATAGCTTACGCCCAATTCATGGCGCAAAAGCCCAAGTAGCGTGTCCACCTCAGCATTGAAGCGATCACAAAGCGCTTGTGTCCACAGGCTCGGATCGGGCGGATACAGAGGGTTCAGATAGCCCGAATGCTCGAAGTCAAGCTGGACCCTCAGATCACGAGCAGGCTTTGAAACGAACAATTTCTCGTCCACTGGGCCTAGTCCCAATTCTTCACGGGTCCCGTTGTCACCTGCCCAGAGGCAGCCACCCGCGCCATAGTCGAAAAAGAACCTGAGAATGCTTTTTGTCATGGCACAAGGCTAAACGAATGAAGCGTGGCAGGAAAGTCCGCAACTTCGTTAGCAGCACAGTCTTGCGGACGATTGCCCGTGTCCGCTCATAGGAAACTGCCAGCGAGGCACCAATGACCGAAAAGGGGTCGGCGGCGGCCGTTCGGCTCTGCGCCCCGCTCCGGTCCATCAGGCGCAGCTCACGTGGCCTCCGAAAGCTGCCATTCAAGGTGAGCTGATCGGCTGTGATGGCTGGCGGATTTACTTGGTGGACCAGCACCTGTCGCGGGTCGCCAACCATCTTGCTAGTCGAAAGAATGTGAGTTCGGCGAACGATGATTTCGTGTCCAACGCGGATACGAGACCGCAGCTTAGTCAGGGCGCAACCCTAGCGTTTAGCAGGTTGCGACCAAGCACGCTTTCCTGCGTGATCTGTAATGGTCAATCTAAACCACGAATTCTCGAAAGCCTTTAGCGGCAGGCGGGCCTTGGTGAGGTTTTCACCATGCTCGGCCGCCGAGCGGGCCCCATGCCCGCCCACGACGATGCTGCGAACCGGCGAGGTCGAGACGACAAGGTGGTCGTCCTCGATCCTGGCGTCTTGGATTTCTGGACCCTGGCTCGAATAGTAGTGCCCCTCTTTGAGGGCTTCGAGAAGTAGCGCAGGCTCATTGCGCTCGGCCTTCACCATGACCCAGCCCCCCAGGCTGTCCTTGGCTTTGAAATGTGCGTCGTCGGCGGCATAGGCACCGAGCCAGCGACCGGCCTGCAGCAACTGATCGAGCATGGCGGTGCCATCGGGACGAGCCGAAAGCAGTTCGCAAGTGTAATTGTAGATTTCGACGGCATGGGCGGCGTCAAGCGAGAGGCCATCCTCCGTGCTGAGGCCATACCATTGCGGATGCGCGAGGCCGATAAAGGCGCCGGCAGCGCGAGCGCGGCGCGCCAGCTCAGGGCCGGTTTCGCCCTCGGCCGGCGCGGCGAAGTCGGAAGGCAGACCGACGGCGAGGATGTGCCAGAAATCGCCCAAATGCGTCTGCGGCGCGTGCAGCTCGGCCCCGATGATAGTGGTGAAAAGGTCGGTGCGGAACGGGGTCGTATCGGTCAGCGGATACTGGAACTGCGGCAGGAAATGGTCAGAGAGGCAGAGGAAGTCGTAGCCCGCCCCAGCATAGTGGCGGCAGACCTCTTCGGGCGACAGGGCGCCATCGGAGCGGTTGGAATGGGTGTGCAGGTTGCCGCGATGGAAACGGCCGGGAGCGGTGAAGGCGTCGAACATAGGAGAAACTTTCAGGAGGCAAGGACGAGGTGGCCGTCGCCGACCGTGTCGTAACAGGGCGCGGCGGCGGTATAGCCGACGGGATGGATCGGCGATTTGAGGGGGACGTTCTTGGGCGCATCGCGGCGGCGGCGGCTGGGATCAGCGGTCGGCACGGCAGCGAGCAGCGCCTTGGTATAATCGTGGCGCGGATTGCCGAAGACGGCGGCGCGCGGGCCGATCTCGACGATGCGGCCCATATACATAACGGCAACGCGATGGCTCATGCGCTCGACCACGCCCATATCGTGCGAGATGAACAGATAGGAGAGTGCCAGCTCTTCCTGCAGCTCGAGCATCAGGTCGACCACCTGCTTCTGGATCGACACGTCGAGCGCCGACACCGCTTCGTCGGCGACGATGAGCTTTGGCGACAGGGTCAGGGCGCGGGCAATGCAGAGGCGCTGGCGCAGGCGGTTTTCGTCGAGCGTCAGGATATCGTCACCCTCAAGCTGCACCGAGCCGGCCTTGGCATCGACCAGCCGCAGGATGGAGCGGCCGGTGGTCGACTTGCCGCAACCGGATTCGCCAACCAGCGCCAGGGTTTCCCCGCGCGTCAGTGAAAAGCTGACATCATCGACTGCATGCACATTGGCCACATGGCGCGACAGGATGCCCTTGCGCACGGGGAACTGGGTGACGAGGTTTTTCACGGCAAGCAGCGGCGCATCGGTCGGCATCTGGCGCTCGGGCACGGTGCCGAGGCGCGGCACGGCGGCGAGCAGCGCCTGCGAATAGGCTTCAGCTGGCGCGGTAAAGAAGCGGCCGACTTCGGCCTCCTCCACCTTGAGGCCATGGCGCATGACCACGACGGCATCGGCGATTTCGGCGACGACGCCCATATCGTGGGTGATGAACAGCATGGCCATGCCGGTTTCGGCGGCAATGGTCCGCACCAGATGCAGGATCTGCGCCTGGATGGTGACGTCGAGCGCCGTGGTCGGCTCGTCGGCAATAAGGAGGCTGGGCGAACAGGCCAGCGCCATGGCGATGACCACGCGCTGGCGCATGCCGCCGGACAGCTCGTGCGGAAACTGGGTGAAGCGGCGGGCGGGCTCGGGAATACGCACGCGCTCGATCAGCGCCAGCGCTTCGGCATCGGCTTCGGCGCGCGAGACGTCGCGATGGGCGCGGATGGCTTCGGCGATCTGCTCGCCGATCGGATAGACCGGGTTCAGCGCGGTCATCGGCTCCTGGAAGATCATGGCGATCTCGTTGCCGCGCACATCGCGCAGGGTACGGCCCGGTGCACTGGCAAGATCGACCCGCGTGCCGTCGCGGCGGCGGAAGTCGATGCTGCCGCTGGTCAGGTTCCCACCGCTAAAGCGGGTGAGGCCCAAGATCGACATGGCGGTGACTGACTTGCCCGATCCCGATTCCCCGACAATGGCGACGCATTGGCCGGGCTCGACGGCAAAGCTCAGGCCATCGACCGCCTTCACGGTGCCGGCATCATTGGCGAAGGAGACGCTGAGGTTTTTTACCGACAGCAGAGGTTCCGGACGGGTCATGGCAGGGCTCGCTGGAAATGAGGGAATGGCCGGCGGATGATTCCGCCGGCCGCAAGCGCTTATTCGGTGACGGCGATCGAGCCGGCGCGGAAGTCGAGCACATAGGGGATGTGGCCCGGCAGCGGCTTCCACTCGACCTTGGTGGAGACACCATAGGATTCGTAGGGCTGGTAGAGCGGCAGGACCGGTGCTTCTTCCTTCACATAGGCCATGATCTCGGCATAGGCAGCCTTGCGCTCGGCCACGTCGGTTGAATAACGGAAGCGATCCCACATGCCTTCATAGGCCGCGTTCGGCTGCCAGGTATTGCCGATACGCGCGCCGCCCGGAGCCCACATGGTGCCGTAGGAGCCGGCGGGGTCGGCGAAATACATCGGGTTCGACCAGTTGCGGGTTTCGAGATTGGCCAGGTCACCCCATTCATTGGTGACGTTGAGCTCCATGTTGACGCCGACTGTGGCCCACATTTCCTTGATCGCCTGCGCAGCGAGCAGGCCATTGGTGTAGTAGACCGCATCGGTATCGAAACGGATCGGGCTGCCGTCATAGCCAGCTTCGGCGAGCAGGGCCTTGGCCTTTTCCGGATCGTATTCGAAAGTGTCGAGCTCGGGCATGTAGAGTTCGCCGAACTGGGCATAGGTGTGGCTGGAGGGGACGACAGCTTCGCCTAGCCACAGGGCTTCGTTGAGCAGGTCGCGATCGATGGCGAGGCTGAGCGCCCGGCGGATGCGGCTGTCGGCGAGCTTGGGGTTCATGGCATTGAAGATCACCACGTGGAAGAGCGGGGTGACCGCGCCTTCGACGCGCAGGTTCGGGGTCGACTCAATGGTGGCCAGCTGATCGGGCGGCACATTGGTGATGATCTCGACTTCGCCATTGGCCAGCGCGGTCAGGCGTGTCGCCATTTCGGCGATGCGGCGCATCTCGAAGCCGTCGAGCGGAGCCTTGTCGCCATAGTAATCGTCGAAGCGGGCATAGGTCAGGTTTTCGCCCGGCTGGAAGGCGGTGATCTGGTAGGGGCCGGTGCCGACGGGCTTGAGCGCAAAGGCTTCGAAGTCAGCGATTTCGGCGACGGCCGGGTCACCGGTCAGCCCCATGATGTAGTTCTTGGGCACGATATAGCCCTGCTGGGCGTTGAGCAGGATTTCGAACAGGGGCTCGGGCTTGTGGGTGGTGAAGAGCACCTTGTACGTGTCGAGCGCCTCGACCTTGGCGAAGTTGCCGAAGAACTGGGTCTTGATCGACTTATATTCCGGGGTCAGCTCGTCGATAATGCGATGGAAGGAGAACACCACGTCTTCGGCGGTCATTTCGCTGCCGTCGTGGAATTTTACGCCTTCACGCAGGGTGACTTCCATCGTGGTCGGCGAGGTCTGTTCCCATTCGGTAGCCAGACCCGGCGAGAAGATGGCACCGGCCTGGGTATAGTCCTTCTGGATCAGCGGATCGAAGGCGTTGACATAGTTCTGCGAACCGACGTTCGAGTGGTCGCGGCCCGGGTCCACATACGACGACATGTTCTGGGTGCCGATGGTGATTTCGGCGGCGGCGAGAGCCGTGGTGCCGAAGAGGGCAGCACCGAGGGCGAGGAGGACGCTTTTGGTCATGATTGTGATCCAAGGGGTTGAGAAGACAAGGCTTGCCCGCGCCGCGGCAAGGCGGTTGTGGACGGCACGGGAAGAGGGTGGGTCCGGCTATTTCAGCCGGACATCGAGCGCATCGCGCAGCCAGTCGCCGATCAGCAGCACCTGGAGCGAAACCAGCATGATCACCAGGGATGGCACGATGGCGATCCAGGGCTGGGAAGCGAGGAAGTCGCGGCCGAGACCGACCATGGAGCCGAGCGTTGCCGTGGGTGGCTGCACGCCGAGACCAAGGAAGGACAGCGAGGATTCCGTCAGGATCAGCGCCGAGAAGGTCATGGTCCAGATAACGACGAGCGGCGAGGCGATATTGGGCAGGATGTGGCGCAGGAGGATGCGGCTGCGCGGAGCACCGGCGGCAACGGCCGCTTCGATGAAGGGCAGGCGCGACAGCGTCAGCACCTGGGCGCGGACGATGCGGGTATAGCTTTCCCAGCCGGTGAGGCCGATGACGCAGATCAGCACCGGCAGCGAATTACCCAGCAGCGCTACGGTCAGCAGGGCGATCAGCGTGAAGGGCACGGCGATCTGCACATCGACGAGGCCCATGATCAGGGCGCCGATGCGGCCCCGCATATAACCGGCAATGATGCCGAGGGTGGTCCCGAGGATCAGGCTGATGAAGCTGCCGATCAGCGCGATGCCCAGCGTCAGGCGCAGGCCATAAAGCGTGCGCGAAAGCATGTCGCGGCCGAGCTGGTCGGTGCCCAGCGGATAGGCGTCCTGAGCCCGATCAAACCCGAGCGGCGGGCGCAGGCGGAAGAGCAGCTTCTGTGCGTCCGGATCGAACGAGGCCAGCCAGGGGGCGAGCATAGCCACCAGCACCATGAGGGCGAAGCTGGCGATACAGATCTTCATGCCGATGGAGGTCTTGCGCCAGATGCGCGTCAGCTTTCCGGGGCGGATGGTCGGCGCCGTGGGCAGAGCAAGCTTGGGGACAGGCGGAGCGATGTCGGTCATGTGGCAGCTACCTTCACGCGGGGGTCGATCACCGCATAGAGCAGGTCGACAATGAGGGAGACGACGACGACGAGCACGGCAATCAGGATGACGCCGAACTGCAGCACGGGATAATCCCGGCCGATGGTGGCAAAGACGATCAGGTCGCCCACGCCCTTGGTGGCAAAGATCGCCTCGACCAGGACGCAGCGCGCCACCATGCCCGCTACCTGCAGACCGATGATGGTGACCACGGGCACGGCGGCATTACGCAGGGCGTGCTTGCCGATAACGACGCGCTCACTGAGGCCCTTGGCCCGGGCAGTGCGCAGATAATCCTGCGCCAGCACGTCGAGCATGGCATTGCGGGTGAAGCGCACGATCTCGGCCAGCATCGGCAGGGACAGCACCACCGCCGGCATCAGGAAATGCAGCGGCGACGAGGCGCCGGAACTAGGCAACCAGTGCAGCTGGAACGAGAAGACCAGGATCATCAGAATGGCCAGCACGAAATTGGGCGTGGCATAGCCGACAAAGGCCAGGGTCATGATCGAGGAGCCGGCAGGTCCCTTGCGATCGAGCGCAGCAATGATACCTAGCGGCACGCCGATGACGACGGCAAGTGCCAGCGCATAGCTGAATAGCAAGATCGTATTGGGCAGGCGCTCTGCAAAGATCAGCAATACCGAACGGCGCTCGTTGAGGCTGATGCCGAAATCGCCGACGAACATGCCCTGAATATAGCGAACGAACTGCATCCAGATCGACTGGTCGAGCCCGTAATGGGCGGCGAGCGCCGCCTGCACCGCCGGGTCGGAACCCGGCGGCAGCATGAATTCCACCGCATTGCCGGAAAGACGCGTGGCAAAGAACACCGCCGTCACGACGATGATGATGGTGACAAGGCCGCCCAGGGCGCGCTTGGCTAGATAATCAAGCATCCAGGACCTCCAGTTCCGGCGCGGCTTCGCGCTGACTGAACGGGCCGGTCGGCTGCATCCACGGGCGCGCGCCGGAGGCACGGAACGGCATGCGGGCGGCGAACGGGTCCTCGCCATGCACCACCAGGTCGAGTTCACTCTCGGTGATCTCGAGCATGGCGAAGGCCGCCGCCGGCTCGGGCATGGTGGTAAAGCGTTCGCTCATCGACTGGATGGTGATGTGGCGGATGCCAGCAATGGTCGTGATCGTGTTCCAGTGCACGTGGCCCGATAGCCAGGCCGCAACCCGGCCCGTCGCCTCGACCGCGGCGCGAATGCGCTCGTGATCGGGATAGGTCGAAAACTGCGGATTGTGCTCGAAATAGTAATTGCCGATCTGCGAATGGCCGGACACCGGCACATGGGTGGCGATGATGGCCGGGCGCGGATCGGCATTGAGCGTGTCGATCAGCCAATCGAGATGCGCACCGGTTTCGACGAAGCCATGCGGCCACCGGATTTCCACGTCCGGCTGCCAGGCGATGAGGCGGAAGGCGCCCAGATCGTGAACCCGGCTCTGCATCGAGGCGCCGAAGATCTGTTCATTGTCGGCAACGCTGAGCTTGGCCACGTCATGGTTGCCGAGCACATGGACGCGGGGGAGTTTGGAGCGCCCGAAGGCGGCCACCACCTCGCCCATAACGCGCAAATCGTTTTCGCGGGTCGTGTCCGATATGTGATCGCCGAGATCGAGGATCATGTCGGCGCCATTTTCCTCGGCCCAATCGATGAAGCCGGCCAGCACGGCGAGGCCGTCCCAGCCCTCTTTCTTCGTGTGGGAGACGGGGCCGTGGTGAATGTCGGTGACGATGGCGATTTTCATTTTGCGGCCCCTGTGGTGCGGTTTCGGGACAAAGGCCTAGCCTCACTCCATGACAGTGAAATGAACGTTTCTCAATATTCTTGGTTTGACATATTGAGCTTTCCTCAATACCTCTCAGTCCATTGATGGAGGCCCATTTGCCTGTCTTGGATTCCGACATTGCCGGCTACCTGATCGATCTCGATGGCACCCTGATCAGCGGCAGAACCGTTCTGCCAGACGCAGGCTGGCTGCTGGAAAAGGTGGCCGGACGGTTCATGCTGGTGTCCAACAACAGCGAACACACGCCCCAGCAATTGTCGCGGCAATTGCGGCATCTGGGCCTCCGGGTGGCCCCCGAACAGATCGTGCTGGCCGGCACCTCCGCGCTTGAGCGCATTGCCCGCACGGCTCCAGGCGCCAAACTACTACTACTCGGCAGCGCAGCCTTGGCGGGCTATGCGCGAAAAATGGGCTTGCAGCTGGTGCAGGAGCCGGAGGCCGATATCGTGCTGGTGACGCGCGACCGCAAGTTCACCTATGCCAGGCTGGCGCTGGCTACCGAGGCCCTGAGCCTTGGTGCGCGCCTCGTGGTCGCTTGTCCCGATCGCAGCCATCCCGGGCCACGTCGCCAGCCGGTACCCGAGGCAGGAGCCCTCGCGGCCGCCCTCATTGCCGCTGCCGGCGTCGACCACTATGAGGTCATGGGCAAGCCCGAGCCCCTGCTGTTCGAAACCGCCTGCTGGCGCCTCGGCATCGAGCCGCGCCAGGCCCTGATGATCGGCGATAATTCCGACACCGACGGTGCTGGCGCCCGGCGCCTGGGCATGGCCTTTGCGCTGGTGCGCAATGGCCAGATCAGGCATCATTTCAACGACGAATTGCGGGTGGCTGTGTGACACAATCGATGAATCAGGCGGCCAATCCGTCCTCGCTGAGCGGTGTGCTGACGCGGCTCGAAACTCTGCTGCCGACCTTACCGCCCACCGCGCGCCGTATTGCCGAATTCATCGCGGGCAATGCCCAGAACGTAGTGCACATGTCGGTCACTGAAGTGGCGGAAGGCGCCAGCGCCAGCGAAGGCAGCGTCATCGGCCTTTGCCAGATGCTGGGTGCGCGGGGCTTTCAGGAGGTCAAGTTGGCTCTGGCCCGCGACCTCGTGCAACCCATACAGTTCATCCACGAAGACCTGGTGCGCGACGACGGGACGACCAGTGTCATAAGCAAGATATTTCGCTCGGGCCTGCAAGCCCTGCAAGACACCGAACGGGCGCTCAATCCAGTCGAACTCGACCGGGCGGTTTCTGCCATCCGCTCGGCCAAGCGGGTGGAAGTGTTCGGCATCGGCAGCGCCGCCCCCATCGCCGAAGACGCCAACTACCGTTTCCTCCGCATCGGCCTCAATTCCCGCGCCAGCATCGACAGCCATGTTCAGGCGATCACCGCCTCGCTGGCCGGCCCCGACATTGCGGTTCTGACCATCTCCCATTCCGGCAGCACCGTTGAAACCCTAGCGGCCACAAAGCTAGCCAAGCAAGCTGGTGCGACAACGATCGCGATCACCAACTTTGGAAAGTCGCCATTGCTCGCGCATACCGATATCGTGTTGAACACCCTGGCACGCGAAACTCAGTTCCGCACTGAAGCCATGACAAGCCGCATCGCACAGTTGGCCGTTGTCGATACCTTGATCGCCTGTCTCGCCCTCGCCGACTATGACCGCGCGGTTGCCACCATCAACAGCACCTTTGACGTCCTCACCAGTAAGAGAGTTTGACCGGCGTTGGTGGAGCAAGAGCCTTACCCGGCCCCACGAACTTTGTTGACGGTCGGGGCTGCCGCCCTATTCCAGGTTATCTATCCATCTTTCGGCTTCCCCGAGAGCGGACATGGGCCGTGCGAGGCGACGAACGACCAGACCGTAGAGGGAGAGTAGACCGTCAGTGCTGGTGTGGCTTCCGCGCCTAAACAGACGTCGGATAAATCGACGTGCCGGTCGCCGCGAACTTGCGTTCTGCGCCTACAAGGCAAGCTCTTACCGAGCTCCTGCCCCGCACTGACGGTTCATCATCGGCTGGCGGACCGAGCTAGCTTCCTGAGGCTTCAAGCCTGCTCCGCCAGACCTTCCAGTAGGCTCGAGATATCCACGAGCAAGTCATTCTCGCTATCGAAATCCCTGCCATAAAGAGCTGAAAGGATTGCAAGGCCGGCCTCGTGAAGGACCATGTCTGCGCCCACAGCACGACCTAGTCGGATCAGCGAAGCGAGACCGAATGGAGCATCCTCGAGGACATACCGGCTTTGTTCGGTCATCGGCCCCAATTGCCCGGTCCCTTCGGTCCGGATTTCGGCAGCCATGGCTTCAAGGGACGCGATCGGGAAGCCATAGGTCCGGTGATAGTGCTCCGCCATGGAACGCACCGAAAGGCCCAGCTTTCGCGCCAAGGCAAGGCGCTCACCATCGAGTCTTTCAAGGAACCGGGCCACACCGGAAGTGAGGTTTTCGCTCTGGCCCCAAGTTTCGCCGCGCTCCATGCGGGTGAAGTTGGTGAGAGCCAAAGCGAGGTGCGCCTGCGGGTTGATATTGGTGAGCGAGATCGCCAGCATGTCGGGGCGAACGTCGAACTTGTCACCAAAGGCCGTTCGGCAAACGGCAATCGCGGCATCTGCCTCGCTGGGCAATGGAGCCATATCGACCGACTTGCGGATCGTGTTGATGCGGACACCCGACGCACCGACCTGCCGTGATCGCAACAATGTGGTGCCCCAGGCAAGAATGACATTCGCCTTACCGACCTGACGTAGCCGGCTCTGGAGCGCGAAGGCCCCAAGCACAGGTTGGGCGCTGATGACGATGACCTGGCCAGGGGAGGCATGCTGGGCGATCTCTTCATAGACCATGCGGTGACCGTTGGCCGGCAAGGCGACCATGACGAGCTCAGCGCCTTGCAAAGCAGCCTCCGCGCTGTCGGCAATAGCCAGCCTGAACTCGCCGACGATCTCGCCTGCGGCAGCCAGCGGTCCATCGCGGAACGCCGAAACGCTCTTGCCCGACGGCGACCAGATGACCGGCTCATGGCCGCGGGTAAGAAGATAGGCCGCGCTCGCTCGTCCGACTGCGCCGGCACCTAAAATGGCAATCCGCATCGATCTTTCCCCTAGAAGAAGCGCGACAGCCGGAATTCGGCAAACTCCGGCACACTGCGCCCGTGGACCAACTCTGCCGTAACGCCCTCGCCGATGAAGGCGGCGAGCGTCACCCCGCTGTGGGTGACAGTGACATAGTAGTTGGAGAGCGCAGGATGCGGGCCGATGGCGGAATAGCCATCCTTCGGAATAGGACGAATGGCAGTGCGTACTGCCTCGACATGGACGTTTTCGAGCGCGGGCATCAGTTTTTTGGCGCGCTCAAGTAATTGCTGTGCCGCAGGATGCGAGGGTACGGGGTCCGAGTCAGCTGACACAGTCTTGTCGATATCATTGGCGCGCAGCAGGATGCGCCCTGCCCCATCCGGACGGCAATTGACCAGGGGCGTGCGCAGTCCATGACGGAGGCTGGTATCGCAACTGACCGTATAGGCGATGAGGCCCACAGTTGGAGCCAGCGGCAGTTCATATTCCGCATTTCCGACCGCTTCATTAGCCCAGCGGCCGGAGCTATTGACGACGGCATCCGCCTCGATGACCTCGCCATTGGCAAGCTGCACGCCCACCACGGCGCAATTGCGTGTCAGTAGACCAGTGACCTTGCCCTGCACCACCTTGAGGCCGAACCGGCGGCGCGCGGCAAGTACCATTGCTCCGGCATAGACCGGTCCATCGAGCCAGCCATCCTCGGGATAGTAAAGCGCGCCATCTTCGTTAAAGGTATCGAGACAGACGTCGGGCTCGAGCTCGGTCAGGGTCTGCCGATCGATCCGCTCGGCCGGATAACCCCATTCGGTCAACCGTTCGAGCTTGTCGAAATCGCCCTCGTCGAACCCGGCAGCCTCGGCCCCTGCGTCCTGCCATTGCACGACGCCCGGCCGATGCAGCCAATTGGCGCCTTCGAATTCCTCAGCCAGGCGCCTGTGGCTTTTCACACCCGCCCAGTTGAGCTCGAAATAAGCGCGTGAGGTCAGCTTTTCGCAGGCATTGACCCAGGCATAGCTGGTGGACGAAGTACCACCGCCAACGCGGCTGGCTTCAACCAGCGTGACATCAGCGCCGGCTTCAGACATGCGATAGGCGATTGATGCGCCAATGACGCCGCCTCCGATAACGATGGCTTTCATCGCAGCAATCCTTCTACTTGCTCTCGTTCCAGACACGGCCCAATTCGGTCAGCATCAGAGGCCAGCAAACGATGCCCTCCTTGATACTGTTGATGGCGTAAGATTCATTGGGTGCATGCACGCCGTCGGCCGGCAGGCTGAAGCCGAACATCAGCGTGTCGATGCCCAGCAATTCGCGAATGGTTGAGGTGATCGGCGAAGTGCCGCCGCTGCGCACGCGCACCGGCGTCTGGCCGGTGATGTCGCGCAGAATTCGATCGGCGGCGACCACCAGCGGGCTCTCTTCGCTTAGACTGTAGGCCGGGGCACCGCCACGATCGGACTGGATAGCGACACTGGTGCCTTTGGGTGCGTTCGCCTCGATATGACGAATGACGGCTTCGGCCGTCTCCTTGGGGTCCTGCCCGGCCACCAGGCGGATGGTGATCTTGGCATGGGCTTCGTTGGGGATGACCGTTTTCGATCCCGGCCCGGTATAGCCGCCCCACATGCCGTTGATCTCGAGCGTCGGCATCAGTGTCAGCCGCTCGATGGCAGTATATTCGGGATAGCCGTGTGCAATCCCGCCAAAGCTCGAAAAGAAGGCCGGCTCGTCCATGCTGAGTTCGGCGGCATGCTGACGCTGCTGGGGTGTCGGCTTGGCCGCCTCGGGCAGGAAGCCTGCTACGCTCACCCGGCCTTCGTCGTCATGCAGCGTAGCCAGCAGCCGTGCCATATCATGGAGAGCATTGCGGGTGGTGCCGCCATAGCGACCGGAGTGGAGGTCACGGACCGCAGCGGTTCTGAGCGTCACCTCCAGCGCATTGACGCCGCGGCAACCAACATTGATCGCCGGCCAGAAACCATTGCGCCCACCATCGGCCGACAGCACCAGATCCGCCTTCAGCAGATCGGCATAGCGCTCGAAGATCGCCGGCAGCGAGACCGCGCCAACCTCTTCCTCGCCCTCGAACAGGCAGCGGATGTTGAACGGAAAGCCGCCCTCGATGGCGAGATATGCGGCAAGACTTTCGATGGCGATGGTGGAAGAGCCCTTGTTATCGGAAGCACCCCGACCATAGAGGCGATCGCCTTTGCGGGTCAGCACGAAGGGATCCGTCTCCCAGGCCGGCAGCGGATCGGGCGGCTGCACGTCATAGTGGCCATAGACCAACAGTGTCGGCTTGTTCGGGGCGTGCAGCCAATCGGCGTAGACCGCCTTGTGGCCACCACCATCGAGGAGTTGCACATTTTCGAAGCCGATCCCACCAAGACGACCGGTGAGAAAGTCGCGCGCGGCCTGCATGCCCGGCTCGAATTGTGGATCGGCGCTGACACTGGCGCAGGCGACATATTGCCCGAGACGGTCAATGATTGCGTCCAATTGTCCGCCGAGATGGTCGGCTACGCGCTGTGACATCGAAAACTCCTCAAAAAATCAGTTATCGCGCGGGTCAAGTGCATCGCGCAGGCCGTCGCCGAGCAGATTGAAGCCCAGCACAACCAGGAAAATGGCGCCGCCCGGAAAAATGGACATCCAGGGCGCCTGTGACATGAAATTCTTGGCCGTATTCAGCATCGATCCCCAGGATGGATTGGGCGGCTGCTGACCGAGGCCCAGGAAAGAAAGGCTCGCCTCGGCGATGATGGCCGAAGCAATGGTAATAGTGACCTGGACCACAACCGGAGGAAGCACGTTGGGCAGGATATAACGCAGGATGATCAGGCCATGCGGCAGGCCGATCGCACGCGCCCCCTCGACATAGTCCTCGGTCTTGACAGCAAGCACCTGACCGCGCGTCAGACGCACGAAGATCGGCGTCGCCGCGACACCGATGGCCAGCATCGCATTCATCAAGCTGGGCCCCAGCGCGGCAGCGAGCGCTATGGCAAGGATCAACGAGGGAATGGCAAGCAGCGCCTCGATGAAGCGGGAAATGGTGCCGTCGATCAGGTGACCGAAATAGCCGGCGATCAGGCCAAGCGGCACGCCGATGGCCAGCGCGATGGCGACCGAAACAACCCCTGCCATCAGCGAGGCACGGGCGCCGTAGAGCAGCCGACTGAAGATGTCTCGACCGATCTCGTCGGTGCCGAGCCAGAATTCCGCCGATGGCGGTTTTCTAACGTTGGTGAACGATGAGGCGAAGGGATCGTGCGTGGCAATGAGCGGGGCAAACACTGCCAGCAGCACAAAGAACAGCACGATGGCACCACCGAACAATGCGCCTCGATTGCGAGCCAGCTTTTTGAGGCCGCGGAAGCGGCGGCGCGGGGCGACGATCTCGGTTTGCGAGGCCAGGGTCATTGCGGATGCCTCAGGCGCGGATTGATGACGATGTAGAGCACGTCAGCCAGGATGTTCATGGCGATGAAGCCGATGGCGGTGAAGAGCACAACGCCCTGCACCACGGCATAATCGCGCGTGAAGACGGCATCGACGATCAGCTTGCCGAAACCAGGAATGACGAAGATCTGTTCGGTCAAGACAGCACCGGCCAGGAGGTCGCCGAACAGCAAGGTCGCCAGCGTGACGATGGGCATCAGCGCGTTGCGCAGCGCGTGGCGGACGATAACAGCATTGCTCAGCAGGCCCTTGGCGCGCGCCGTGCGAATATAGTCGGAACTGAGAACGCTGAGCATGGCGCTGCGCGTGTGGCGCATCAGATAAGCCGCCACCGCCGTCGACAGCACAAAGGCTGGCATCAGCATGCTCCTGATGGAAAGCCAGAAATCCTGGGTGATCGGCACATAGCCCGATGCCGGCAGAATCTTCCAGCTTACAGCAAAGACCATGATCAGGATGATGCCGAGCCAGAAATTGGGCACGGACATACCAGAGAGGGCCACGGCATTGGCGGCGTAATCGATTGCGCTGTTCTTGTGTACGGCGGCAAGAATGCCGGCGGGAATGCCGATGGCCATTGCCATGATCATGGCCATGGTCGCCAATTGCACGGTGATCGGCAGCTTCTGCAGGATCATCTCGGTGACCGGCAGGCCGGTGCGCAGGGAACGGCCGAAATCGCCCTGAAGAACATTGCCCACCCAGGCAAGATATTGCATGGGCATGGGATCATTGAGGCGATATTTGTCACGCAGGAACTCGACGACCTGCGGATCGGACTCCTCTGCCATCATCGTCTGGATGGGGTCGCCAGGCAGCAGGCGCTGCAGGCCGAAAATGATCATCGACAGAATGATCAGGGTCGGCAGGGCGACAATGACGCGTCGGACGATAAGCTTGAGCACTGGGTCGGAGCCTTTGCGAAGCGGCAGGCGGCGGGGATATCCGTCGCCTGCCCTGATTCAGTTACGACTTGGGCTTCAAGCCGGCGAGGCGGAGCACACCGTCGGCATAAGACAGGAAGCCTTCCAGATTGGCGCTGTAGGCCCAGGTGCGCGGGGTATAGTAGAAGTAGAGCGCTGGCAGGTCTTCTGCAGCGATCTGCTGAGCCTGGTCGTAGAGCGCCTTGCGCTGCTCGACATCGTTGATCACGCGAGCCTGGTTGAGAAAGCCCGTCAGCTCCTCATTGCAGTACTTACCGACATTGCCGGCGCTGCCGCAGGCGAGATAGCGATGGAAATTGCCGTCGGGATCGATACGGCCGGAAGCACCGAACTGGCTGACGTCGAAATTGCCGGCTTCGCGCTCGTCGACATAGGCGGCGAATTCGGTGGGGCGCAGCGTTATATTGAAGCCAGCTTCGCTGGCCATTGCCTGCACCAATTCGAACAACGACTGCATGGCACTGTTGTTGGCGTAGAGGATTTCAAACGACACCGATTCATGACCGGCCTCGGCCATCAGGGCCTTGGCACGTTCGACATCGCGTCCGCCGCCGTCGAATTGGGGATTGTAGGCCCAGGATGCGGTCGAGAACGGCTGGTAGGCTGGCGGATAGGTGCCCATGCCGAGCACGTCGTTGAGCACACTGCGATCGATGGACAGACTGAGCGCTTCGCGCAGGCGCTTGTCCTGGTTGATCGGCGACTGCGAGCGATCGCCATTGCCCATGTTGAAATTGATGCCATAGAAGCCGAGGCCACTGACAATGTCGAAGACCAGGTTGCTGTCGCCCTGGATGGTTGCCATGTCGTTGGGCGCAGGACGTTCTATGATATCGAGGTCGCCGGACTGCAGGTTCGCGAGACGCACCGTGGTGTCGGGGATCGGACGATAGATCACCTTATCGAAGTGGTAGTTGTCAGCATCCCAGTGCTCGGCGAACTTTTCCATGACGATGCGGTCGTTCTGGATACGCTCAACAAACTTGTAGGGACCGGCGCAGACGAGACCGCCTTCTCCGGCCGTTTCGAAGCTCGCCGGGGACACCATCATACCGGCGCGATCGGTGAGGTTTGCCAAGAAGGCAGCGTCGGGAGCCTTGAGGGTGATGGCGACCTGGGTCTCGCCAAGCACTTCGATGGAAGCGATCGAGGAGAGTTCGGCCTTGCGATTGCTTTCCGGCAAGTTGATTGCGCGTTCAAGATTGGCCTTGACCGCTTCGCCATTCACCGGCGTGCCGTCGTGGAACAGCGCGCCCGGACGCAGATTCATGGTGAGGACGGTATCGCCCTCTGACCATGCCCAGTCGGCAACGAGGCGTGGCACAATGTTGAGCGAGGTGTCGATGTCGAACAGCGCATCACACATCGGGCCGAACACCATGCGGCCGACAAAGGTATTGCCGCGATGGGGATCGAGAATATCGGGATCGTCCTGCAGGGCGACATTGAGGTCGGCTGCCGAAACAGCGGTCGCTCCCATCAAGCCTGCGAGCATTGCGCTCAGTACCAGTTTCTTCATCGTCGTTCTCTCCTATTCTCTCTGTTTCTCTGGCCGACGTTGCGGCCTCCCCTTCGAAGTCATTCAGGCGAACCGGCCCCTACCGGTCCGCCTGCGTTCTTTCCGCTTGCCTTGCGCGATAGAGCCCGAGGCGCATTTCCAACGCCGAGCGCCGCGCCGTAGCAGCGGGTACACTGACGCCAGCGGATTGGATCTCGCGCCAGAAATGGCATGCGACAAAGCGGCGATCACCCGCTGGCTCGAGCGCAGGATGATCCTGGCTGCAGAGCGGCCTGGCATGCGGGCAACGAGTATGGAAACGACAGCCGGAAGGCGGGGCCGTAGGACTCGGCAGGTCGCCCTGCAGCAATTGCCGCTGACCACGTGCTGCCGGATCGGACACCGGGATCGCCTGCAGCAGTGCCGAAGTGTAGGGATGCAGCGGCGCCTCATAGAGGTCGTCGGCAGCAGCCAGCTCCACCACCTCACCCAAGTACATCACCGCGACACGATCGCTCATGTGCCGGATGACGGCGAGGTCGTGCGCGACGATGACCAGGGTTAGGCCAAAATCCTGTTTCAGTTCGCCCAGCAGATTGACCACCTGCGCCTGGATCGACACGTCGAGCGCCGAGACCGGCTCGTCGCCGATCACCAGCTTGGGATCGCCCGCCAGTGCCCGCGCAATACCAATACGCTGACGTTGGCCGCCGGAAAATTCATGCACATAGCGATCGCTCCAGTCCGCCCGAAGCCCAACCGTGCGCATCAACTGGTCGACCCGGTCATCGACATCCCGGCCAGAGGCCAGGCGGTGAAGGCGAATGGGTTCGCCCAGGATCTGCCGCACCGTCATGCGCGGATTGAGCGAGGCGAACGGGTCCTGGAAGATAATCTGCAACTCGCGGCGCAACCGGCGCATCTCCCGCTGCTTGAGCGCGGTGATCTCCTGCCCCTCATAGATCGCGCTGCCCGAGGTCGGCTCGATCAGCCGCAGCAACAGACGGCCCAAGGTCGACTTGCCGCAGCCTGACTCACCGACGATGGCCAAGGTCTCGCCTCGCCGGACCGAGAGCGACACCGCCGTGACGGCATGGACCAGACTCGATTGGCGCATGAAATTGGGGGGATGGCCGAAGCGCTTGGTGAGTTCGCGTGCTTCGAGAATGATATCCTGGCGCGCGCTCATGCTGCCCTCACGTGATTTTCGAGGGGCGCATACCAGCAGGCCACGCGGTGCCCGGCCTTCGGTTCGTAATCGGGCGGCGCCTGTTCGAAGCAGCGCTGGTCGGCGAAGGGGCAGCGAGTGGCAAAGCGACAGCCAGGCGGCATTCGCTCGAGCGGCGGCACCGAACCTTCGATGGTCGCCAGAGTGCCACTTCGCCGGCCGATGGACGGCACTGAGCCGAAAAGGCCAAGCGTATAAGGATGCTGCGGATCGGAAAAAATATCGTCGACCGAACCAACCTCGACGATACGGCCGGCATACATGACGGCGACATGATCGGCCACTTCCGCCACGACGCTGAGATCGTGGGTGATGAGGATCATGGCCGTGCCTGTCTCTGCCTGCAGTCGGCTGACCAGCGCCAGTATTTGCGCCTGGATGGTCACGTCCAACGCCGTTGTCGGCTCGTCGGCAATCAACAGTCTGGGCGAGTTAGCCAAGGCCATGGCGATCATGGCGCGCTGCCGCATGCCGCCCGAAAGCTGGTGCGGATAGGCATGGAAACGCTTTTCCGGCGCGGGAATGCGCACAAGGCTCAGCATTTCGAGGGCGCGTGCCTCGGCCGCCTCCTTCGATACGACCTTGTGGCGGCGAACACCCTCGACGATCTGATGACCGATAGTCATGGAGGGATTGAGCGACGTCATTGGCTCCTGAAAAATCATCGCCATGTCATTGCCGCGCAGGTCAGCACGCCGCCGCTCCGGAAGCGCGAAAAGATCCTCGCCTGCGAACCTGGCAGCGCCGCCGGTGATCCGCGCCGCTCCCTTGGCCAAGAGCCCCATCAGGGCGAGCGATGTGACGCTCTTGCCGCAGCCGGACTCGCCCACGAGGCACAAGGTCTTGCCCGGCTCGACTGAGAAAGAAATGTCATCGATGAGATTGGTTCTGCTTGCCCCGAAGCTGAGCGAGAAGTGCTCGACGCTAAGAAGCGGCTCTGGCTTGGTCATGCGGCCGCCTTGAAAAAACGCTCGGGACGGTAGGGCGCATATTCAGGCGCCTGTTGTCCGCGAAGAATCTCGTCCCTGAGCGCAATGCCAATGAAGGCACTGGTATTGATGCCGCCATGGGTGACGGCGACCCAGTAATTGTCGAGCCCGGGAAGCGTGCCGACACACGGCAGACCGCCTTGCGGAATGGGACGCGTGGCAATGCGGGCGGCTTCAGCATGGATTCCGCCCAGCGACGGGATCAGGTCGCCCAGCCGTCGCGCCAGCTCGATCGCTGCAGGATGGTCCGGTCTTGCCACATCGTCAGCAGAAAGCGTCTCATCCATATCATTGGCGCGCAGTAGCAACCGCCCACCGCCATCGGCGCGGACATTGAGATTTGGGGTTCGCAAGACCTTGCGGATGGCGGTTCCGACGGCCGGCGTATAAGCGATCAGGCCGAGGGTGGGCGCCAATGGGACAGTAAAGTCGGGACTACCCACCACGTCATTTGCCCAGCGACCAGCGCAATTGATGACCACATCGGCGTAGAAAACTTCGCCGGTTGCGGTTTCGACGCCTGCCGCACGACCATTAACAGTGATCAATCGGCGCACCGGGGTCTGCGTTCGCAGATCCATGCCGAAGCGTGCGACGGCGGCCTCGACCAGGGCGCCGATCATCACAGGCGCCTCGACATAGCCGTCTTCAGGATAGTGAATGGCCTCTTCGCCGATATCCAGCGCTTCGGGGCGCAGGCATGGCTCGAGGCGCGCCAGATCATCACGCCCAATGCGTTCGGCCGAGTAGCCAAGCGCTGCAAGACGGCTGAGCTTTTGATGAAGCGGGCTTTCGGCGAGCGGCAGGCCTTCATAACCGGCGCCCAACCACTGAATGACACCCGGACGGTGATACCAATTGCCGGCAGCACCAAACTCGGCAACAAGATCGCGATGGGCAGCGACGCCAGCCAGGCTCAGGCGAAAATAGCTGTCGGAATCAATTTTCTCGCAAGCACTGACCCAGGCAAAGCTGGTCAACGACGTCCCCTCAGCGACGCGCCCCGCCTCAACCAAGGTTACACTCGTTCCGGCTTCTGCCAGACGATAACACACGGCTGCGCCGATGACCCCTCCGCCGATGACGATCGCTTTCATGGCCCCTCGCCCGAATGCATAAACAAGCACAGAATGCCTGATTATGAATTCAACTCAAGCGAAAACCACAAAAGTGAATGCAATTTTTGATACTTGATCGGGCGCATGCGCTCAAAAATGCACTTTTCAAGCAGGTTGGCCCTGGTCTCCAACTTCTGACGGATGGTCATCAAGGTACCGCAGCGCCGCCACGCGCTTGTTCTGGAGATGGCGAAACAGAATGTCGCTCAATTCAAGACCCGAACGACGCTGAAGCGCATCCAGGATCTGCTCATGTTCGCGCATCGCCTCACCCCACCTGTCTTTGTGGTTTTCACGATTAGCGTTGTAGCGCACGCGCTGCAGGCGGCTTGAAAAATTGGTGTATGTCGTTGTCAGAACAGAGTTTCCAGCGGCCGCAAGAATCGCCAGGTGAATTTTCTGATTAAGCGCAAAATAGGCAGGCAGGTCACGGCGCATGTAGCTGGCATACATGTCGTAATGCATCTGCTCGACGCCTGCGATCTCCGCATCGGTGATGCGCTCGCAGGCAAGACGCCCAGCCAACGCCTCAAGCCCACCCATCACCTCGAACAATTCTCGGATATCATTCTCTGTGAACGCCCGGACACGCGCGCCGCGATTGGGAAGCAGTTCAACAAGCCCCTCCGAAGCAAGGACTTTTAGGGCCTCGCGCAGGGGCGTGCGCGATACGCCCATAGTTTCGCACAGCAGGCGCTCAGGAATACGCGCCCCGTCCGGAAGGTTACCCTCAATAAGGTAGCGACGCAGCCCCGCAAGAATCTCATCGTGCAGAGACCCACTTGAGCCCGTCACCGGCGCAAGCAGCGTTGCCCGATCACCCTCAACCACCTCGTCCACAATGGCCATTAAATCCTCGTGATTTGCCTTCTCCCTTCATAGCACCGGAAACATCGAATTCAAAATTCTTGTTAACCGACCAAAATGCATGCAAAATAGCCTCAAGATCGAAACCAGACTTCAAGGCGTATGATGACTCAGATGTTCGGCCAGCATTTTCTGCAAATTCCAGGCCCAAGTGCCGTTCCGGATCGGGTTCTTCGCGCGATCAGCATGCCGGTCATCGATCACCGCGGACCTGAATTCGCCAAGCTGGCAACGACCGTACTTGGTGGGATCAAGCGCGTTTTTCGCACCGAGCATCCCGTGCTGATTTTCCCGGGCTCAGGCACCGGCGCTTGGGAATCGGCTGTCGTCAACCTTCTTGCAGAGGGCGACAAGGTACTGATGATCGAGACCGGTCATTTTGCGACGCAGTGGCGCAAGCTGACTGAAAAATGGGGAATCCAAACCGATTTCATACCCGGAAACTGGCGCAATTGGGCCGACCCCCAGCTCATCCGCGAGCGCCTCGCCGCCGACACGGAACATAAAATCAAGGCCGTCATGGTCGTCCACAACGAAACCTCGACCGGTGTCGTCAGCCCCATCAAAGCCATTCGCGACGCCATTGACGCCGAAGAGCACCCTGCGCTCCTGTTGGTCGATGCGATTTCTTCGCTGGGCTCACTCCGCTACGAGCACGACGCCTGGGGCGCCGACGTGACCGTGACCTGCTCCCAAAAAGGCCTGATGCTGCCGCCAGGGCTCGCCTTCGTAGCGCTGTCTCCGCGGGCCATCGAATCGGCGCGAACGGGAGGCTCCCGGCGCTCCTATTGGGACTGGTCCGAAATGATAGCCCTCAACCAAACCGGCTTCTTCCCCTATACACCCGCTACCAACCTCCTTTATGGCCTCAAGGAGGCCATTGCCTTGCTCGAAGAAGAGGGCCTCGACAATGTCTTCGCCCGCCATGATCGCCTGGCGGCCGCAACCCGCGCCGCGGTCGAGGGCTGGGGGTTG
>NZ_JAFKHD010000521.1 GCF_017307565.1 Devosia sp.
GACGCCACCTTCGCCGCCACCGAGCGCGCCGGCATGGGCGATGTCGATGTCGTCATAGACTTTTACGCCGGCAAAGGGCCACGGCCGCGCGGCAAACTCGGCGCGAGCCGTATCCATGCGGCCGCCCGCCATGCCGAAGCAGGCATAGGTATTGGCAGTCTCGGCATAATCGACGCCGGCTGCCTTGAATACGTCGCGGGTGCCGTCGCTGATCGCCTTATAGGCGGGGTCGCCGGCATCGATCTGCAGATTGGAACGGCCGTTTTTCACTTCGGCCAGCGTCACCAGATTCTCGTCGGCCAAACGCACGCGGCAATTGGTGCCACCACCGTCGACGCCAAGATAATATCGGGGCACGCAGGTTCTCCATAAGGGGGATGGGCTGGAAGAGCCGGAGCAAGACCTGGTCTCTGCTCCGGCGCGGAGCCACACCCTAAGGTGTCATTTCGGCGCGGACCATAATGCGAAAGCTGATAAGACGAAAGTAGCATATCGGACAAAAACGACCAGCCAAGGACAGGTTTTGCATGGCAGGTTCCCTCCACATCGCCACGGTGATGGGAACGTCTCGGCCAGCCTGCGGGTTTTATCGGGTTAGCGGCCGCCTTTCGTTTATGCGGCGACGATGGGAGCAAGGAGAATATCCATGCGTCATGCACTGGTTCTGGGCGGGGCCCGCTCAGGCAAGACGGCCTTTGCCGAGCGGCTGGCCCTGCGCTCAGGCAGCAAGCCCCTTTATCTCGCCATGACCGAGGCAATGGATAGTGATATCCGGACACGGGTCGAGAGCCACCGGGCCGAGCGCGCTGGCCGCTTTGCAACCCGCGAGGAGCCGCTGCAGCTCTCGCACGCAATTCTGGAAGCGGGCAAGGAGCACGACGCCATCCTCGTCGACTGCCTGACCCTGTGGATCACCAACCTGCTCATGACCGGTGGAGACGTCGCCACTGCGGTCAGCGAACTCTGCGCGACCCTGATGGAATTTCGAAGCGCCAAGGTGATCCTCGTCAGCCAGGAGGTCGGGCTTGGCGTCACCCCCGACAATGCTACCGCCCGAACATTTCGCGATCTCGCCGGTTCCGCCCATCAGCGGCTCGCCGAGATTTGCGACGACGTCTATTTCGTCGCCGCCGGCCTGCCATTAACGATGAAGGGCGAAGCTGCCATCGCGCGCGACTAGCAAAGAGTCTGCGCAATCAAGGGCTTGCCAGCGTCTGTCACAGATGGAAATGCTTCTGAAAATCACTCGCAAATACAATGACTTGCGAGAATCCAGCAATGGAGCTATGGCCGAAACTCGATCCCTTCCGGAGTCTTCGCCATGGCCGTCACAGACCGCACTCTTGCCATAGCCGCGGCCAGCCTCGCCGTCGGCATCGGTGTGCTCGGGCTCAAGCTCATCGCCTGGTGGCTCACGGGCTCGATCGCGCTTTATTCCGATGCGCTCGAATCGATCGTCAACGTCGTCACCGCCATTGCCGCGCTGATCGCCGTTCGCCTCGCTCAGCGCCCTGCCAATGCGAGCCTGCCCTATGGCTATCACAAGGCCGAGTATTTCTCGGCCGTGCTGGTTGGCGTCATGATCATCATCGCCGCCGTGCTGATCCTGCGGGAAGCCTATTACGGCTTCATGGAGCCAAAACTCCCCGAGGCCCCGGTGGAAGGCCTTGCCATCAGCATCGGTGCCTCGCTGATCAACGTCGCATGGGCGCGGTATCTCAAGCGCTATGGCAGCCGTGTCCGCTCGCCGGCGCTCGTGGCCGATGCAAAGCACCTGATGACCGACGTCGTTTCGACCTTCGGCGTCATCATTGGCCTGATCCTGGTCTATCTCACCGGCATTGCCGCACTCGATTCAGTGCTGGCGGGCCTCGTCGCACTCAACATTTTATGGTCCGGTTGGGGCGTCATTCGCGAAAGCGTTGGCGGCCTGATGGACGTTGCCGTGCCGACCGAGACGCAAAAGACCATCCGCGAAGTCATCGCCCAGAACGCCGATGGCGCCATCGAGGCCCATGACATTCGCACCCGCCAGGCCGGCAAGTTGATCTTCATCGACTTCCACCTCGTCGTGCCCGGCGCCATGAGCGTCGAGGCGGCCCACACCATTTGCGATGGCATCGAAGCCAAGCTGCGCGATGCGGTGCAGGACGTGCAGATCACCATCCATGTCGAGCCCGAAGACAAGGCCAAGCACAACGGCATCGTGGTGGTCTAGGTCGTTTCCGCACCGGCCTGAGTCATCCCAAACTCGATTGTCACCCCGGCGCAGGCCGGGACCGAGCCCGAGATCTCAAGATGGGCCCCGGCCTAACGCCGGGGTGACATCG
>NZ_JAFKHD010000522.1 GCF_017307565.1 Devosia sp.
GGCGCGACGAAGACGCCATGGCCGTCTTCCGCCGCAATACGCTCGGCATCGTCTTCCAGAGCTTTCACCTCATTCCCTCGCTCACCGCGCTCGACAATGTCGGTCTGGCGCTCGAGATCGCCCGCCCCGACCTGCCGCTCGCCGAAGTGCGCAAGGAGGCCGCAGCAGCCCTCGATGCCGTCGGCCTCGGCAAACGCCTCGACCATCGACCCTCGGCCCTGTCGGGCGGCGAACAGCAGCGCGTCGGCCTTGCCCGCGCCCTCGTCACCAAGCCGCGCCTGCTGCTTGCCGACGAACCCACCGGCAATCTCGACCAGAAGACCGGCGCCGTGGTCGTTGAACTCATGTTCAACCTCGCCCGTCAGAACGGCACCGCCGTCGTCATGATCACCCACGACCCGCACCTGGCCGAGCGCACCGACCGCACCTTCACCATGGAACAGGGTCAGCTGACCGAAACCACGAGCACCCGCTGATGCGCGCCCTTTTTGCGGCGGCCCGCGTGGGCCTCAAGGAAATGGCCGGCGACTGGCGCCGCTTTTCCCTCCTCATCATCTGTCTCGCCGTCGGCACCGCGCTGATCGCGGGCGTCTCCTCGGTCTCCTCGGCCATTACCCGGGCCGTCGACCAGAATGCCGCCATGCTGATGGGCGGCGATCTCGAATTCACCCGCTCCGATCGCGCCGCCACGGCCAGCGAACTCGCCATTCTCGAACAGGCCGGCACGCTGGCCTATGTCATCGAGACCAATCTGAGCGCTGACTCGCCGTCCGGCGAAGCCTTTGTCGACCTCGTCGCCGCCGGTCCCGGCTATCCGCTGCTCGGCGGCGTCGGCACGAGCGATGCCGAAGCCATGACCTCGCCCTTCAACGCGCTTGAAGAGCGCGACGGCAAATATGGCGCCCTTGTCGATCCAGTCATGCTCGACCAATTGGGCCTCAAGACTGGCGGCACCATCACCATTGGCGGCACCGATTTCGACGTCCGCGGCACCCTGACCGGGCTTCCCGATGGTCCGGTGCGCGGCTTCCGCCTCGGCCTTGCAACGCTCATCAGCAGCGACGGCTTCGCCCATGTGTCGGACCGCACCTCGCCGCTGCCGGGCCTCGGCACCAATTTCCGCTACAAGCTGCTGCTGGCGGCCGGCGATACCGAAGCCGAGCGCCAGCGCCTTTCTGCCGAACTCGGCGATGCCGGCTGGGAAATCCGCTCGGCCCTCGACGGCCTCGGCCCCATGCTGCGCTACTATGATCTCTTCACCGGCTTCCTGATGGTCGTGGGCCTCGGCTCGCTGCTCATCGGCGGCGTCTCGGTGTGGAGCGTCATGTCCGCCTATATCGGCGAGCGCTCCGGCGTCATTGCCGTGCTCCGAAGCCTCGGCGCTTCGCGCTGGCGCGTGCTGGTGCATTTCCTCGTACAGGTGCTCGCGCTGGGTCTCGTCGGTGTAGGCATCGGCGTCGTCGTCGGCGTCACCATCGGCCTCGTTGTGCTGCCTGCCGTCGGCAATGCCATCGGCATCCCGCTCTCGCGCGACATCGACATCCTCGCCATCCTGGTGGCGGGCGCCGTCGGCCTCCTCACCGCCTTCGCCTTCTCCTATCTGCCGCTCGTGCAGGCGCAGATGGTGTCTCCCGCCAATCTCTTCCGCTCCAAGGGCCTCGGCGCCCCGCGCATCGAGTGGAAAAAATTCCTCGCCTCGGGCGAACTGCTGCCGCTCTTTGCCGCTATCGTACTTTTCTTCTGGCTGGCCATCGTGCTCACGGGCGATATCAAGCTCGTGGCCGCCTTTGCCGGTGCCGCCATCGGCGCTGCCGCGCTCCTGCAGGTGGGCAGTCGTCTTGCTCTCGTCGGCCTGTCGAGATCGCCGTCGCCGCGCTGGCGACCGCTGCGTCAGTCGCTGCGCGCCATTGTCGGCACCACGCGCAACAGCTCGGCCGTCGTCACCGCCGTGGGCCTTGCCATGGTGATCCTGGTCGTTGTCCAGGTGCTCGCCATCAATCTGCGCAACGAATTCCTCGGCGCATCGGTTTTCGACGCCCCGACCCTCGTCGCCTCCGACCTCTTCCCCGACGAAATGGAATCCCTCCAGTCCTTCGTCGGCCCCGAACACGGCATTGCCCTTGTCACCGCCACGCCGATGCTGCGCGGCACGGTCACCGCCATTGACGGCACCCCGGTCGAAAATCTCACTGCTAATGGTCCTGAAGCGGCCTTCCTGCTTTCGGGCGAAATCCCGATGACCTATCGCTCGGTGCTGCCGCCGGCCTCGCGTCTCGTCGATGGCCAGTGGTGGCCGTCCGATTATTCCGGCCCGGTTCTGGTGTCT
>NZ_JAFKHD010000321.1 GCF_017307565.1 Devosia sp.
GCCGTTGCTGCTATTTTAGAGGAAGATGAAGCTCAACGACCACGTCGTGAGCTTGTGTCCCGGCTATCGGTACCAACTTGCGCTCGACATAGGCGGGGAAGTCGCGAGCTTCTTCACCGCTTTGCGGTAGCCACTCCCGGTATAGGAAGATCCATGCCGGCTCAAGGTTGTTGGTTTGACCCGGGTAGCGCAGCGTTGCACAACGTCCTCCGGGAATGGCGGCAGGCTGCATAGGTGCATCGTCAGGCTCCACCGGCTGGTCGGTCGCAACACAAATGTCCATGCTGTAGTCGTTCGGGTCTTCCGGCTCCCGCTCAGACCTGAATATCATGAAGCTGGATCGCCCGGTCTCAGGGCCTAGATCGTGGGCCTTGCACCACGCCCTGAAGCGTTCGAAGGTTTTTGGTAGCGTGTCTCGATCACCCCTGTGTTGAAGAAGAACCACCGGCGTAGGTGGCACGTCACGGATGGTGATGTCGTCGTAGTCGAATGTGATTTTCATCAGCGTGTTTCTCGCATTGTCCAAAGGGCCAAAAGCTGAGAGCCACGCGCTCCAGTCTGGAGATTTCCGAAACGAGGAGGGCGACTGCATCAGTCTTTGCCGAAAGGCTCGGGCAAATGCATCGGGCGCCTCGTAACCAGCATCCATCGCAATATCCGTGACGCTTCGTGCTTCGTCCCAGGCAAGCGCGTGCGCCGCCCTCTTCAAGCGGGCAAGCTGGACGTATCGATAGACTGGGACATCGAATAAGGCGGCGAACTGGCGATGGAAGTGGAATTTGGAAAACGCTGCAATCTCGCTCAGGGTTTGAACATCCAGCTCGTCGTCGAGATGGGCGTCGATATAGTCGAGTACCCGCAGTAGGCGAGCTTGATAGTTTTCGAGAGCAGTCGTCATGGCTTTCCTCTTGGCAGCCTTATCTGGACGACATATGCGCCCTGGCGCTCGACCGATCTTGCTGTTCTACCAAAGCCTGGTCAAAAGGCGGCTCCTGAGAGGTCGTATTGCCCAACTTCCGCAACGGGGTCCCAACCGGACGGGAGAAGAACATATGGATCGCCCCGGCCTTTGAGACTCGGTTCGTCACCTCAAGGGGAGCGAATAGTGTCCTTCGGTTGGTATCTCGAGGCTGCCCCAGGTCTTGTCCCAAAGCTGGCTGCTCTCGATGTCGACAAAGACATCCTCGTGGCCGTACCGAAGTGCCCAGCGATCGGCTGTGCGCAACGCCTGCTCGACGCGGAATGGTCCTTCGTGAAATTCAGGAAGATCCTGATACTCAGGAATGCCGACGATGCCGCGTGTCACGCCATCTTCACCGGTTCGGATGACGACCACCAGTGCGAACGGCAAGAGTTCATCCACCAGCAAAACATAGTTGGCCTTCGGAATGCGCCGGGGTTCCGGTTCCGCCGGCTTCCAATCGGCGGGCCGGCCTCGGCTAAGCCGCAAGTTCAGCGCATCGATCTCCGCTTGAGCGTTGTCCTCAATGAGCCCCATAGGGGACGACCTCTTCCATCTCCTCATAGGCTTTGATGCTGGGATCGTCCGGCTTCATGTCGGCGAATGTCGCCAGCGTGCCCGCCAGCTCCCAGGCGTCTTCCTGGGACAACTCGGTGTCGCACCGCATATCGTCCCGCGTGACCATCGTCAGCACAGCTTTCATCGGGTCTTTGCTGACCACTGTGATGGTGAAAGCCTTCAGCCGTTTAGCCGTTTCGGCCGGATGCTGATCGTACAATGTGATGTCGAAATCCTCGGCCATCATTGTTCTCCTGTTGACTCTGGGGCTCGTCAAGGACGAGAACATAATGAGAACAAATGCGACCAAGAGTCAACGATGGACGTGCCGGCACGGCTGAAATGGCGGAAGGAAAAAGACCGGTACGCTGCCTATCCCACGGCCACCGATCGCCAGGAACGGTACGCCGCGGTGCGCCTCTACAACGCAGGTTGGAACACTGATCGGACGCCGCATGTGCGCTTCGAGAGCTGGAGTTGGGTGGTCAGGTGGGAAGGATGGTTTCTTGAGACCGGCTACTGGGACAGCAAGCAGGGCGCGGCCGACAAGGCGACTGAAGCTTGGTGGCGGTGTGTCCAGTCAGATATCCCACGCGACGTGGACATGGAGGTTGCAATGATCGTGGCGCGCGCCTTGGTCATGCCGGTGCCGAATAGCCTTTTTTCCGAAGACGCCAAGTTCTTGCAGAAGGTCAATTGGCATTTGCACGAAGTGTACCGGGCAGAGATTGCCGCGGGTGTGCCGGCGCTCAAGAACATGAGCGAGCAGCTATCTGCTGAGCTATTTCGCAGGCGCGAGGCCGGAGAGTACAAAGAGCCAGAGCCTTACCAGTCGAGCCCCACGTTTCGGCGCCGGCGGCGGCGCTAAAACGAGTTGATCAGCGGCGTCCTGGCGGTAGCTTAAACGGTCGGCGGATCGAACTTCTTGCCGACCGAGACAATCTTGAGCGTTCCGTTGGGTAGCGGGCGCTGTAGGGAGATCACCTCTTCCTTCGGAGCGGTAAGCCACATTTCAATCTCTGCCTGGGTCGTGAGAATGACCGGCATGGCCTTCATGTGGATCGAGCCGACAACGTCGTTGGGCTCGCAGGTTAGGAAGCCAAAAAGCTCCATGTCCTTCTCGATGCCCGTCTTCACCTTCCGGACGCCTTCCCATCCTCCAACCCATATGCCGGCGAAGAATGCCAAGGGCCGGCTGTGATCGAAGGCAAACCACGTGTCGCCCTTCTTCTTGCCGTCCTCAGAGGTGTTGTCGAACTCGGAGAAGGACGTGAAGGGTACGACGCAGCGGTTCTCCACGCCCATCCAACGGTTCCAGTGCGCGTTCCATTTGCCAGCCGCCGTCTTGATGTTCCTGACATTGGTAGTGCCGCTGTCCGGCTCCATCTTCAGCAACGTCTCGAAGTCGACGGGCTTTCCCTTCTCTCGAAGCTTGTCGGCGCGCTTGGCGGCGGCGTCGTATAGCGCCTTCTGGCTCGATGGCAGGCCCCAGCGTACCTTCGCCAGTTCACGGCCATCCGGAGTGTTGCGAACGATCGGCGCTTCATAGTCAGGGAAGATGCCCGTCTGCGGCTCCAAGTTGCCGATATTCGAGCTGATGCGCTTGATGTCCATCACCAGTTGGGTGATCGCGGTGTGGTTTGATGTGTGGCTATAGAGGTTGCACATGGTCGGGCTCCGGCGGTGCTGCGATCATGTCAGCATCGTCCTTCCGATTCCACCAAAGACCATCGTCTTTATATTAGCTTCAGCCCGCGCATCGAGACGTGCCCGGCACGGCCAACGATGATGTGGTCATGAAGGGTGATGCCCATCTGCTTGGTGATCTCGGCGATTTCGCGTGTCATCCGCACATCGGCCGCAGACGGCGAGGGATCGCCCGCTGGGTGGTTGTGGACAAGGATCAGGGCGCAAGCGGAAAGCTCCAGTGTGCGACGGATCACCTCCCGCGGATACAGTGGAGTATGGTCCACCGTGCCCACCTGCTGCACCTCGTCGGCGATCAGCCTGTTCTTCTTGTCGAGGAAGAGAATGCGGAACTGCTCGACGCTTTCATAGGCCATGGTGGCGCGGCAGTACTCGAGAAGGGCCGACCAAGAGCAGAGGATGGGCCGTTCGTCGACCAAATTGTCCTTTGCTATGCACTGGGCAGTCTGAAGTATCAACGCGAGCTGCGCGGCAGTTCTTCGACCTACTCCTTTAACCTCCTCGATCAACCGTCGCGGTGCGGCCAGCACCTGAGGTAGCGAGCCAAATTTGCCAATAAGGGCCCGAGCGCATTGCCTGCCTCTCCGTATCCCCAGTGACGGCCGCAACAGGCCGGCTAGCATCCGCTCCTGGGCCTCTTTGTCCCAAACTGAGGTGGGGTTCAAAACGACCCAACCCGTTGACGCGTCCGAAAGTCCTCTCCGTTCAGGCATGTTAGGCCGCCTTGTCCGGTGCTGCGAGGGACAGCAGTGGGGCGCCGACTTTACCCCAACGGCGGGCGCCAGCCAGCGCCACCTGACTGACATCAAAGTACGCCGGCAGCCAGGCCTCTCCTCCAATATCGATCGGAGCGCCGTGAATGTGCACGGTCCAGCCCATGCGCTTCCAAATGGCCAACCACTTGGTGTCCTGTATGCCGCCGACCTGGCGGTAGCCCATCGCTAGGCAGTACTCCATGACCGCGGCGCAGCACTGGGCCTTCAGCGTAAGCCCGCCGCCTTCACGCCGGTGAGCCACAACAAATCCACGCGTCCATTCCACAATCGCCGGATCTCGCGGCATGGGAATGAGGTCGCAACTGTCAGGGAAGGCCTCGCTGAGCAGGTGAGGCAGATGCGTCGGCACCAGCCGCGAGCCCGCCACGAACTCGTCGCCATCCATCACGACAAGGTATGCTGCGGCTGATGTGTCGAACGGGTCGATTTCCAGACCATCATCTGACCGGGGAACCCAACCGAGCTCCTCGGCATAGACCGCGTGCCTTGCCCGGAAAAAGGCGTCGAGCTCGGGTTGAAAGTCGTGTTCATTCTCACGAGTGACGAAGTTGAACTGCATGTCTACCCCCATTGCTGATGGGGGTGACGGTGCAATTAACTAAGCATTCATTCTATTGTGGAAGTCCACAGTATACACTAGTTCGATCTAGAAAATCGTCTTTGATAACAACAGTTTGTCAGCGCAAAGCTAAAGTATAATTTGTCTGGAAATCAGTGCCCTGGCAACCGCATGAGCAGTCGTGGTGGCGTTCAATTTCGCTCTCGCCCGGGCTAAGTGTTCCTCCACCGTTCGCTGGGAGACAGACAAGATATCGCTCGCGTCGGAATTGTTCTTCCCGTTGGCTATCCAGCGCAAGACTTCGCGTTCTCGCTCAGTGAGACGGCCGAATAGCGATGGCTTTTCTTCACTCAACTCTACCGCTCGAAGCTCGGCATGGATGCAAACTTGATGGAGCATCGCCATTGATAGGGCGTCGAGGTCGACGCGCTGATCCGCCGCAAGAGAGACAACAGCCTGCACGCTGCTGGGGTCGCCCATAGGGAAGCCGATGCCGTCCACCAGCCCGATCGATCTCGCCTCTGACGCGATCCTGCTCGCCATGCGGGTTCGCGGTACCGCGGCCCTTGCTTCCTTCCACGAGAAGGGGCGGGCCTGGGTGAGTGAGGAGAGGCTTACCGGATCGTGCCAAAAATAGGCGCCCTCTCGGTACCGGTCGAGCCATTCTCTCGGCCAGGAGTGTGCAATTACATAGGGCTCTGCGTCCTCGCCGATTGCTGGCAGTCGCGTCATCATGAAGTAGTTGAAGCCAAACAACTTCAGTGTCTTACCAAAGTCGTCGATCAGTGTTCGTAGATTGGAATGTTGTCGACAGCGCTCGATAAATGCCACTGATACGTCGACCAGTTCCCCCACAATCGCCCCCCGGTGTCATGCTGGCCGTATTTTACCTGATGGTAAAAAATGCAGCAAGCTACAAAATATGACAATTTGAGAAAGAAAATAATTCTGCTGGCAATGTGCTTGATTTGAGTTTTTTTATAAAACTTAAAGGTGTGGCTATACCTTTGTTAGTTGAAGTGTTGCAATAATCGGCCAAAACTGAAATGAGTTGGCCTGTGAATGATTGGTGATTTTCGGTATTTGACCGACCCTGGGTCGGAAGATGTCGTCGTTAAGTTGTACTGGGAGAACGAGGAACGGATGGGGCGAATTATTGTGCCTGACGCTGTTCAAACGACGATACGAGAGCGGCAAATGCCTGAGGCCGCTGACTTTCCAATAATATTCGCCATCGGTTACGGCGTACTGATTGCGGGTGAGACCCGGCGCCCGCTTTGCTTGACGGGGGATCGTACTGCCTGGGACGATGAGTGGGGGCGCCTCGTCGAGCGCGAGGCCCGCTTAAAACCCCACTAGGGCAACTAGTCGCCGCCGGCAGCAGCGCGCGTTTTCCTGAGTTCCGCTAGCAACTCCAGCACCGTCTCTTCCTTCTCAGGTATGAATTCCTCACTGCGCCTGTGAAACGGCACTGCTCGCAGCTCAGCGAGCTTCGCTTCAAGCGCAGCAATTCTCTTATCTTTACCTGGATTGACGGCCGGAACGCGCAGCAGTTCTCATCTCCCCAAAAGAACGTTCGCTGGGAGGAAGTGTCCCACTTTTTTGAGGTTCGGAGAAGTGAGACGAAGGCTGCGGGATTGACGTGTGAAAACAAGCGCTGAAAAAGGCACGCGCTACCTGAAAAACGGTTAGCCAACGGTGGCAAAAAGCCTTTTTGATTCAATCCGGCAGGTTAGGGCGGTTAGCCATTGATAAGGCTATGAAATCGCACATTTAGTGCAATCCAGTCCCCTCCACCACCGGGCCCCAAAGAGGGCCCAGACATCCAGGACATAGCTCAAGAGATTGAGCGCTACTCAGCGCTGTCGCAGGCTCGTGGATGTTGCCGGCGCGTCACAACGAATCGCGCAGTCCCGTTATCAGCCCCGACGTTTGGGAGATAACCATATGAGACCGCTTACTTCTGGTGTTCTGGTTGGCGACGTGGCAACGGCGGCCCTCTCGACCAATTGCCACCCCGGGCGCCGGCCCTGATTCCAACGCGACCGTCTGGGGCTGGACCC
Source organism: Devosia sp. (assembly GCF_017307565.1). GTDB lineage: Bacteria > Pseudomonadota > Alphaproteobacteria > Rhizobiales > Devosiaceae > Devosia. Next base: position 6,625 of record NZ_JAFKHD010000321.1, read on the forward strand.
TTGGTGCGGGCGCCGAATACGCCATTACCGATTCCGTCACCGCCGGCCTCTAATACCGCTACACCAACGACGCCGTGGGCAACTTCAGCCACACCGGCCGGTCCTCGGTGGATCTGACGGCACACACCGTCAAGGCGCGCCCGTCCCACCACTTCTAGGCATGTCTAAAAATCAGGCCGACCGCCGCAGCGGTCGGCCTATCCGCGACGCGTCAGGCGATCACGATGAAGATCGGAATGAAGAGCAGCAGCAGCGCCGAGAGCCCCAGGCGCTGAGGCAACGTAAAATCATGCGGGTTGAGCCAGCGGTTCACGGCGTAGATCGCGAAATACGACAGTGCGATGAAGACGCAGCTCCAGATGAGCGCGCGATAATCCCCCAGCGCAATGCCGATGACGATCGAAGCGCCCGCCAGCGCCCCAAGCACGCTGAACCACAGATCGACAAGCGTATTGGTCGCATAACGGAAGAACGACTGGATGGCGCTCGGAAACGAGAGGAACAGCGCCGCAACGACGAGCCAGGTGGCGCCCAGCACATAGACGGTACTCGGGCTGCCGCTGCCAACGACTGAAGCGAGACGCCCCCAATAGTCTGCCCCGAACAGCGACGCTATCCAGGCAACGATCGTCGTAACGATCATGGCGATTGCCGCCACCAGCAGAAAGAAGATCAGCGTTTTCGTGCAGCGCGTAAACAGTGCGCGCAAGTCGTTCGAGTGGGTGTCGGCCATAAGTTTCCTCCCGTTTCTGAACTGGTACGGAAGAGGATAGCACAACTGCCAGCAAGTAGCGCTAGAACCGCGCGTTGAACGGTTTCAGCGTCTCGTAGAGCGATCGGAAATGATCGAACCGCTCGTCGTAATACGCGGCTCGTCCAGCATCAGGCTCAAAAGTCCGCTCAAAGCGCACCAGTTGCCGCACCGCCGGCGCAAGCGCATCGAAGGCACCGCTGCCAACGCCTGCCAGAATTGCCGCGCCCAGCGCCGCGGCATCGGGCACCGATGTCCGTCGCAGGCTCATGCCGAGCACATCGGCGCGAATCTGGCACCAGGCGTCCGAGCGCGAGCCTCCCCCGCCAATATTGGCCACTTCAATTCGTGACCCGGTAGACCGCCCCAGCGCCTCAAAGGCCCAGCGGACGGAGAAGGCGACGCCCTCCATGACCGAGCGGGTCAGCTGCGCCGGCCCGGCGCTGGAATCGAGGCGCGCAAAGGTGCCCCGCGAGGCGCTGTCCCAGATCGGCGCGCGTTCCCCCGCCAGATGCGGCAGGAAAAGCGGAAGATTGGCGCTCGGTTCGCATGTCCCCGCCAGCGTCGAAAGCTCGGCCGGGCTGCGCCCCAGCAGAGTCGAAAGCCATGTCATGGCCGCGCCACCCGATTGGGTCGGGGCGGCGTGCATGCGGATGCCCTCATAGGGCGGAAAGAGGATGACGCCCGGCGTCGGCACCACGGTACTCGAAACCACCCCGGGAATTTCACTCGTTCCCGATTGGTACATGGCATCGCCATCAGAAACGACGCCGCAACCAAACATGCCGGCCCAGGCGTCCATCGCGCCGACCGTGACCGGCAGGCCGGCGAAGGGAATGCCCGGCGCGACGCGGCCAGCGATATGATGGAAGGGGAAAAGCGGCGGCAGCTTTTCCGCTGCGCCGGGCACCAGCGCCAACAGGTCTCCGACGTAGGCGCCATTGCTGTCGACAAGCCCCACGGCGGCCACCGGGTCGCTCGAAACCGCCCCCGTCAGTTTCAGCGCTACAAAATCCTTGGGCAACAGCACATGCCGTGTCGCTGCCCAGTTCTCTGGCTCTGTCCGCGCCACGAAGGCCATGCGGGAGAGGGCATGGCTGGCATCGATCGGCACAGGTCCGCCGAACCACGCCGTTTTCTGTTCTGGCGTTACCTGCCGGTCGAGATTGGCGGCGTCGACCGCCGCGCGGGTGTCCTGCCAGGTAATGCCGGGCCGAACGGCCTCTCCCTTGGCATCGACGAATACATGCGAATTGACCTGGGAGGTGAGGCCTATGCCGATCACCCGGGCCGGGTCGACCGCGTGTGAAAACTGCTCCAGTGCGCCGAGAACGCCATCCATCCAGTCCTGTGGCGCCTGTTCGGCCATGCCCGGAGTGGTTCTGAGGGTAGGGTGGGGGCGCACAAAGCTCGCCAATTGCGCGCCCGCGCCGTCGATCAGCGTCGCCTTGGTAGCCGTCGTTCCGACATCGATCCCGATCAGGCAGAAATCCACGCCCGTTCTCCCCCAAATCCCGCTTGCTGTCCGGCAGGCGCTCCTTATAGTGCCTTGAAGCACAAGGAAAACAACCGCCAGCTGTCCCGCTGGCGGGGATAGCAGGAGGGCTCTTTCGTGTCGCTCAATAAATCTGCCCTGGCATTTGCCGGCATTCTTCTCGCAACCACCGCCATGGGCACGGGCGCCGCGCTGGCTCAGGCCAAGGTGGCCATCGTCACCCCCTATATGGCCCAGCCGGGCACGCAGTTCTATGTGGAAGCCTTCCAGGCAGTTGCTGCCGAGAATGACTGGGACGTCAACGTGATCGACACCGCCGGCGACGTCGCCGCCGTGATCAGCCGCATCGAAGACCTCGTCGTCCAGAACGTCGATGCCATCGTCATCAACGTCGATCCGACCCAGGTCACCGCCGGCCTCCAGGCCGCCAAGGATGCCGGCATTCCCGTCTTCGGCATGGATGCCGGCGCCGATCCGCTCCTCGTCACCAACGTGACCTCCAACGGCTATGCCATGGCCGCCGAGACCTCGACCTATGTCGCCGATCGCATCAAGGGCGAAGGCAATGTCGTGATGTTCGTCTTCGACGCCTTCCCGCCGGTGCAGGTGCGCGGCGTCATCGCCGATGCCGTCTTCGGCAATTTCCCCGATATCAAGGTGCTCGACCGCGTGACGCCCGACGTCTCCGACGGCGGCATTGCTGATAGCCGCGCCAAGATGGAAGCGATCCTCGCCGCCAATCCCGAGCCGGGCAGCATCAAGGCGGTCTGGGCCGCGTGGGACCAGCCGGCCCTCGGCGTCCTGCAGGCCATTGAAGACGCCGGCCGCTCCGGCGAAGGTATCGTCATCACCGGCATCGACGCCAATCCGCAGGCCCGCGAAGCCATCGCCACCGGCGGCAATTTCGAAGCCTCCGTCGCTCAGGACTTTGCCGGCATCGGTGCTGCAACGGCCGAGGCCGTCGCCCGCGTGCTGGGCGGCGAAGAAATCCGCCAGTCGGTCACCTATGTGCCGACCAAGCTCATCACTGCGGCCAACGCCGCTGAGTAGTTGGCGTCTTGTCCGAAAACAGTTTAGGGGAGGGGCCAATCATGGCCCCTCCCGTTCCTCTTCTCTCCGCCATCTCTGTCACCAAGGCCTATGCTGGCGTTCCGGCATTGTCCGGGGCTAGCCTGGTCATTGCACCGGGCGAGATCCACGCCCTGATGGGCGAAAACGGCGCAGGCAAATCGACCCTCATCAAGATCCTCGCCGGTGTCGTCGCGCCCGATACGGCCGAGATCACCGTGAATGGCGAGCGCGTCGGCATCGACTCGACCAAGGCCGCCTACCGCCTCGGCCTCCGCTTCATCCATCAGGAGTTCAACGTCGTCCCCACGCTCTCCGTGGCGGAAAACATCTTCATGGGTCGCCGCTACCCGCGCCGCGCCGGTCTGTTCGTCGATTGGAAAGTCCTCAACCGAGAAGCCCAGCGCGCCCTCGATCGCCTCGGCATCGACCACATCGATCCCCGCCAAAATCTCGGCACACTGAGCCTCGGCGACCAGATGCTCGTCCGCATCTCCGCCGCGCTCCTCGACGACGCCAAACTCTACGTCATGGACGAGCCGACGGCGGCGCTCACCCGCGACGAAAGCGAGAGGCTTTTCCGCGTCCTGCGTGAAATCCGCGCCTCCGGCAGTTCCGTCCTCTACGTCTCGCACCGCCTCGACGAGATCATGGCCCTCTGCGACAAGGCCACCGTCCTCCGCGATGGTCGCTCGATCGACAGTGGCGCCCTGACCAACATCACCCACGACGACCTCGTCGCGCTGATGATCGGCCGCAAGGTCGAAGAGGCCTATCCCAAAGCCACGGCTGAGCCGCGCGAAACCACAGTCTTCGCCGCCGCCGGCCTAGCAACCGCTGGCCTCAATCCGGTCAGTCTCTCGTTACGCGAAGGCGAAGTGCTGGGCATTGCCGGCCTGTCAGGCTCAGGGCAGGGCGAACTCATCCGCGCCATCTTTGGCGACGCCAAAGTGACCGCCGGCACCATGACCCTGTCCAGCTCGCCGTACACGCCGTCTTCCCCCGCCTCTGCCTGGCAAAGCGGGGTCGCCTATGTCCCGCGCGAGCGCCGCGCCGAAGGCCTCGTCATGCGCCGCCCAATCTTCGAAAACATCACGTTGGCCCACCTCAAGCGCCAGAGCCGCGCCGGCACTTGGCTCGCGCCCAACCGCGAAAAGCGCCTCGCCGCCGAACTCGGGGCCAATATGCGCCTCAAGGCAGTCGGCCCGGCGCAAGACGTGCTCGAACTCAGCGGCGGCAATCAGCAGAAGGTCGTTTTCGCCAAGGCGGTTGCCGGCAATCCGCGCCTACTCCTCCTCGAAGAACCCACCCGCGGCGTCGACGTCGGCGCCAAATTCGACATCTACTCCATCGTCCGCGAACTCACCGCCAAGGGCGCCGCCGTAATCCTGGTCTCCTCCGATCTCCCAGAACTGATCGGCATCAGCGACCGCATCGCGGTCATGCGCCGGGGCGAAATCACCACCATTGTCGACGCCGCAGGTTTGCGCGAAGACGATCTCATCAATCTCTGTTACGGCCGGGCTCCCGGCATGGTTGCCTGAACATGCAGCTCTTTATTCGCCGCTACGGCACGCTGATCGGCTTCGTCGCCATCCTGGTCTTCTTCTCCGCCATGCTTCCGGGCACGTTCCCCACGGCCCGCAACTGGCTCAACATCACCCAGCAGGTCTCCATGCTCATGGTGGTGGCGGCAGGCATGACCATCGTCATGGTCATGGGCGATTTTGATCTCTCGGTCGGCTCCGCCGCCAGCCTCGCCGGCATCGTTGCGGCCCTGATGATGGCCGCCGGTCAACCTATCTGGGCCGCGGTTGCCGTAGCGCTCGTGGTCGGCCTCCTCGGCGGCGCCTTCAATGGCGCCATGGTCAGCCTCGTTGGCATCCTGCCCTTCATCGCTACGCTCGCGACGATGACCATGTTTTCCGGCCTCGCCTTCGTCGTCAGCGGTGGCAAGACCATTTCCGGCCGCGCCATCCCTGAAGATTTCGGCAATTTCGCCCGCGGCGGCATTCCGCTCGGCGAGTGGGGCGGGGTAGCCATCAGCCTGCCCAACCTCTCCATCATCGCTATCGTCGTCGTGCTGGCCGTCTGGGTGCTGCTCGAGCAGACCACCTATGGCCGTCGCCTCTATGCCATCGGCGGCAACATGGAAGCCGCCCACCTCAGCGGCATCGCCGTAAAACGCCTGCGCCTCATCGCCTTCTCGCTTACCGGCCTCGCCGCCGCCGCGGGCGGCCTCATGTATGCCAGCCGTGTTGCCTCGGCCAATCCGGTACAGGGCAGCGGCCTCATGCTCAACGCCATCGCCGCCGTCTTCCTCGGCACCACCATGAGCCGCCACGGCGAGCCACGCATCCTCGCAACCGTCGTCGGCGTCATCGTCCTCGGCGTCCTCGACAACGGCCTGACTCAGATGAGCGTCGACAGCTACGTCCGCCAGGTCCTCGTCGGCGCATTGATCCTCGTTGCCGTCGCGGCAAGCTCCCTCAGCCAGCGACGTCGCTAGTCAGCGATGCCGAACATCGGTCCAAAGCCGCCATGCCAGGAAAAGTCATTGCGCCCGAGGTCAGGCGAATAGAGCCCCACGCCGCGCCCGCCATCGAGGAATAACGCGTTGTCGCAGCCGAGCTGATCGCGGAACAAACGGGCGAATTCGTCAAAATTGACCCAATCCTCGCTGATCGCGAAGCGCACATCGCCGTCCTTGCACACACCAACACCACTGCGTCTGGTTCGGTCGGTCGAGCCGGGAATCAGCGCCGGGTGCAATGCTCCGTTGATCACGAGCATCGGCCCCGATTGCGTCGCGATCCGCGCCTCGATACCCGCCGCGAGATAATCCTCTGTGGTCAGCACACCGGCCTTGCCGTCCCGGTCCACATAGAAGACGCCATTGGGTTTTTTGAGAAAATTCGGCACCGGCCGCTTGGTGGGGTTCGCTTGGGCGGTGCTGATCCGCACCTTCTCCTTGCCGTCGGCGGCGTAAAGCCCGAGCGGCTTGAAGTTGGTGTCATACATGCCCGCGTTCATGGCAAAGCGCAGCTGCTTGCCATTGGCCGCCACGGCATCGGCAACGGCTGAAAAGGACCGATAAGGCGCGCCGTCCTGGTTGTCCCAGAACAGCCGCAGCGCCTCGGCGCTACCAGGATCGCACACCGTATAGCGCGCGCCTTCGAACGCCTCGCTGGTGCAGGTCGAGGATGCCAGTGTCGGACTGGCGGCAAAAACAGAAACGGCCCCAAACAGCAGCGAGATCGCTGCGGTGCGGAGCGAAGCAGTTAGCGTGATCATGCCGGGATTGTCGCTGCAACCGACCGCCGGCACAAGGGCGGTTGGCGTTCACACCTGGTTGTCCAGACATGACAATGCCCAAGTCCACGATGGCCCAACTGGCGCGTCACCGACAAAGACTGCGGTCAACGTAGGTCTTGTTGCCATTGCGATTGATGTAGTAGCAGCCGCCTTTTGGGCCCGTGTGGTAGGTGCGGGCGGATTTCCGCACCGCCAAAAAATGTCCTGAATACCCTTCTGGATACGCCTGAGAGGTTGCCTCGGGCCTCGACGCGGCGTGCGCCGCGGGGGACATGCATACAAACGCCACACTAACAGCGATTAGCAGCAGCGGGCGCGCCACGCCCTGCAATGACCTCCGTGGCGTGAAAGCGATGCGCGCTTGCAGTGATTGCTCGCTTGCCGGCTGTCGTTCGCGGAAATTGCTGGTGCTCGCGTGTGTCATCAAAGTTCCCCCATTTTTGAGGAAATGTGGACAAGCGAGCCGCAGGTGTCCAGTCTGATATGACGCGCAAATACCTATCGCGACAAGAAAAAATACCGAAGCTGGTGTCTGGTTCTGTTCTTTGCGACCCGCGCCAACGCTCCACAGTGGTTGGCGAGGAGCGCATGACTTAGGTTCGGGCGTCAAACTCTGCAGCGCTGCCGCGAGGGGCAACCTGAAAAAGAAAACCCCGGCCTGGGCCGGGGTTCATCGTGCTTATCGGACGAAATCGTCAATACGACGAAGCGTAACGCGGCGATTGCGCCAGTCTTCTCGTGGCGTGTTGATCAGCAAGTAGTCTTTTCCGTAGCCCACGGTCTCGAGAACACGGGAAGGGATGCCGAACTCGCTCACAAGAATGCGTTTCAACGACGCTGCGCGGCGCTCGGAAAGTCGTTGGTTTGAGGCGCGCGAGCCGACGGCATCAGTATGGCCCTCGATAAGGAAACGAGCCCCACGGCGACGATCCAGCACTTCGCTCAAGGCGTCGGCAATTTCGTAGATCTTTCGATATTCCGACCGGGGAATCGAGGCGGAGCCAAACTCGAAGTTGATTGCCTGAATGTCGATGGACGGCGCGGCCGAGCGCAGGTCAGGGCGGCTGCGGAAGTCCTGAATGGTCACTCGCTCCGCTGGAGCCATCTGCAGAGACGGTGCGGCGTCAAGCTGACGCATAATTTGATCTGCGGACGGGATGGATTGGCTCTGGGCAAACGCCATGCTCGGGGTGGCAGCGGCGACGGCGAGCCCCAACAAAAAACGGCGGCGGTCCATACGCGATCTCCTACTTGGTGTTTCGGTTGATGCGTGGACCTTGGCAGCCTCAACCTGAAGCCAGCCTGAACGAGTCAGTCAGGTAATTGCCAAAGCAAATGAGCATCGCGCCTAGCGTCCTACGAGCACAAAGACGTTCTTGTCCGGCGCCGCCATCACCGCAATATGGCCCGACTCTGTCGCGAAAGGCGTTCGAATCCACTCAATCGCCTGGTTTTGCTTCAACTGGTCATATGCAGCGTTGACGTCGCCGACATAGATCTCAACTTCGGTGAAAGTCACATCAGGATTGTTGCTCAACACCAGCTCCGAGCTGCCGGACTGGGGAAACTTCAGGCCGATCAGCATGGAGGCAACGCCGGCCGTTGATGTCCTCTCAATTCGCCATGCCTCGGCAAGCCCCAGCGACATATAGAACGACAGAGAGCCATCAATGTCGGTGGTGTGGATGCAAACGCATTCTAGTTTTTGAAACATGCTGTCTTCCTGGCTCCCTTAGTGAGGCCCATACGGAACGACGGCCTCCGGTTCTTCATAGCCTTAGTGTTGGGATCGTCCGGTTTCATGTCGGCGAATGCCTCCGGCTGCCAGCAAGCTCCCAGGCGTCCTTCTGGGACAATGCGGTGTCGCACAGCATCTCGTCCCGTTCTCCTGGTTACCTTTGGGCCCATCAAGAATGAGAACATAATGAGAACAACGGCCTTGAGGAGTCAATTCCCCAATGCCGGTGACCCCGAGCACTGGATTTGCGCACCAGGCCTTCCTCTATGCAGTGGCAAATGCAGGCATGCTGGTTAAATGCGAGTGACGGCGAGAAGCGAGAACGAGAATGTCCAACTTCCGGCAGGAAGCGTCTAACCGGTCTAAATTTTCAGGAAGCAAATCGGAGCAAAGCTCAACGATATAAACGACTAGTGCCTGGCAGGGGCTGGGGGACTCGAACCCACGACCCTCGGTTTTGGAGACCGATGCTCTACCAACTGAGCTAAACCCCTTCAGGCGAGGCAGTGTCTAATAGCAAAGCGCGCAACGTGCAAGTGGGTGATGTTAGTTCACCCACAGTTTGCTCCCAGTTACCACTTGGCAATCTCCGTGCACCAGACTTGCCGTCGACAAATTGGGGGATCTGTCATGTGCTTGGCCTGCAACTCAAAAACCTTCGCGCCGTCCCGCCGCTCCATGCTGTTGGGCGGGCTTGCCGCCATGGCAGCAGGCGCCATGCCTGCCTTTGCTCGCGAACCGGCAGTGACGCCCGACGAGGCGCTGCAGCGGCTCGTGAAAGGCAATGCGCGTTACATCGCCGGCCAGCGCGCCACGACGGACTTTTCGATTGGACGCGCGGCTCTGGCCAAGTCCCAGCATCCTTTCGCCGCCATCCTGACTTGTGCAGATTCGCGCGTAGCGCCGGAACTGGTCTTTGATCAGGGACCGGGCGATCTCTTCGTCGTTCGTGTCGCTGGAAATTTCGTCAATGACGATGGCCTGGCGAGCCTCGAATACGCCATCAATTTCCTCGAAACGCCGCTGATCATGGTTCTCGGGCATTCGAGCTGCGGCGCCGTCGATGCCGCGGTCAAAGTCGTCCGCGATGGCCTCGTCCTGCCGGGCCATTTGCCTGAAATGATTGAGCCCATCCGCCCGGCGGCCGAAACGGCTCTCGCCCAATCCCCCGCCGATCCTCTGGCAACGGCCATTTCGGCAAACATACACAATGCCGTGGCGCGACTTGAAGCCGCCGAGCCGATCCTCGCCGGTCGCGTTGGCAATAAGGGCCTTCGCATCGTCGGTGCGCACTACGATCTGGAAACGGGGCAGGTGGCTCTGCTCTAGCGAAACTACTCGGCCGCCACCGGCAGGCGTTGCTGGTGGCGCAGCTTGAGTTTGTTCAGCTGGCGTGCAGCGTGACCGAGAAGAGCGTGGCGGATGACGTCTGAACTGGCGGCGCCGATATCGGCCTTGACCTTGAGATCAAGCGTATAGTCGGTGTGCGTGCCGAGAAAGTCCTCGCCGATCCGCACGCGCACAACGCCTGCTACTCGTCCGGCTATGGCCCTGTGTGGGCCAAAATGCATAAGCTGGCAGGACTTGATGTCGAAAGACATAGAATGCCTCCCCCGGCGGGGCGCCTTTTGGTCGCAATTCGATCCAATTCCAACCTTGATTCGGAAGCAAGAGGCTTTCACAGGTTTTTTCGAAATATCCTTTATGCCTGTTGTGGGCCTGCTTGCGCCGCTCAAACCCTTCCGTGCCGTTAATGACGGTTGCATTTGCGGCAGAGATTGAATAGATACCCCCAAATCCAGCCGTGCGGGGAACCTGCGCGGCCTTTGGTTTTGCACCAAGATAACCGGAATCGACTATGGCCCGTACCAACCCGATTACCTTCTTCCAGCAGGTTCGCTCGGAAGTCTCCAAGGTCACCTGGCCGGGCCGTAACGAGGTTATCATCTCGACCATCATGGTGCTGGTCCTGGTGATCTTCGCGAGCTTGTTCTTCCTGCTCGCCGATCAGGTCATTTCGTGGCTGGTGTCTTTGATGCTTTCGATCCGCTAAGCGGATCAGGCGACTAACGAGGAGCGGCGAGGCGGCATGGCCAAGCGCTGGTACATTGTTCAGGCGTACTCGAACTTCGAGCGCAAGGTGGCTGACGCGATCAAGGAAAAGGTCGCTCAAACCAAGCTTGAGCACCTGTTTGACGACGTCATCGTGCCGACCGAGAAGGTCGTGGAGATCCGTCGCGGCCGTAAGGTCGACACGGAGCGCAAGTTCTTCCCCGGCTACGTGCTGGTGAAGATGGATTTGACGGATCAGACGTTCCATCTGATCAAGAATACGCCGAAGGTGACCGGTTTCCTGGGTGCTGATAACAAGCCCATGCCGATCTCCGAAAAGGAAGCCATGTCTATCCTGCAGCAGGTGCAGGAAGGCGTTGAGCATCCCAAGCCGTCCATCAGCTTTGAAGTTGGTGAAAGCGTTCGCGTTTCCGATGGTCCCTTCGCCAGCTTCAGCGGCGTCGTGGAAGAAGTTGACGAAGAGCGCTCCCGCCTCAAGGTGGAAGTTTCGATTTTCGGGCGTCCCACTCCGGTGGAGCTCGAATACGGTCAGGTCGAGAAAGTCTAAGAGTTTTTGGCCTCAACCCAAATTCGCGACGTTTCGCACGACGATCACGAAATTCCGGCGTAAGCCGGATAACGAGGCGCTTCGGTGCTTCGAAACCCGTGGAAGGGGATGGCGGTCGCCAAGCCGTCTATCAACCCCGCACCACGGCTCAACTGCCGGTTTCGGCACATAGAGGATAGAAAATGGCAAAGAAAATCGTTGGCTACGTAAAGCTGCAGGTTGCTGCGGGTTCCGCAACTCCCTCCCCGCCGATCGGCCCTGCTCTGGGTCAGCGCGGTCTGAACATCATGGAATTCTGCAAGGCCTTCAACGCGGCCACGCAGGAGATCGAAAAGGGTGCTCCGATTCCGGTCGTGATCACCGCTTATGCCGACAAGAGCTTCACCTTCGTGATGAAGCAGCCGCCGGTAACCTACTTCATCAAGAAGGCCGTGAACCTGAAGTCGGGCTCCAAGCTCCCGGGCAAGGAATCGGCTGGCACGATCACGACGGCTCAGCTGCGTGAAATCGCCGAGAAGAAGATGGTTGATCTCAACGCCGACAACGTCGAGGCCGCAATCTCGATGATCGCCGGCTCCGCCCGTTCCATGGGCATCCAGGTCGAGGGCTGATTTAGATGGCAAAGATCGCAAAGAAGGTCGCCGCAGGCCGCGAAGGCATCGACCGCAACAAGCTGTACACGCTCGAAGCAGCTGTGAAGCTCGTCAAGTCGAAGGCTTCGGCCAAGTTCGACGAAACCGTTGAAATCGCAATGAACCTCGGCGTTGATCCGCGTCACGCTGACCAGATGGTTCGTGGCGTTGTGTCGCTGCCCAACGGCACCGGTAAGACCGTTCGCGTCGCCGTGTTCGCCCGTGGCGCCAAGGCTGACGAAGCCAAGGCCGCCGGTGCAGACATCGTCGGCGCAGAAGACCTCCTGGAAATCATCCAGGGCGGCAAGCTCGATTTCGATCGCTGCATTGCTACCCCGGACATGATGCCGCTGGTCGGCCGTCTCGGTAAGATCCTCGGGCCGCGCAACCTGATGCCGAACCCGAAGGTTGGCACCGTGACCATGGACGTCAAGGGTGCTGTCGGTGCTGCCAAGGGCGGCGCTGTTGAATACCGCGTCGAAAAGGCTGGTATCATCCATGCCGGTATCGGCAAGGTCTCGTTCTCGGAAGAAGCACTTCTCCAGAACATCAAGGCCTTCACCGACGCTGTCGTGAAGTCCAAGCCTGCTGGCGCCAAGGGCACCTACGTCAAGAAGGTCGCCGTGTCGTCCACCATGGGCCCCGGTGTCCATGTCGAGCCGGCTTCGGCTATCTAAAGAATTCCTATTCCGGGCGGTTTCGGCCGCCCGGTGTCGCCTCTCGTGAAGAGTGGCAAAAGTCCTGTCCGAGACTGCCGGCCGACGTAAAAGTCGTTAATTCCATCCGGAGCCAGCAATAGACGGGGTGAGACACCGAAATTCTGATTTCGGTTCGAACCTAGACCAGAGGCCTTAGGGCGCTCAGTTGGCAGGCACCTAACCGTTGCCCTCCGATCCGCAAGGGGAGGGGGCAGCAATTGGCAATGGTCCCTGCATGCTTCGGCATACTGGGCCTAGTCTAGTGGAGACTAGCATGGAAAAAGCGGAAAAGCGCGAAGTCGTAGCGTCGCTCCAGGAAGCCCTCGCGGGCGCTGGGTCGATCGTCATCGCGCAGAACGTTGGTCTTTCCGTTGCTGCGTTCACTGATCTGCGCGTGCAGGTCAAGAAGGCAGGCGGCAAGGTCAAAGTCGCCAAGAACCGCCTTGCCAAGCTCGCTCTGAAGGAAACCGATGTCGCGGACATCTCGGGCCTGTTCTCTGGCCCGACCGTGATCGCCTACGCTGAAGACCCGATCGTTGCGCCGAAAATCGCAGCGGCCTTCGCCGAGAAGAACCAGAAGTTCGTCATTCTCGGTGGTGCAATGGGTCCGACGGCACTTGACGTCAATGGCGTCAAGACCCTGGCGACTCTGCCCTCGCTCGACGAACTGCGCGCCAAGCTCGCAGGTCTGGTCAAGCAGCCGGCAACCAACATCGCTTCCATTCTCGTGCAGCCGGGCGCGGGCATTGCTCGCGTTCTCAAGGCTCACGCCGAAAAGAGCGAAGCGGCATAAGCCGTTCCGACCAAAACTACCTGTTCGAACTGAAACACAATCTGGAAAGAGTAAAAAATGGCCGATCTCGCCAAGCTCGTTGATGACCTCTCTGCCCTGACCGTTCTGGAAGCTTCCGAACTGTCCAAGCTCCTCGAAGAAAAGTGGGGCGTTTCCGCTGCCGCTCCGGTTGCTGTCGCCGCTGCTGGCGGTGCTGCTCCGGCCGCTGCTGCTGAAGAAAAGACCGAATTCGACGTGATCCTCGCCTCCTTCGGCGACAACAAGATCAACGTCATCAAGGAAGTCCGCGCCATCACCGGCCTGGGTCTCGGCGAAGCCAAGGCTCTCGTTGAAGGCGCTCCGAAGGCCATCAAGGAAGGCGCTTCGAAGGCTGAAGCCGAAGACATCAAGAAGAAGCTTGAAGAAGCTGGCGCCAAGGTCGAACTCAAGTAAGTTCGCTTTAGCACTTGAAATCGGCGAGGTGGCGCTATATGTGCCATCTCGCTGTTCTGTTTTTACAGGACGTTTCGTCGGGCCGATTGGATGGGTTCCGGCGCCAATTTGCGGAAATTTATGACGAATTTGGATGTCGCAGGCACTTTGAAGCCTCTGTTGACCTCGCCTTGGGCATGGCCCGGAGCGGGGCTTTAGTCGTTTCTCACGAAGCTGTGATCGCGCCCATTGGTCCGTGGGCGAGATTGAGCGCGACATCGACTGGACTGTGACTGCGGCGTTTCCTGTCTGGAAATGCCACCAAGACTACCGGGCAAATATCCCGAGCTCCGACGGCTGATAGTCGGGTCTTTGGATATCTGCCTCCGAGACAAAAGAAATGGAGCGCATTGCCCGACGGGGCAGGGCGCGACAACCAGAAACAGGAGCTTTCATGGCTACCACGTTCAACGGCCGCCGCAAGGTACGCAAGTCCTTCGGTTCCATCCGCGAAGTCACGGAGATGCCCAACCTGATCGAAGTCCAAAAGGCTTCCTATGATCAGTTCCTCATGGTCGACGAGCCCAAGGGCGGTCGCGGTGATGAAGGGCTTCAGTCCGTCTTCCGTTCGGTTTTCCCGATCACCGACTTTTCGAACACTGCTTCGCTTGAATTCGTACGCTACGAATTCGAACAGCCCAAGTATGACATCGACGAGTGCCGTGCGCGCGATATCACCTTCGCTGCCCCGCTCAAGGTCACGCTGCGTCTGATCGTGTTCGAAGTGGACGAAGAAACTGGTGCTCGCTCCGTCAAGGACATCAAGGAGCAGGACGTCTACATGGGCGACATGCCCTTCATGACGTCGAACGGTACCTTCATCGTCAACGGCACCGAGCGCGTCATCGTTTCGCAGATGCACCGTTCGCCGGGCGTGTTCTTCGACCACGACAAGGGCAAGACCCACTCCTCGGGCAAGCTCCTGTTCGCCGGCCGCATCATCCCGTACCGCGGCTCCTGGCTCGATATCGAATTCGACGCCAAGGACATCGTGTTTGCGCGTATCGACCGTCGCCGCAAGATCCCGGTCACCTCGCTGCTCAAGGCGCTGGGTATGGACGCCGAGGAAATCCTCGCGACCTACTACAACACCCTGAACTACGAAAAGACCGACAAGGGCTGGCGCGTGCCTTACGACGCTGAGAAGTGGAAGGGCGCCAAGCCGACCCACGATCTCATTGACGCCAAGACCGGCGACGTCGTCCATGAAGGCGGCAAGAAGCTCTCGGCCCGCCAGGCCAAGAAGCTCGCCGAAGAAGGCCTGAAGCACCTGCTCGCGGTCGATGCTGACCTCTATGGCACCTACATTGCCGAGGACATCGTCAACCTCAAGACCGGTGAAATCTACGCCGAAGCCGGCGACGAGCTCGACGAGAAGCTGCTGACCAAGCTGGTCGACCTCGGCTTTGACGAGCTGCCGATCCTCGACATCGACCACATCACCGTGGGCGCTTACCTGCGCAACACGCTCGCCGTGGACAAGAACGAGACGCGTGAAGACGCTCTGTTCGACATCTACCGCGTCATGCGTCCGGGTGAGCCGCCGACCGTCGACACGGCCGAAGCCATGTTCCAGTCGCTGTTCTTCGACGCCGAACGCTACGACCTCTCGGCCGTTGGTCGCGTCAAGATGAACATGCGTCTCGAACTCGACGCTCCGGACACCATGCGCACGCTGCGCAAGGAAGACATCGTTGAAGTCGTTCGCACCCTCGTGAACCTTCGCGATGGCCGCGGCGAGATCGACGACATCGACAACCTCGGCAACCGCCGCGTTCGCTCCGTCGGCGAACTCATGGAAAACTCCTACCGCCTTGGCCTGCTCCGCATGGAACGCGCCATCAAGGAGCGCATGAGCTCGGTCGAAATCGACACGGTCATGCCGCAGGATCTGATCAACGCCAAGCCGGCTGCCGCCGCTGTGCGCGAGTTCTTTGGCTCGTCCCAGCTGTCCCAGTTCATGGACCAGACCAACCCGCTCTCCGAAATCACCCACAAGCGCCGTCTTTCGGCTCTTGGACCTGGTGGTCTCACCCGTGAGCGCGCTGGCTTCGAAGTCCGCGACGTGCACCCGACCCACTACGGCCGTATCTGCCCGATTGAAACGCCGGAAGGCCCGAACATCGGTCTGATCAACTCGCTCTCGACCTTTGCCCGCGTCAACAAGTACGGTTTCATCGAAACCCCGTACCGCAAGATCGTCGATGGCAAGGTGACCGAGGAAGTCGTCTACCTGTCCGCCATGGAAGAGGCCAAGCACTACGTTGCTCAGGCCAACGTCAAGGTGAACAAGGACGGCACGCTGACCGATGACCTCGTCATCGCTCGTCACGCTGGTGACAACGGCCTGACGCCGAAGGAAAACGTCGACCTTATGGACGTTTCCCCCAAGCAGATGGTGTCCGTCGCCGCCTCGCTGATCCCGTTCCTTGAAAACGACGACGCTAACCGCGCTCTCATGGGCTCGAACATGCAGCGTCAGGCTGTGCCGCTGCTGCGCGCCGAAGCCCCGTTCGTGGGCACCGGCATGGAGCCGGTCGTGGCCCGTGACTCCGGCGCCGCCATCGTTGCCAAGCGCAAGGGTGTGGTTGACCAGGTGGACGCGACCCGTATCGTTATTCGCGCAACGGAAGAAACCGATGCGTCGAAGTCGGGCGTCGACATCTACAACCTGATGAAGTTCCAGCGTTCGAACCAGTCGACCTGTATCAACCAGCGCCCGCTGGTCGTTGTGGGTGACCATGTCAACGCCGGCGACATCATCGCCGACGGCCCGTCGACCGAACTGGGCGATCTCGCCCTCGGCCGCAACGTGCTCGTCGCCTTCATGCCCTGGAACGGCTACAACTTCGAAGACTCCATCCTCCTGAGCGAAAAGATCGCGATGCAGGACGTCTTCACCTCGATCCACATCGAGGAATATGAAGTCATGGCCCGCGACACCAAGCTTGGTCCGGAAGAAATCACCCGCGACATTCCGAACGTTTCGGAAGAAGCGCTGAAGAACCTCGACGAAGCCGGTATCGTTCACATCGGTGCTGAAGTTCAGCCGGGCGACATCCTGGTCGGCAAGATCACCCCCAAGGGCGAAAGCCCGATGACGCCGGAAGAAAAGCTCCTCCGCGCCATCTTCGGTGAAAAGGCCTCGGACGTTCGTGACACCTCGCTCCGCGTTCCGCCGGGCGATGCTGGTACTGTCGTTGAAGTGCGCGTGTTCAACCGCCACGGCATCGACAAGGACGAGCGCGCCATGGCTATCGAGCGCGAGGAAATCGAACGCCTCGCCAAGGACCGTGACGACGAACAGTCGATCCTCGACCGTAACGTCTACGCCCGTCTCAAGGAAATGCTGTTCGGCAAGGCCGCCACGGCTGGTCCGAAGGGCTATGTCGTCGGTACCAAGCTCAATGACTCCATCTTCGAAGCGCAGCCGCGTTCGAAGTGGTGGCAGTTCGCGGTCGATGACGACAAGGTCATGACCGAGATGGAAGCTCTTCATGCTCAGTATGAAGAAAGCCGTCGTCTCCTCGAACAGCGCTTCATCGACAAGGTCGACAAGCTCCAGCGCGGTGACGAACTTCCGCCGGGCGTGATGAAGATGGTCAAGGTCTTCATCGCGACCAAGCGCAAGATCCAGCCGGGCGACAAGATGGCCGGTCGTCACGGTAACAAGGGCGTGGTCTCGCGTATCGTGCCCGTCGAAGACATGCCGTACCTCGAAGACGGTACGTCTGTTGACATCGTGCTGAACCCGCTCGGCGTGC
>NZ_JAFKHD010000523.1 GCF_017307565.1 Devosia sp.
ACAGCCCATCCTGCGACATCAGGCGAATGAGTTCGCGCCCAAAGGTCAGCGTCTTCATGAAGCCGGCCGGATTGGGCGCCATGGCGTGGGATTCGGGCAGGATATAATTCTGGTTGAGCAGGTTGATGTCGGCGATATCGATCAACCGCCGGCTCGAGAGCACGTGAAAATAGCTCGGAAAGCGCTTGAACTCGACCTGGTCGGTGTTGAGCCAGATGCCGAACTGGTGCGTCATCTCGCGCGCCACCCGGTCCTGTGTCGGCCCCAGAATGACGACCACGACGTCAAACGGTCCGTCGATATAGCGCTGCCCCGAACCGGCGTCGGGCGCAATCGTGCCGTAAAAGGTCAGGCGCTCGCCATCAAAACTCGAAGTGATCTGGATCGTGTCATTGGAAACGCCCGACACCAGTCGCGCCGCACCCGCCGGAAGAACCGAGAGCAGCAGAACAGCGAGCAGGGCGAGAAAACGGCTCATCTGACGGCCATCGAGAACACATCGCTCGGCGTCAGCACCAGCGACAGGCCAAAGCGAATGGCGACGGCCAGAACCAGCAGGGCAAGCAGCCCACGCAATTGCTCGCCGCGCAGATGCTGCCCCGCGGCGGCGCCAAACTGCGCCCCGGCCGTGCCGCCAACCATCAGACAGAAGGCGAGCAGAATGTCGACGCTCTGGCTCTGTACGGCATGCATTATCGTGGTCGCCGCCATCATGGCCACGACCTGCGCCAGCGAGGTGCCGATCACGACATTGCCAGGCACGCGCAACAGATAGACCAGCGCCGGCACCATGACGAAGCCGCCGCCAATGCCGAGCAGCGAGCCCACAAACCCGATGAAAAGGCCAATGGCGAGCACCGGCAGCACGCTGATATAGAGCCGGCTCTTCTTGAAGCGCACGCGCCAGGGCAGACCATGGATCCAGCTATGCTGGCTCGGCAGACGCTCGCGCACCACCACGCCCTGCCTGCTTTTGAGCAGCGCCCGCACTGATTCCTGCAGCATCAGAATGCCGACAAAGCCGAGCAACACCACAAAGCCGATGGCGATGACGAGATCGAGCTGCCCATTGGCGCGCAGGACCGAGAAGGTCGCGACACCGCCAAAGGCCCCCAGAATACCTGAAAGGATCAGATACATGGCCAGATGCAGGTCGATGCCGCCGCGTCGATAGTGGCTGATCGCGCCCGAGGTCGATGCGGCCACCACCTGGCCGGTCACCGAGGCTACGGCCACCGAAGTCGGCACGCCGGAAAAAATCAGCAGCGGGGTCAGCAGGAACCCGCCACCCACGCCGAACAGGCCCGACAAAAATCCGACCGCCCCTCCGATCCCCACGAGAAAGAAGAGGTTCACGGAAAGCTCGGCGATCGGCAGATAGATCTGCAAGACCCTGGGTCCCGTTTTGCAATTAGCTGTTTGGGCGACAGGCTAGCGCCAGACCGTCAACAAGTGGTCAAGGTTCCAGAAAAACAGGACAAAATTGTTTCAAAGAAAGGGATTTTTTGTGCCGAGGCCATGAAGCACCCGCGCTTGCCCTCCCGTCTCTGCCCCGTCTGCGGCGCCGAGTGTCGGTTTGGACTTCTGAAGCGCTTCAGAACCCGCGGCGTCATTCCCGCGAAAGCGGGAATCTCTGTTGCAAAGCAGGGATGACACCACGGGAAAGTCCCAAACGAGCCCCCCGTGGGTGTGACCGGCCGGCCTCAGTTCGCCGTGGGCGTTGCCATCAATTCCCAGACATTGCCCTCGGTATCCTCGAAATAGGCCGAATAGCCCCATTCCGATTCCGTCCCCGGAGTGATGATCGAGCCGCCGGCAATCAGTACGCGCTCCAGAATTTCATCCACCTCGTCGGCGCTGTCGGCACGGTGGCTCAGCACGAAGCCCGGGGTGCCTTCCAGCGTTTCCGGCTTGCCGGCGGTCTGGGCGATCTGCTCGCGCGGAAACAGTACGAAGGAAAAGTCGTCGTCGAAGAAGAAAGCGACATGGTCCTCGCCCGCACCGATCTTGTCGTCGGCGATGTCGAACAGCGCGCGATAGAACACAAAGGCGCGTTCGAGTTCGTCGACGCCGATGGTGATGATGTTGATCTTGGGCTTCATCGCCTCGTCCTTCTCTATGTGCCGGACGAGTCTAGGCTTTTTCTGCTCCGGTCGCAAACAGAGCCTCGAACTGGCCTTCCTCGATGCGCGCTGCGGCGATCACCGCCTGGGTGCGGCTATCGACATCGAGCTTCTGCAAAATCGCCGAAACGTGGGCCTTCACCGTTGCTTCCGAGATGGAAA
>NZ_JAFKHD010000322.1 GCF_017307565.1 Devosia sp.
AGAGCGCAGACGACCTCGCCAAGGCCGAGGAACTGCTCAATTCGATCAAGCCCTACATCCGCTACTTCCACTCGTCGCAATATATCGATGACCTGGGCAATGGCGAAATCTGTATCGCGCTCGGCTATTCCGGTGACGTCTTCATCGCTGCGGACGCTGCGGCCAATGCCGACCGGGGCAATGAAGTCACCTACCTGATCCCCAAGGAAGGCGCCGCGACGCTCTTCGACTTCCTGGCGATCCCGATCGATGCCCCGCATCCGGACAACGCTCACAAGTTCATCAACTACATCCTCGAACCCCAGGTCGTGGCTGCGATCACCAATTACGTGTTCTACGCCAACCCCAACCTGCCGGCCCTCGAGTTTGTATCTGAGGAAGTCAAGTCGAACCCGGGCATCTACCCGCCCGCCGAGACCATTGCCAAGGCATTCGTCATGAAGGCGCACACGCCTGATTTCGAAGAGCTCTTGACCCGCACCTGGACCCGCATCAAAACCGGCCAGTAATTTTTCCCTGGAGGGGCGGCGCGACGTCAAAAGACAAGCTGCCCCTTCATCCTTTTCGCAGGGTCCGCCATGGCCAAGAAGACAACACAACTCGCCATCGATACGCGTCCGTGGCGCGACACGGCCAATAACAAGCCGTTTGTCCGCATCAAGAACGTGACAAAAAAGTTCGGCGACGTTCTGGCCGTGCATGATGTCTCGCTCGACATCTACAAGTCCGAACTCTTTTGCCTCCTCGGCGGGTCGGGCTCGGGCAAGTCGACCCTGTTACGCATGCTGGCCGGCTTCGAACAGCCGACCTCGGGCACCATCGAGATCGATGGTCAAGACATGACCGAAGTCCCGCCTTACAACCGTCCGGTCAACATGATGTTCCAGTCCTATGCGCTCTTTCCGCATATGTCAGTCGAACAGAACATTGCCTATGGCCTCAAGCGCGACAATCTCCCCAAGGGTGAGATCAATGACCGCGTCGCCGAGCTTCTGAGCCTCGTAAAACTGCAAGACTACGGTCGCCGCAAGCCGCACCAGCTCTCCGGCGGTCAGCGCCAGCGCGTCGCCCTTGCCCGCGCCCTCGCCAAGCGCCCCAAACTCCTCCTCCTCGACGAACCCCTTGGCGCGCTGGACAAAAAGCTGCGCGAGGAAACCCAGTTCGAACTGGTCAAAATCCAGGAGAGCCTCGGCGTCACCTTCATCGTCGTGACCCACGACCAGGAAGAGGCGATGACCCTCGCGACCCGCATCGGCGTCATGAACCTCGGTGAAATCGCCATGGTCGGCGAGCCCACCGACATCTACGAATTCCCCAACTCCCGCTTTGTCGCCGGCTTCATCGGTTCGGCCAATATGGTCGAAGGCAAAGTCACCGAGGACGAGCCCGGCCATGTCCGCATCCGTTCGGCAGAACTGGGCTGCGACATCTATGTTGGCCACGGCGTCGATTGCGCCCCCGCACAGATCCTCTGGTGGGCCATCCGCCCCGAAAAAATGTCGCTGAGCCGCGAAAAGCCCCAGACGCCCCACGACGCTAACGTCACCTCGGGTATTGTCGAGGAAATCGCCTATCTCGGCGATATCTCGCTCTATCAGGTGGCGCTCGAAAGCGGCAAACGTATCCGTGTCAGCCAGACCAATTCCGTCCGCGGCAATCCCGATGCCATCACTTGGGACGAGAGGGTTTTTGTGACTTGGAGCGATAGCTCCGGCTCGGTGCTGACAGTATGACCCCCTCACCCGACCTCCGCTACGCTTCGGCCACCCTCTCCCCAAGAGGGAGAGGAATTGGCTCCGCGCGCATGGCGATGCCTTCCTATTCTTCTCCCCCTCGGGGAGAAGGTGGCGCAACGCGCCGGATGAGGGGGATGCTTCAACAAGAGTGGAGCCCTCTATCTTCCGCGGGAGCCAACTCATGACCATCGCCCGCGACCCCACCATCCCCCCGCCGCGCCGCCTGAAACCCTGGAACGCAGTGGAAAAAAGCCTTGCCAAGGTCGGTATTTCCGGCCGCATGCTGGTGCTGGCCGCCCCGGTTCTGTGGCTCCTCGTCTTCTTCCTCATTCCGCTGGCCGTGGTTTTTGGCATTTCGCTGTCCACCAAGCAGTTCGGCCGCCCGCCCTATTCGCCTCTTCTCACCACCGAGGAAGGCACGGTGCAGTTGACCCTGCACCTCAACAACTACATCCGCCTCTTCACCGACAATCTCTATATCGCGGCCTATCTGTCCTCGATCCGCATCGCCTTCATCTCGACGGTGATCACGCTCTTTGTCGGCTATCCGATGGCCTATGCCATTGCCCGCTCGCCGGACAAATGGCGCAATATCCTGCTGATGCTGGTGATCCTGCCCTTCTTCACCTCGTTCCTGCTGCGCGTTTACGCTCTGACCGGGTTCATGCGTGGCAATGGCGTCATCAACCAGTTTCTGGGCCTTTTCGGCGTGGAACCGCTGGTGATGATGCAGACCGATTTCGCCGTCTATGTCGGCATCGTCTACACCTACCTGCCCTTCATGATCCTGCCGCTCTATACGACGCTGGTGAAACTCGACGTGTCGCTGTTCGAAGCCTCGGCCGACCTCGGCGCCCGTCCGCTGCGCACCTTCCTGTCGGTCACCCTGCCGCTCTCGCTGCCGGGCATCATTGCCGGCTCCATGCTGGTCTTCATCCCGGCAATCGGCGAATACGTCATTCCTTCGCTCCTCGGCGGTCCCGAAACCCTGATGATCGGTCGCGTGCTCTGGGACGAGTTCTTCACCGCAGCCAATTGGCCGCGTGCCGCTGCCGTGGCCGTCGCAATGCTGGTTGCCGTCGTGGTCCCGATCATGCTGTTGCAGCGTGCACAGAGCAGCGTGGTGGAGAGATAAGATGCGTCGTGGCTGGTTCCTCCCCATCGCAGCAGCCCTGGGCTTCTCGTTCCTTTACGCGCCCATCGTGTCGCTCGTTATCTTCTCCTTCAACGAGAGCCGCCTCGTTACTGTCTGGTCGGGCTTTTCGACCAAATGGTATGGCGAACTCTTCCGCGATCCGCAGATGCTGGGCGCTGCCTGGCTAAGCCTGCAGATCGCCGCCATCTCCGCCACCATCGCCTTGGTGCTCGGCACACTCGCGGCCGTTGCCCTGGTGCGCTTCCGCCGCTTCAAGGGCCGAACGCTGTTCTCCGGCATGGTTTCGGCCCCGCTCGTCATGCCCGACGTGATCACCGGCCTTTCGCTGCTGCTGCTCTTCGTCGCCATGGAAGGGTTTCTCGGCTGGCCGCAGGGTCGCGGCATGCTGACTATCGTCATCGCCCACTCGACCTTCTGCACGGCCTATGTCTGTGTCGTGGTGCAGTCGCGCCTTTCCGACTTCGACCGCAGCCTTGAAGAAGCCGCCATGGACCTCGGCGCGAGCCCGGTTCGCACCTTCTTCGACATCACCCTGCCCATCATCGCTCCGGCTTTGGTCTCGGGGTGGCTGCTAGGCTTCACGCTCTCGCTCGACGATCTTGTTATCGCCAGCTTCGTCTCGGGCCCCGGCTCGTCGACGCTTCCGATGGTGATTTTCTCCAAGGTTCGTCTCGGCGTCTCGCCCGATGTCAATGCGCTGGCGACGATCATTATCGGCCTTGTCGCCTCAGGCGTGCTGATCGCCACCATCATCCAGCTGCGCTCAAAGCCCAAAAGAGCCAAGGCCTGACAGGGCCATAAACGAGCATCAAAAGGCCCCGGCATGTTTCGGGGCCTTTTTTTTGCACCTCTCGACACTCAGGCCGCATGGACTTGCAGCAGCGTCTACGACGGCCAGACTTTTCGGCAGAACCGGACCCGCTGGCAAAATCCGGAACCGTGACAGGCGGATTTTCGTGCTGCCTCACGTGTAGCTTTTGTGACTGGACAGGTCCGGCGAACGGGCGCAAGCTCTCCTCATGTTCAACCAACTTTAAGGAGGTGATCCAGTGTCTTTTGAGAATTCGGTACTCGAAGCAGGTCTGGGATTGAAGGTGATGTCGGGGAGTGATCTCTGCTAGCACCAACCTCCTAGGCCCTCGGGGCCTATGACTCAGGGAAGGGCTGCTCCATCGAGCGGCCCTTTTCTATTTTAGGGCCGGGACCATATGCGCCCCGTTTGGGCTTGACGGAAATGCCGGGGCCATCGATACCGCAGGCTGCATCTTTCTCCGGAGGCCCGCCTTGTCCTCGGCCAATTTCGTTCTGACCCTCTCCTGCATCGATCGTCCCGGCATTGTTGCCGCCGTGACCACCGAGCTGGCGGCGCTCAACGCCAATATCGCGGAATCCAACCAGTTCTGGGACAAGGAAACCGGTCGCTTCTTCATGCGCCTGGCCTTCACCGCCCCCGAAGGCGTCGGCCGGGAGAAAATCGAAAAGGCACTGAAGTCGCCCATCGAGCGCTTTGACATGAAGACCGCGCTCAGCGACGAAAGCCGCCGCAAGCAGATCGTCATTCTGGTCTCAAAGTTCGACCACACGCTGCTGCATCTGCTTTATCAGATCCGCGTCGGCTGGCTCGACGCCGAGGTTGCCGCGGTCATTTCCAACCACGAAGACGCCCGCAAGATCGCCGAAGACGCCGGCATTCCCTTCCATTACCTGCCGGTGACCAAGGACACCAAGGCGGAGCAGGAAGCCCAGGTGCTCGACATCGTCAAGTCGGCCGGCGCCGACCTCGTGGTCCTCGCACGCTACATGCAGGTGCTCTCGGATAATCTCTCCACCCGCCTTTTCGGCCAGGTGATCAACATTCACCACTCGTTCCTGCCGAGCTTCAAGGGCGCCAAGCCCTATCATCAGGCCCACGAGCGCGGTGTGAAAATCATCGGCGCCACCGCGCACTACGTCACGCCTGACCTCGATGAAGGTCCGATCATCGAGCAGGAAACTGCCCGCGTGACCCATGCCCTCAGCCCCGACGACCTCGTCGCTGCCGGCCGCGACATCGAAAGCCGCGTGCTGGCCCGCGCGGTAAAACTGCACCTTGAAAGCCGCGTCATGCTCAACGGCAAGAAGACGGTAGTCTTCGGCTGATTCAGCCCGAACGCCCGGCGCTCAAGCGACTTCGTCGACCGGCAGGTCTTCGAGATTGAGCGAATCCGCAAGACTCGTGCGGTCCAACACCGCACGGGTAGCCAGCGTCACCCGCTCGAAGACATGGCGGATTTCGCAGGCTGCCTCGTCCTTGCAGTCCTCGCACTTGCGATAGGCGATCTTCGAGAGGCACGGCAGCGGCGCGATCGGCCCATCGATCAGCCGCAGCACCTCGCCATACATGATCTCTTCCGGGGCCCTGACCAGCTCATAGCCACCCATGCGCCCGCGCTTGCTGCTGACGATACCAGCGCGCTTCAATTCGAGCAGAATCTGTTCGAGGAATTTCTTGGGGATCGCCTGATCGCGCGAGATTTCGCCGATCATGCGGCTTTCGCCCCGACCGGCTCGAGCCAGTGCCACCAGCGCCCGCAGCGCATATTTGGCCTTTTGCGAGATCATGGCGCGGCCCTACCCCCTCGGCTCTGGATTGACCACCGGCACATCGGGACCCGGCTTCTTGTCCTCGTCCTCATCGTCCGAACCATCAACCTCGGCCGGTTTTTCATCACTATCGGCCGGCTTTGCTTCGTCTTCGGCCGGAACCGCCTCAGACGGCGCCGCCTCGTCTGGGGGTGCCTCAGTAATCACCTCGGCAATCTCAGGCTCGCCTTCAACCGCAGCCTCAACGACGCCTTCGTCCTTTGGCTCTTCAGCGACCGCCTCGACCACCGCTGCGCTGGGCGGCAAGACAACAATCTCATCGATAGCAGGCGGCGCCTCGCCGATAAGCGGCGTATCGGCCGTCGTTTCGGCGGGTTCAATCGGCACAAGTTCAGCCGGCGGAACATCGGCAGGCTCGGGTTCGTCCGCGGGCGGCGGCATCTCGATCACCGACGTGGCCTCGATCACCGGGATTTCAACGACCGATACCGGCGCCTCTGACACCTCAACCCCCGCCGGTGTTTCAACCACCGCGGCAGGCATAGGAATGATCGGCTCAAGCACGGCAACGGGCACTGCCGCCTGCGCCAGAATGTTTTCCGTCGGTGGCAGTGGCGCCTCGACCACAACAGGTGCCGGCGCATCGCCGGCCTCGCTGCGCAGCAGATCTAGAATACCCTTGCCGATTTCGCGCTCGCCGCGAATGACGACGGTTGCGCCGAGGCCCCGCAGGAAGTCCTCTTCCTCTTCTGAATAGGCGCGGGCGACAATGCTGATATCGGGATTGAGCTTGCGGCCGCTCTCGCAGACCGAGCCGGCCTCAAAGGCATTGGAAATGGCGACGAGCAGGTCTTTCGCGCCACTAAGATTGGCCAGTTTCAGCACGTCCTGGCTGGCCGCATTGCCATAAATGACCTCGAGCCCGGCAGCGCGCGCCGCAGCAACGTCGTGGTCGGAATCCTCGATGACGACGATATCGCGCCCCGCGGCCTTAAGGCCTTCGGCCACGATGCGCCCCACCTGCCCATAGCCGACGAGAACGGCATGGTCGGTCAGGGTCAGCGGTTCAACCACGTCACCATCAGGCCCCAGCGGACCACGCTCGATCGCCGCCTCACTCGGAATGTCGGTGGTCGCCGGCCCCTGCGAGGCGGCGGAAAGCTCACCCGGCTCGACCCGAATGTCGGACGGCGCAACTACTGGCCGCGAGCCGAAGCGCGCCTCGATGCGCGGACGCAGCAGCTCCAGCACCATGAAGACGATGGGGTTGAGCACGATGGAAATCAGCGCGCCGGCCAGGATCAGGTCCTGCCCCTCTTCGGGCAGGATGGCGAGGCTGACGCCCATGCTGGCGAGGATGAACGAGAACTCGCCGATTTGCGCCAGACTGGCAGAAATTGTCAGCGCCGTCCCCGCCGGCCGCCGGAACAGCAGCACGATGCCGAAGGCGGCAAGGGACTTGCCGATGACGATGATGAAGACCGTGGCCAGCACCGGCAGTGGATCGGTGATGATAATCGACGGATCGAACAGCATGCCGACCGAAACGAAGAACAGCACCGCAAAAGCGTCGCGCAGCGGCAGCGTTTCATTGGCCGCGCGATGGCTGAGCTCGCTTTCGGAAAGGATCATGCCGGCAAAGAAAGCACCGAGCGCCAGCGACACGCCAAAGAGCACCGATGAGCCCAGTGCCACGCCCAAGGCAATCGAGAGAACGGCTAGGCGGAACAGTTCGCGGCTACCGGTGTGAGCGGTAAAGTGCAGGGCCCAAGGGATCACGCGACGACCCACGATCAGCATGAAGCCGACAAAGGCTGCAATCTTGACGATGGTAATGGCCAGGACGCCCCAGATGCCGACCTGAGCATTCAGCAGCCGTTCGACAAAGGACACGAAGGGATCATGCACGCCGGTATCGGCGCCATTGAGCCCGGCAAAGGCCGGGATCAGCACCAGTGCCAGCACCATGGCAAGGTCTTCAACAATAAGCCATCCGACCGCGATCCGTCCGCGCTCGCTTTCGATCAGGCGCCGATCCTGCAGCGCTTTCAACAGCACAACGGTGGAAGCGACCGAAAGCGCCAGACCAAAAAGCAGCGAGCCGCCAAGGTCCCAGCCGAGCATGAGACCAAGCCCCGCGCCGAGCGCCGTGGCGACGGCGATTTGGGCCACGGCACCTGGAATGGCGAGCGCCCGAACGCTCATCAGGTCCTTGAGCGAAAAATGCAGGCCCACCCCGAACATCAAGAGGATGACGCCAAGCTCGGCGAGTTCGGCCCCAAGGGCCTGATCGGCAACGAAACCCGGTGTATAGGGCCCTGCCAGCACGCCGGCGAAGAGATAGCCCACCAGCGGCGGCAGCTTCAGCCGATTGGCCAGCATGCCGAAAATATAGGCCAGCACCAAACCCGCGACGATCGTGGTGATCAAGGGGGTCTCGTGGGGCATGGACAGTCCTCGGGGCTAAGGCAATCTCGATAACGATGATGGGGTATCACCGTTTCAGGCGCAAGCGGCAAAGGCCTCGAAAGATCAATCCCTTGGCCGACAGCAGCTTGCAGCCCTAAAGACGGGTCAAACTTGGCTGAACTTTGACTTCAGCTCACGATGGTGATGCGCTCGGCCGCCCTCGTAATGCCTGTATAGAGCCAGCGCGCCCGTTCCTCGCGGAAAACGAAGCTCTCGTCGAAGAGATAGACATTGTCCCACTGGCTGCCCTGCGCCTTGTGCACCGTGAGGCAGTAGCCGAAAGTGAACTCGTCGAACTGCCGCCGCTCGGCCCACGCCATGCTCTCTTCCTCGCCCGAGAAGAACGCCTTGTGCGTCAGCACCTTGGCCTCGCCCTTGCCTTCGTCATCGGCGAGCAGCAGCGACCACTTGCCGTTGCTGCGGCGCGTCGCGTCGGTGACGATCCAGATTTGCCCGTTGAGCAGTTTCTTGCGCGGATTATTGCGCAGGCACACCATGCGGTCGCCCACCACCGGCTCGTGAAAGGGCAGGCCCTTCAGTTCACGCAGACGGTCATTATAGGTAAGGCGCGTCTTGTTGCGGCCCACCAACACCTGGTCGGCCTCCAGCACCGCATCGCGATCCACCTGATCGCGGCCGACGACGACGCTCTCACCATAGCGGCCATGTTCTAGAAAGCCGCCCTCGCGCACCGCCATAGAGAGGCGAATGATGGGGTTGTCGGCCGCCTGACGATGGATTTCGGTGAGCATGATATCGGGCTCTTCGGTGGTGAAGAAACCGGCGCCCTGCACGGGCGGCAACTGGAAGGGGTCGCCGAGAACGAGGATTTTCACACCAAACGACAGGAGGTCGGCACCGAGTTGTTCGTCGACCATCGAGACCTCGTCGACGACGATAAGATCGGCATCGGCCGCCGGGCTTTCAGGATCGAGCACGAACCGCGGCTCGCCCTCTTTTTCCGAGACAAGCGTATAGATCAGCGAGTGAATGGTCTGCGCGCCCTTGCAGCCACGCTTGCGCATGACGAGGGCGGCCTTGCCGGTGAATGCCGCATATTTGACCGAGCGAATGTCCTGCGCCAAATGAACGGCAAGCGTCGACTTGCCCGTGCCGGCCCAGCCGAACAGGCGGAAAACCTGCGGACCATTCTTGTCCTTGAGCCACTTGGACACGGCGATCAGCGCCGCATCCTGCTGTGCGGACCAGACAGGCGCCATCAGCTAATCACCGTTCGGACCGTGCCGACGCCCTCGATCCGACCTTCGATGAGGTCGCCCTTGATCACGGCGCTGACGCCAGCCGGCGTGCCGGTCATGATGATGTCGCCGGCCTTGAGAGCAACGAACTGACTGAGATAGGCGATGGTTTCGGCAACGCTCCAGATCTGGTCGCCGAGATCGCCTCGCTGGCGTTCCGCGCCATTGACCGAAAGCGTAATTGCGCCCTTTTGCGGGTGGCCGATGGCGCTGGCCGGCTCGATGGTGCCGATGGGCGCCGAATAGTCAAAGCCCTTGGCCATTTCCCAAGGCCGGCCGGCCTTCTTGGCCACGGCCTGAAGGTCGCGCCGGGTCATGTCGAGGCCGCAGGCATAGCCATATACATGGTCGAGCGCATGCTCGACGGTGATGTCGGTGCCGTCCTTGCCGATGGCGACGACAAGCTCCACCTCGTGCTGAAAATCGTCGGTTTTCGGAGGATAGGGAATGGAAGCACCACCGACAACAACAGCATCGGCGGGCTTGGCAAAGAAGAACGGCGGGTCGCGCACGTCATTGCCCATTTCCTTGATGTGCTCGGCATAGTTGCGGCCCACGCAATAGACACGCCGAACCGCATAGAGGCCACCGCGGGCGATGGGGATCGAAACAGGAGCATGCGGTTCGAACAGGAAATCAGCCACGCGAAAACTCCTTGGCATAGGGCCCGATAAGGTCGAGATCGACGGGACTCAACCGGTCCTGTGCACTAAACGACTGGTGCCAATAGGGATAGAGCAAGGGCGGCCGGCTGACATCGTCGAGGCGCTGCCGCTCCTCGGCCGTGAGCACGAAACTGGCAGCCGCGATATTGTCGCGGAACTGGGCTTCATTGCGCCCGCCAATGATTACCGACGTGACGCCCGGCCGGCCGAGCAGCCAGGAGAGCGCCACCTGCGCACCCGAAACACCCCGTGCTTCGGCAATCGCCACGAGCGTATCGATGACCGAATAGAGCTTGTCCCAATCATAGACCGGCGGCTCACGGAAACCGCCAACATGACGGCCTGAATCTGGCCCGCCATCGCGGCGATACTTTCCGGACAAAAGCCCGCCGGCCAGCGGCGACCACACGAGAATGCCCAGGCCCTGATCCTGCGAAACGGGCACCAGCTCATATTCGGCGTCGCGGCTATGGAGCGAATAGTGAATCTGTTGGGAAACGAAGCGCTGCCCCTGGCGCTTTTCCGCCGCCATCAGCGCCTTCATCATGTGCCAGCCCGAATAGTTCGAGCAGCCGATATAGCGGACCTTGCCCTGGCGCACGAGCGTATCGAGCGCCTCCATGGTCTCCTCGATCGGCGTCATGCCGTCCCATTCATGCACCTGATAGAGGTCAATAACGTCGGTCTGGAGCCGCTGCAGACTGGCCTCGGCCTGGGCGATGATGTGATGGCGGGAAAGGCCGATTTCGTTGGGCCCGTCGCCCATCTTGAAGCGCACCTTGGTGGCGACCAGCGCCTTTTGGCGGCGGCCGTTTTCCTTCAGGATCGCGCCCAGGATTTCTTCGGAAACACCGGCATTGTAGACATTGGCCGTATCGTAGAGGTTGATGCCGGCATCGAGGCACAGATCGACCTGGCGCGCGGCATCGGCGGCACCGGTATTGCCGATCTTCTCGCTGCCACCAAAGGTCATGGTGCCCATGGTGAGAACCGAGACTTTCAGACCCGAGCGTCCGAGATAGCGATACTGCATCGGCATTCCTCCTTTGTTCTCGGCCATCAGGGCTAAAGAATTGCGGGATTCGGGTCAATCGGACACTTTGCTCACCGCTTGCCACTTCGCCGCCGAAAGGGCTATTGAGACGCAGAAGCGACGCCGCGATCGACGCCGCGCGGACCCCGAGCCATGCCCGACATCGTCGCCACCTGCCATTGCGGTTCCGTGTCGCTCCGCCTCCCTCGGGCTCCGGCCGAAGTCACCCACTGTTTCCCGCGCAAGGCCGGGCGTGAGATGCTCGGCATCAATGCGCGCCTGATCGATACCGCGCTGCTCGCCGCTGCTAACATCCGCTATAAGGATTCCGCGGACACCGGCCTATTCACCTGACCCTCGCCTGCCTCTGAAAGCCCTCGCCGTGCGGCCACAATCCATTCTCGTCCCCGTTCTCCTCGTCACGCTGGGCATGGTCTTCACCCAAACCGGGGCCAGCTTTGCCAAAATGCTGTTTCCGCTGGTCGGCGCCAATGGCGCGACGGCGCTGCGCCTGACCCTCGCCGCCCTCGTCCTGGTTCTCGTCTTCCGGCCCTGGCGCCATCGCCTCTCGGGGTCTCAATGGCGGGCCGTGCTGCTCTATGGCGCGGTCATGGGTGCAATGAACCTCTTCTTTTATGCAGCGCTGGAGCACATTCCGCTCGGCATCGCCGTAGCGCTCGAATTCACCGGCCCGCTCGCCGTGGCCCTCGCCGGCGCGCGAAAACCTCTCGATTTCATCTGGATCGCCATGGCGGTTGCCGGCTTTGCCATGCTCCTGCCCTGGACCGGACTTGGCGGCAACATCTCCCCGCTTGGCATCGCCCTCGCCCTCTGCGCCGGTGCTTGCTGGGCCGGCTATATTATTTTCGGCCAGAAGGCCGGCACGGGTGGCGGACCGCACATCGCCGCGCTCGGCGTTGCTACAGCTGCCGTGCTGGCCCTGCCCTTCGGCCTTGCCAGCGCAGGACCGCTCCTTTTCGATCCGGCCATCCTGCCGCTCGGCCTTGCCGTCGCGCTTCTGTCGAGCGCCATTCCTTACGCGCTCGACATGGTCGCCCTGCCCCACATTCCCGCTCGCCTCTTCGGCATTCTGATGAGCGGGCAACCGGCGCTCGCCGCCCTGTCCGGTCTTGTGATCCTGGGCGAGAAACTGACCCTGGGTCAGGTCTCCGGCATGGCCGCCATCGTCGTCGCCTCGATCGGGGCCACCGCCACCATTGCGCGACCGGCAAGAACCACCGCCTCATAACGACTGGATTTCTGCGCCGCGAAGCGCATATTACCGACCCTTGGGGAGAGAGGTGCACCATGCTCTATGCCGTTTTGTGCTATAACGACGAGAAAGCCGTATCCAACTGGACCCGGGAAGAAGACGAAGCCTGCATGGTCAGGCTCGGAAAAGTCCAGGGCGGGCTGCGTGACGAGGGGCGCCTCGGCCCGGTCGTCCGGCTCCAGAACACCACCGAAGCCAAGACCCTCCGCAAGTCCAACGGCGAGCACGTCGTCTTCGATGGCCCCTTTGCCGAAACCAAGGAACAGTTCCTGGGCTTTTACGTCGCCGACGTAGACACGATCGACGATGCGGTCGAGTTTGCCAAAAAACTGGCCGTGGCCAATCCAGGGCTCGGCTCGTACGAAATCCGCCCCCTCCGCATCTATCAGCCAAGCGCCCTTCCGAGCGATGCCGCGATTGCCGAGCCGGCGGAGTAAGCAGGTTTCCCTTAACCTCGTTGGGCGATAGACGAGGCGAATTGTCCAGTTCCGGCCTATATTTGGAGCTGGACCTGTCAGATCGCCGAGCCGCATGTATCAGCCCCTCAAACCCGACGCAGCAGCAGCGAGCCAGCCCAGTGCTGCCCCGCTGCGCGCCGTTGAGCGCCGCCCGGCGCCCACGGCTACGTCGGCGGCTGTTCCCCGGCGCCCAGCGACCCCGCAAAGCCTGATCGGCACTATTACCCCGATCATGGTCATTAATTGGGTTCGGCGTTTCTGGCTCGTTGCCGTCGCGCTTGCCGTGCTAGGCGCGCTGATCGGGTTTGGCGCAGGCACCCTGATTCCGCCGCGCCACACCAGCTATTCCGATATCCTGCTCGACCCCAACGATCTGCAACTGGTTGCCGACGACGTCTATACCCGCGTCGCCCAGGGCGAGGCGCAGTTGATCGACGTCGAAAGCAAAATGCGCATCCTGACCTCGATCAGTGTGCTTGGCCGTGTCGTCGACGAGCTCGAATTAACGACTGATCCAGACATCATGGGCGACAGCGCCGATCTCGGCACGGATAGCCGCATTAGCGCCATTCGCACCCTGGGCGAGCGCGTACGCGTCAGCCGCGAGGAACGCTCCTATGTGGTGACAGTCTCGGTCTGGGCCCATACCCCGGAAAAGTCGGCGACCTTTACCGATGCCCTCGTCAGCGCCTTCCTCTTTGAACTCGCCGAAGCTGAATCCGATGGTGCCCGCAATGCTTCCGACGCGCTCAACCAGCGTCTCGCCGAACTGCGCAACGACGCCGCCAAGGCAGAAGCCGCGGTCGTCGACTATCGCCGCTCACACAGCCTGCCGGCAACGCGCGATGGTCAGCTCAGCACCCAATCGGCCGTGCAGATCAACACCCAGGTCGATACGGCCCGCGAAGCCCTGATCGCCGCCGAAGCCCGTTATGCTTCCCTTTCCTCTGGAACCGGCGGCGCCGGCGCCCAGGAATCCGACCTTCTGGCGCGCCTCCGCAGCGAATATGCCGCCGCCAAGCAAAAGGCCGACGCCCTTGCCATCACGCTTGGACCGCGTCACCCGAGCCTGGCCACCGCCCGCGCCGAACAGACCGCCCTTCAGGGTGAAGTCGACCGGGAAGTTGCCCGCATCGTCGAGGCGGCCCGGACCGATCTGCAGCGCGCCCGCGATGTCTTCGACCAGCTCAGCAATGCCGCCGGCGCCCAGCTGGGCACCGTCTTCACGGACGAGCAAGCCCAGCTCGAGCTGCGCCAGCTTGAGCGCACGGCGACCTCGACCGTCGCGATCTACGAGGCCTATCTCACCCGCGCCCAGCAGGTGGCCGAGCGCAGCCAGCTCAATACCAGCAAGGTACGAGTCATTTCTCCCGCCATAGCCCCGATCGTCCGCAGCTATCCGCCGCGCACCGTCCTGCTCATCATCGGCGGGTTCATCGGTGGCCTGATTGCTGGCCTTGCCCTCGCAGCCGGTTTGGGTCTGCTCCAGCATATCCTCGCCAATCGAGCACAACCGGTTCCGCCACCGCGTATGCGCGCAGCCTGAGACGAAAAAGGGCCGCAAGCGGCCCTTTCGACGCGTGGCTGAAACATTACTTCGAGTGGAAGATGATCCGCCACAAAGCGGCAGGATTGGTCTTGAGATAACGACCAAGCAGGCGCTTCGGCTCGAGCATGGTGCGATAGACCCATTCGAGCCCGGCACTCTGCATCCATCGCGGCGCGCGGCTATTCTTGCCCGAGAGGAAATCGAAGAGGCCGCCAGAGGTTTTTATGACCCCGATGCCGCGCAGGTTTTCCAGATTACGCGACACGAATTCCTGCTCGCGCGGCACCCCGAGCCCCACCCAGAGGATATCGGGCTTGCTGCGCACGATCTCGGCGACAATCCCCGCTTCTTCCTCAGGCTTGAAATAGCCGTCGCGGGCGCCGGCAAAGATCAGGTCGGGATATTGCTCGCGCATATTGGCGACGGCGCGACGATTGCCATCGGGCGTGGCGCCGAAGAAATAAAAGCGCAGACCGGCCTTCTGCGAAAGCCGCGCCACCGCATGTACGAGATCGGTCGTCGCAACGCGCTCGGTGAGTTCCTCGCTCGACACATAGCCAGAGAGGCGCACCATGGGCATGCCATCGGGGTGAATCTGGTCGGCCTGCCAGAGCAGGTCCCTAAAATCCTGATCCTCGGAGGCGAGCGCGATCACTTGGCCATTGGCCGAGGTCGAATAGAACGGCACGGCATTCTTGCCACGAGCGCGCAAAGCGATGCGCACGAGAAGCCGCGCGGACTCCTCCATGCCGAGGACAGAAATCGGCAAGCCGCCAATATTGGTGCTCGGCTCGGCCTTCGTGCCAGTCATTTCGCTCAAATCGTTCGGCCGCATGGCCCGTCCCTGGTCGGTTTTCCGCCTCCTCGCACGCGCGCGAGGGATTGGAAAATACTTTTGCATGGGAGGCTTAAGGGAGTTTTGCGCCTTTACGTTGGATTGCGCGCAATAGGGCTCAGCCGTCGATGCCAGCGCATATGGTTTCCCAAAGCGCTGCGATCTCCGCTTCCGCATCCAATGGTGTGACCGGCGTCTTGGCGGCCTCCAGCACGGCGGTCGTGACCTCAGGAATATCGGCCCCGGTCGGCACGAGCCGAATGGCATTGGTCTCGATGAGTCGCATGAATAGCCCATGACGGGTCAGCGCATCGGCCTCGGCCGGCGCATTGACGACCACGGCCCGGCCGGACAGGGCTGCCGCCAGCACGCTGCCACGCCGCGAGGTCAGCCCCTCGGCAAAGAGATAGCAGAACACGTCGACCTCTTTGAAAATGGCCGCCAGCTCGTCGTCTCCAGCGATATAGCCGGTCACCGTCACCCGGTCTTCAAGGCCCAGCTCGCGAACGCTCGCAAAGAAGGTTTCCTCGACGCTGTCCATGCCCTTGATGAAAGACCCGGCAAAGACCACCCCGACATCATGCCCCCGCCGCCTGAGTTCGGCGGCCACCTGCAGAACGACAGCGGATTGCTTCTTGGGATAGATCGAGCCGAATTGCCCCAGGATCAGCCGCCCGCCCTTCCGCCGGGCATGCAGATCGCGGCTGATCTCGGTCTCCCGCTCGACGCCCTGAGGCAGGACATTGGGCGGGATCGGCACGACCGTGCGCCGGCGAGTGACAAAGCGCGACAGACGCGTTGCGGCGAATTCGGCGACAATCTCGGGCGCGGAAAAAGCAAGGCGCGTAGCGCAAACGACAACGGGCGCCAGCACAATCCGCCGCTTCCAGTCGAGCGCCAGCCACTCGTGCAGGAAAACAACGACGTCCTTGCCCATGAGCCGGGCGAGCACAGCCACGATAATCGGCAGGAACAGCCTGCGCTTCCAGGCAACGATCGGAAAATTGAGCACAACGGCGTCATTTTCGCGCAAGGCGCGGACGAGGCGAGGCATGTCGGCATCGAGCACATGAGCCTCGGCGCGTGGGCCGAACCGTTCCGCCAGCAGCCGCGAAAAGGCCTCGACGCCGCAAAGTTTGCGGGCAGCGGAGATAAATATGAGGTAGCTCTGGCTCACCCGATGCCCTCGGAACTGCGCCGAAGTCTCGGCTTTTGCGTAACGCAACCTTAGAAGCCCAGCGTTAACATGGACTTGAGGGCCTAGGACCAGACTGGAGACACACATGGCAGGATCGATATCGCTGATCACCCCCAGTTATTCCGGGGATTTTGCGAGCTGTCAGCTGCTTTGTGCCTCGATCGATCGCTTCGTGACCGGGCATGACATGCATTACATCGTCGTCGGTGACGAGGATGCTGCCCTCTTTGCGTCCCTCGCCGGGCCGCGTCGGCGCATTGTCCCGCATAGCGCACTCCTGCCCCGCTTCTGGTCGGTCGGTCGCTGGCGTCGCCGGCGCTACTGGTGGACGCCGGGTCTCGGCCTGCCCGTCTATGGCTGGCACCTGCAGCAGCTGCGTAAACTGGCCATGACCATGGCCCAGGCCAGCGAGCGCGTCATGTGCATCGACTCCGACAATTGCTTCTGCCGGCCCTTCGATGTCTCGACGATTGCCGAAGGCACGAAGGTGCCGCTCTTCGTGGCCCCCGGCGATGTCGGCCCCGAGCGACCTCGGCATGTGCTGTGGCTTGAAAACGCCCATGCTCTGCTTGGCCTGGCCGCACCCAAATTGCCCGCCGACGATTTCATCGGTCAGATGATCGTCTGGGAGCGCCAGACGGTCGCCGAGATCACCGCAAAGATCGAAAGCCGCGCGCGCCGCCCCTGGTGGTCGACCGTCGTCAAGCTGCGGCAATTTTCCGAATACCTGATCTATGGCGCCGCCGTGACCAATGACCCCACGCTTGCCGCCCGGCATGAGCGCGAGACGCAGTCGCGGTGCCTCACCTATTGGAGCGGCGCTGCACTCGATGCAGAAGGCCTCGCCCGCTTCATCAGCCAGCTCGAACCCGGACAGAGCGCAATAGCCATCCAGTCACATACCGGAACGCCAATCGACCTGATCCGCCGGGTGGCGCTGGACGAGTTTCAGCGCGAAGCCTTGTAGGGCTGCGGCAGCACACCGAAGCTAGCGACAACCCGGCCAACCGACATCAGCAACGGATGGCTGGCACCGAGCAACGAACCGGTGCGTATCAAGAGACCAAAGCTACGCAGCGCGCCGAGCCCAAGACTGCCGACGTTCTTCGCCAAAACCTTGCCGGGGGAGTGATAGAGGCGATCGATGACATAGTTGATGCTGCCGGTGCGCACCGAGCGCTTGAGCAGGAAGCGCGTCGACACGCGCTCGGCCGGCACGAACTCGTGGATGACAGCCTCTTCGCACCACCAGGTCGAATAGCCCAAGCGCTTGCAGCGGGTG
Source organism: Devosia sp. (assembly GCF_017307565.1). GTDB lineage: Bacteria > Pseudomonadota > Alphaproteobacteria > Rhizobiales > Devosiaceae > Devosia. The sequence goes on from NZ_JAFKHD010000322.1 coordinate 17,497, forward strand.
AAAAACTCCATGTCGCCGCCACCCAGAAAGTTGAAGCGCGTATCGAAAGGCGGCTGCGTCACGGCGTCAAAAACCCGACGCCGGATCAGGCAATTGCCCGAGCCGTGGATCTGGTCAACGGCCCGCGTCTCGCCCTCGATGGAAACGAACAGCGGATGCCGCGCGATAGCCGGCGGTACAGGAACATCGAACTCGCGCAGCACCGGGCCACCGACGATATCGGCATTTTTCGCCTTGGCCGTGCCAACGATCGCCGCGAGCCAGCCGGGCATGGCCATCTCGTCATCATCGATCATCAGGAAGAATTCCGCCTTCGGGAAAGCCGCCTGCGCCTCAGTGAAGGCGCGATTGATGGCGTGCACATTCCCCTGGTTCGTCTCGACGAAGACACGATGGGGAATGCCGCTGTCTGCGAGCAATTCATTGGCCTTGGCAAGGCCGGTGGGATTGGCCGCATCATTGTCGATGACGACAACGGCAAAGCCGAAATCGCTTTGCTGCGCAATAACGGAAGTAAGAGTGCGCTCGAGCCAGTCCGGACGACGAAAGGTCGGGATGCAGACCACTGCCTCGACCGGCCTTGATGCCTCGTTCTCATGCGCCGTCATGCCATCCGCCCCGGTTAGGTCACCGCCGAACTGAGTGTGGCGGTGCCGTGATCGGGGTTATCGACCAGATTGGCATGGGCCTGCAAGCGCAGGCCAAAGACCGCGATCAGCATGGTAAACCAAAGCGGTCCCCCATTATCGAGAAAGTAGCTCTCGAAGGCGCTCGAGAGCAGGACGAATAGCCAGATACGCATATAGAGCCGCGTCAGCTCCGGATCGCCGCCGCGCTTGAGCGCAATCCCGGCATGATGACCTGGCAGCACAATGAGCCAGATCACCATCAGCACCAGCAGTGGCCAGCCGCCATTGAGCAACTGGTCGAGATAGGCATTGTGCCCGCTCGTTGCCGTGGCAGCCCAGGTACTGGCTGCCTGCCCGCCATAGACGAGCGCATCCGATTGCCAGAATGAGGAAAAGCCGTAGCCCGTAAGGGGACTTTTCTCGACCGCCCAGAGCCCCAGCTGCCAGATGGCGCTGCGGTCGGTAAAGGTCGGATCGATCCCAAGGCCAACAACAAAGGCGCGCATGGAATCGGACACCGAAACCGAGAGAACGACGAAATTGAGGATGCCGAGCAGGCCCACGACGAGCGGCACGCGCATCGACCCCACCCGCTCCAGCACCCAGACCATCAGGATGATGAGCGGGAGCATCGCCGCCGAAGTCTTGCCACCGGTATTGACGAGCATGATGAGCGCCAAACCCGTCAGCAGGCCCCCAAGCCAGGCCGTCCGCTCCTTGAGGAGGTAGAGACCGAAGAAGACCACCAGCACCATGGCGGCGGCAGCAGTGTTCTTGTGCAGAAAATGCCCGCGCCAGTCCCCCGCCAGGGCCGGCTCGAGCGCATCCCAGGCCTGATGGATGGCGCGGTTGGGCATGAAGATGACGCCGAAATAGGAAAGCCCCAGCGCCGCAAGCAGACAGAAGCCGACCAGCTTGGCGAAATGATTGCTGTCGCGCGGCAACAGCAGCAGCATGCTGGCAGAGAGGCAGACGAGCCCGGCAAAAACCAGCTTGCGCATGGCCGCGGCCGACGTGTCGGACGTGTAGAGCGTTATCACCAGCCAGAAGAACACCGCCGCAATCGGCCAATAGGCGCGCAGCACCAGCGAGCGCGCCGGGTGCAGGACAAGCACCGTCAGCACCATGGCGGACATGGTGAGCACGGTCAGCTGGTTGAAGAGGTTGGAGGTCTCACCGGCCGAACCATTCGGGGTCCAGGCGCTGATATCGGGCAGCGGATTAATGCCGATCCAGAAATAGAGAAAGATGGCCACAAAGAGCCAGGCCGCAAATCGGCCACCCTGAGGATTGTACGGTTCCGTGTGCACCTCGGACACAGGCCTTGCTCCGCCCCGTGAAATCAGTTGTAGCCCATGTCTGCCGTCAGGAGGGCGCGGGCCGCAGCCCCGGCACATCCACCTCTGGGTTCTCCACCAGATTGGCATAGGCTTGCAAGCGAAGGCCAAAAACAGCGATCAACATGGTAAACCACAGCGGCCCGCTATTGCCGAAGAACGTGCTCTCGAAACAGCTGCTGAAAAGGCCGAACATCCAGATCCGGACATAGAGCCGCGTCAGGTCCGGGTCGGTGGCGCGCGCCATGGCAACCGACGCGTGGATGCACGGCAAAATGACGATCCAGGTCACGACCAGGATCAGAAACGGCCAGCCGCCATTAATCAACTGGTCGAGATAGGCATTGTGCGCATTGGCTGCCGTCACCGCCCAGGTCGAGGCAGACTGACCGCCGTAAAAGAGCGCATCGGTCTGCCAAAAGGACTGGAAGCCGTAGCCGGTCCAGGGGCGGTTGGCGATCGCCGACAGCGCCAGTTCCCAGATGGAGGTGCGGTCGGTGAACGTCGCATCGATGCCGATGCCAGTCAGGAAAGCCTGGATCGGCGGCGACACGGCCACCGACAGCGTGACGAAGTTGATCAACGCCAGGCCTCCGGCCACCATCAGCAGTCTGAATATCCCGATCCGTTCGAAAATCCAGACGACGACCAGCACCGCCGGCAACATGGCGGCTGACGTCTTACCGCCCGAATTCAAGAGGAAGATACCGGCCAGCACCGTCAGCAGAATGCCGCTCCAGAAAAGACGCATCCGCAGCAGATAGAGGCCGAAGAAAACGGCAAAGACCATCGCCGCTGCGGCGACGTTCTTGTGGCCGAAATGGCCGCGCCAATCGCCCGCGAGGGCCTGTTCCAAAGCATCCGTTGCCTGATGCACGCCGCGCGCCGGCATGACGAAAACGCCGAAATAGGAAAGCCCGACGGCCAGCAACAGACAAAAGCCAGCGAGCTTGGCGAACTGCACATTGTCCCGCGGCAGCAGCAGCACAGCGCTGGCGCAGAGGCAGACCAGCACCGAATAGATGGTGCGGCGCAGGGCACTGTCCGGCGTGTCGGAGAAGAGGATTGTCAGCGCCAGCCAACCAAAAATGATCATCAGCGGCACATAGGCCTTGAGCACCAGTTCGCGCCCGGGATGCAGTGCGAGCATGGACATCACCATGACCGACATGACCAGCACGACCAACTGGTTAAAGGCGTTGGAACTATCGCCATAGGCAACGAGCGCGGACCCCGCTTGGGGATCGGGCAGAGGATCGAGGCCGATCCAGAAGTAGCAGAAGATCATGACGAACAGCGTGATCGCCAACCAGCCCCCCTGGGGCGTGTAGGTCTGCACACCTGACTCAGACAACAAACTCTCCCACCGCCAAGGACTTGATCCGGCCATCTACCGGCGTCCGCGATCGGGAGGGAGATTGCCATGAAAGTCTGGATAAATCCTTCCCCAGTCAGAGTTTTCGCTAAGCCGACATTAACGCTAAAGGCGTTGTGCTGATGTGATTTCGCGGCAAAGGCCTATTCTTGCGTGATCCTGCGCGTGCAGGCGCGGCAGTCACAAGGGGCAAGTGGTCTATGGATAGGCGAGATTTCGTGCTCGGTGCCCTGAGCACGAGCACAGCGTCACTCCTCGCGCCCATGGCCGCCCGCGCCAATACGCGGGGCAAGGGTCCCATCCCCTATGGCGCTGCCGTCCGCACCGATCCGCTCTATGATGACCCGGCCTATCAGAAGGCCATTCTCGACTATTGCCAGGTGATCGTGGGCGAAGGCGGCCTCAAATGGATCGACCTGCGCCCCGACCGCCATATCTTCGATTTCACCCAGCCCGACCGCCAGCTGGCCTTTGCCGAAGCGCATGGGCTCGAAATGCGTGGGCATACCCTTGCCTGGCACGGTGCCATGCCGGATTGGACCGAGACGATCGCGAGCGCCGAGGAGGCAAGGAACGAACTCGTCAGCCATATCCACACGGTCGTGGGACGCTACAAGGGTCGCATCCCAAGCTGGGACGTCTGCAACGAGCCCATTGCCGAAAGGCCAACTCGCAATGCGCCGATCCGGGACTCCATCTGGCAGCGTCATCTGGGAAGGGACTATATCGAATTGGCGCTGCGCACGACTGCCGCCGCCGATCCTGCCGCGCGGCTCGTCATCAACGACTATAATTTCGAACAACCCACCGACGAAGGCCGGGCGCGCAGAAAGTTCTTTCTGGACCTGATCCGCGACCTCAAGGCACGCGGCGCTCCGCTCCACGCCGTCGGCATCCAGGGCCATATCCAGTCGGATACCGCCATTGATCGCTCGGGCCTTACCGCCTTTGTCGCCGAGATCGACGCAATGGGATTGGGTGTGTTGGTGACCGAGCTCGACGTTATCGACAAACCCCTCCCGGGCCCCGAACCCGAAAGGGATGCAGCCGTTGCGAACATCGCCAAGCAGTTTTTGAGTGCAATCGGCGCGGCCTGCCGGCCGGAAGCTGTGCTCACCTGGGGCATCAGCGATCGTTTCACCTGGGTGCCCATCTGGTTCACCCGCGATGACGGCCTGCCCAATCGGCCGCTGCCGCTCGATGCGGACTATCAGCCCAAGCCGATGATGCAGGTCATCCAAGATTTCACGCATAGTTTCGGCTGATGATCCGGCAAGTCTCCTCATACATGCTGGCCAACATCGCTTCGGCCATGCTGGGTTTCGCTTCGGTGGTGATCTTCACCCGCCTGCTGGGCCCCTACGAATACGGCATCTATATTGTCGGCTTCAGCATCGCGGCCATGATCTCCGCCTTGCTGTTTGGCTGGATCAAGGCCTCGATCGTCCCCTTTACTGCCCATGACGATGGTGCTGACCTGCGGGTGACAACGGGCATCGCCTTTGCAGCACTGCTACCTCTCGTGCCGGTACTTTATTTCGCAATCTCTGCCTTTTCGCCCCAGTATTCGACTTATCTCCTTCCGGCCATCCTGCTGGCCTTCGGCATCGGTTTTTTCGAGTTCTATCTCGAGGTGTTTCGCGCCAAGCAGCAGACCTTGCCCTATCTCTGGGCGACCGTTTTGCGCGCCGCCATAGCCCTAGCGCTGTCGATGACGCTGGTCATGGTCTTCAACCTCGGCGGCACGGGCCTCATTCTCAGTGTCATGTCATCCTACCTGATCACCAGCGTTCTGTTCGTCGCTTTGATCTGGCGCCGCCCGCTGGCACCTCTCGACCCCACGCTTTTGCGAGCCATGCTTGTCTTTGGCTTGCCGATGACCGTGTCGGGTGTCGTTTTCGTGCTGCAAACCATGCTGGACCGGTTCGCGCTCGCTGGCTCGATGGGAGAGCACGCCGCCGGCATTTACGGCGCTTCGGCCGATCTCGTGCGGCAGATCATTCTTTTTCCCGGCGTTGCCATCGGCACCGCCGTTGCACCGATCGCCATGCAACTACTCGCCCGCCAGGACCGCGCCGCACTAAACCGCCACTTGGTCGACAGCACCGAAATGCTGCTCGGCGTACTGGCGCCTGCCGTTGCTGGCCTTGCCATCATCGCCGCCAAATTGGCCCATCTCGTGCTTGGCGAGGAATTCCGTGTAGAGGCGACAGACCTGATACCACTCATTGCCCTTGCCTGGCTGCTGCGGTCCATTTCGTATCAGCTGCTGCATGTGAGCTTCCAGATTCTCAAGAAGCCGAACCTGATGTTGTTCCAGGGCCTTGCCATCCTGGCCATCAATGGTATCGCCCTCTTCACGCTGGTGCCCCGCTTCGGCCTGATGGGCGCTGCCTTCGCCGTGGTCATTTCCGAGGCTATTGGCGTTGTCATCGGCTACTGGCTGACCCGTCTGGCCTATCCCTTGCCGCTTGCCCCGCGCCCTTTCATCAAGGTGGGTCTTGCGACGCTTGGAATGGCCGTGCCGACCTACCTTGTTGACCGGGCAATGCCGGAGATGGGCGCGCTCGACATAACCCTCCCGATCCTCGTCGGCGTCCTGAGCTATGCGCTCTGTGCCTACGCTCTGGACATTGCCGGCCTTCGCACCCGGGTCACCTCTCGATACCGGCAAGCCGCAGCGCTCACCACGAGTCGATAAAAATTTACGGTATCGGCAAAGGGCTCCTAAACCCTAGCCGCAAATAGGACCTTCTCCGTGGCCAATCCGGGGCAAGTACCCTCCCGGCATTAGGCCAAATTAATAAGTTGAACCGCTAGGTTTCCTCCAGTTCGGAAC
>NZ_JAFKHD010000323.1 GCF_017307565.1 Devosia sp.
CCTTCGCCCATGGCGATGGCCACCTGCGCGAGAAACCCCTTGCTGAAAGTGCCCAGGACTTCGGGACTGGGATCGTAATAGTAGGACTTCTCGGCAATATCGAAATTGTATTCCGAGACGGTAATCCAGGCGTCTTTCCACGCGCTCAAACCCGCCCGGCGCCGCTCGAGCTCGGGGATGGCCAGCGTGGTTTGGTCGGAGCGGGGCGGGGTGCTCGAAATGGCCAGCAGGATCAGGGCGGTTTGGTCGCCATGCGGCAATGACAGTGTCAAACACACGGGACGCTCTTTGCGCCCTTCGGTCTCGTGATTGTCGCGCTGCCATTTCCAGAGATAGGCATAACGTATGATCGACCCATTGGGCGGGATATCAGCCATTGGGTTCGGTGCCTTCGGCAATGATCTTGTCCAAGGCGACATCGATCTGCGCGGCCAGGTCGGGCGGCGTCTCCCCTGCGCCATAGACCCGGCGTGGATCGCCTTCTTGCTTCATGGCGGCAAAGTCATCGTAGGTCATCAGGACATAACGGGGCTTGCGGTGCTGGGTGATAGCAACCGGCTGTCGGTCCGCGGCCATGGTGACGGTTTTCAAATCGCGCAGCAGATCGACCGTGGAAAAATTCTTCATGGCACCACTCCTTCGTATTAAACGAAATATACGCTTCATTTGGTTATTCGCAAGAACTGCGTTGCGCACGGCCATACCAAAATTGTGTGCCCGATCAGTTTTAACCCGACGAACTAATAGATGTCGGCCAGACCCTGCCTGGCCCGGCCGACGGGATGCCTTATGCCGCTTGGCCGGACCTTTCGGGGTGTGCCTCGGTGGCTGGCTCGACATAATCGGGCTGCAGGCGATGCAGGAACGTAGCAGCCCGTTCAGCGTGGACTGCCGCGCGGAAAATTGCCCGCTTGTCTTCCTTCAACACCGCCAGCCAAGAGGCAAGATAATTGGCATGATCGGCGCGCGGCTCAATGAAGACGGCAAGGTCTGCGCCTAGAAAAACCGCGCCCAACTCGGCCACCAATTCTTCACGGGCATAATCCTTGGTGCCGAAGGAATTTTTAATGTCGCGATCCAGGCGGCTGGTATGCGCCGTCCAATGCACAGCCTCGTGGGCCAGGGTCGCCGCGTAGGCTTCGGCGCTCTCAAAGGTTTCATAGAGCGGCATCTGAATAAAGTCTGCGGCAGGCTGATAAAAAGCCCGGTCGCCGCCGTGGCGTAAATCCGCGCCGATATTGGCGAAAAAAGTGTCCGCAGCTTCGATGCGCTGCATCTGATCAAGCGGCGTGTTTGGCTCTACCGCAACGGGATGGAGGCGTTCAGGCAGGCCGTCTACCTGATCGGCATTGAAGACGGAATAGGCTTTGAGAAACGAGATGCGGCTTTCTTCGTCCTCGCCTTTTTCGTTCTGCTCGGTGCGCTCGATGGCCCCGGCATAGACAACGGTCGCCGCCTTCTCCCCTTTGCGGACCTGAGCGCCCAACTCCAGCGCCTGACGGTAGGTCATCCAAAAGCTCGACCGATAGCCACAGGTTTGCGCTTGCATCCAGAGCAACAGTGTATTGATGCCCCGATAGGCAAGGCCATTTGCGCGCAGTGGACGGGTGAGGGGGGCTGTATTGATAGCCCAAGGACGATGCCAAGGACGGGTTCCGGCCTCCAACTGCTCGATGATCTTAGCTGTGACGCGCTCGTAAACGTCAGCGCGGGGAGCCTCGCAGGTCTTGATAGCCTTACTTGTCTTGCTGTTTCCGGTGCCACGATTGGCGGTTTTGGTTGTGCGGGTGGTCATCGTTGCTCTCCTTGATCTGACCCGAAGGGGCAGAGGCCGCGCCTCTGCCTCCGAGGTGTCCGCGACCGGACCGGAGAGAGGGGGGCAAGAGCGGAGGCGGGGAGGGGGATCACCCACCCGAAGGGGCGGCGAAGATCCGCGCATGCGGATCCTCAGCGCTCCTACAACGGAGGCCAACGGCCGGAAGTGAAGGATGGGGAAACCCCGCTGCAGCTCTTGCGGGGGAGAGAGCGCCGGGCGGTCTTTCCCCCTAACTAGGAGAAAACCGAGCTGCTCTAGGAAGCGGAATGCGAACTCTTATGGTAGTGCCAATGCCGGGTTTGCTGACGATCGTCAGCTTGCCGCCTAAGGACGTGGCCATTTGAACGCAACTGGTCAAACCTAGGCCGGTGTGCTCGCCCGCCTTGGTGGAAAAGAAAGGCATTGTGGCCTTTTCGACGATTTCAGGGGTCATTCCAACCCCGTTATCGGTGACCTGGAGCAGCAGCAGGGGGGACTGAAATGGGAAGGTCGGGCGTTTGATCGTAGCTTTGACCGCTACCTTGGGAACTTGTACTTGTTCGATAGCGGCAAGCGCGTTTTGAACGAGCTCATCCAGCACTACGCTAACGGCGCTTGCGGGTACATGCCAGTGAACGGCATCTGCGTTTGCCACGATGTCCACGGCATCGTTTTGGGCTAAGCCCCCCATCAGCTCTCCCAGGACCTCTGTGCGTTGCTCGCTTTTAGAGTGGGCGATCTGGTGCAGGTCGTCATTTATTCCTTCAAGCTCAAGTGCGGCGCTTCTGGCGGCAATCACCATTGCCTTGTTTGGGGGTCTTTCGGCGCTGACGTTGTCTAAGAACATCCGCAAGGCCGTCACGCGCGATCTCGTCATATGGACGAACAGCGAAGCGAAAGCACGAATCTGCTTGTCCTGCCAAAACAGGTATGAGTAGCGTCGATAAATAGTGACGTAGATGAGTGCGAGCGGCCCCAATGCGAGCCATAGATATATCCAGTTTCGTGCAATATCCTGTCTGATCTGCTCAGAAACCATCATCTGCGTTGCGTGATTGCGCGGCGACGTTGCCATGTTTTTGGTTATTTCACGCACTTGCTCAGACAGTGCTTCAGACGTGGCGCCTCCCGACAGAATAGTGGGCATAATGGCGGTCTCATAGGAATGCTGGCTCTGTTCTAGGAGCGCAATTTGATCCTCATCAATCAAAGTCGGCAGATATGACAACGACAGAATCTGCGCGATGTTCGTCTGTGCAAGCATGGTCTGCCGCATCGCGTCGGGATGGGGTTCGTTCCCGGTTGCCGCAGACAATTCTATGTATCCGGTGAGCCGAATGAGGGCTTCGCGGGCCTGACCTGCTCGCCACTGAAATTCAGATTTTTCGGTCAGGAACTGACTGGTCTGAATTCTAAAACTATCGCTCTGCACAAACGCCCAGACAGTGCCGGCGAGGAAGATTAGCAGTCCAATGTAGGGGAGCGCGGGAAAGAAGTGCTTGGGAATGACCCTTTTCATGGAAGGGGCTGAACGGAAATCGGGAAAAAGACCCAGATGGCATTGCGCGACGGATGGTAGTAGTCGGGCAGGCTATCATACGGCCAGACCATGAACATCGGGCCCTTTTCGACCATTGAGATGGGACGGAACTCTTGCTGCGGCGCACACACGGCGATTTGGCGATCTTCTTCAGTGCAGTTCCGTTCGACCGCGATAATCGGATGATAGCTCCCAATCTCGTCCATGGTGATGTCGGAATAAAAGTCGTCGTAAGCGGTCACGCGCACAGACGCGCCGTTGGCCTGTCCGGTCTCGGACAGCACGTCAGCAAGCAATGGGCCACGGTAGGTAACGGTTTCGCCCTCCGCTGTCCAAGGCGTGCGCGTGTTGTAGGTTTGCTGGTTGAAAACTGTCTTCAACTGCTCCGTGCTGAAAGTTTCGACGGCCTCGCCTTGAACGTCCTTGATGGTCATGATGTTGGGGTCCAACACGTAGACGGCCGATACAGCCAGCGCAGGGCAAGCCAGTGGCGCAACTAGGAACGAAAGTGCGAAAAGTACGGATTTATTTGAAATTTTCATTGCTGGCTTCTGACTGATATTCGCGAGGGCCGTCGTTTTGTGCAAATAGCACGCATGACCCAAAGGAGGCTCGGGGGTCGTAAGCGAAGCCCCGAAGGGTCAGCGCTTGAGTGATGCGGCGAATGCCTTCCAATCCGTATAGGTGATCGTGCAGCTCAATGAAAATACGCTGAATCCCGGGCAGTTCGGCGCCAACAAGCAAGTCCCTTTCTGCACCCTCAATATCCATGAAGAGAACATTTATGGCGTGAGCCGTAATAAATTCGTCGATGTTGGATGAGGACAGAGTGATGGTCTGTTCATAAGGCCCCTGGCCTTGATCAATCGAGGACATCCAGAGGTCTTTGCGGATGTAGAAGATGTGTTCACTAGCGGGCCCGGAAGTGAGTAAGCCTTGGGTCAAGCTCACATTATTGACGCCATTGGCCTCCAGCACCCGATGCCCTAGGGCAACCGTGGCCGGATTTGCTTCGACGGCCCAGACCTTGACGCCCTCAATGCGGGAAATCAGCGTTGTGATGACGGAAAGGCCGCTGCCAAGTTCTAGAACACGGTCGTTTGGCTTCACAACAGCGGCGACCCTTTTAGCCTCTTTTGCCTCGTAGGAACCGCTTTCGAGCGCTTGCCATATCACCGGGGAAATGTCGCTGTTTTTAACGGGAACTTTTACACCGTGAACGTTCAAAATATGCATGCTTTAGATCCCAACAGGCAATTTGTGGTCAGACTTCATTATTTTTGCACGGGCCTTTTTGAAGTATTTTTCGGCTGAATCGCGATCGATTCCGAGCTTGCCCGCTACCTGCTCATAAATCTGGATGCGCGACATTCCTGGCTCCCGCCGAGCCATCAGGTTGATGATTTCTTGTTCACGGGGGGTCAGCGCAGAGTGACAATAATCGGGAACGGTCATCGTCACTCTGGACAAGCGGATGGAGAATCCGCTCGTTGAGATGTCATCGAGCACATCACAGAGCATGCCTGGTTCCAGCCCGGTTTTGCCGAGATAGGCGACTGCGCCCAATCCACGGAACTGGTCAGCTTCGGCCGTGCTGTCAGAGCCAGTTATGACCGCGTGCAGAGCCGTTGGTGATGCCTCAATAATCCTGCTGACTACCGAGAGCCTGTCATCCTGCGACGTTGGGTCAAAACCCGGTAGTCCGGGATCGATAATCACGAGATCAAAATTTTCATTGGCTAGTTCATAAAGAGCAATTTCGAGCGTCTGCGCACCTAGCACCGCTGCGTTCTCGAAAGCCGTGCTTATCTGGTCCATCAGCGCGAGGCGCATAAGGGTTTGATCTTCTACCACCAGTGCGCGGTATGTGCGTTCCACGGCATCATTCCATTTGTTCAAGGGTCAATGTGACGTCTGACATGGAAATGCAGACCCAAATAGGGACAGCCCTATCCCTTTTTTTTGGAAGCGCACCCGGTAGCGTGCCGACAGATCGCAGATAGAGCATTTCGCAGAACCAACCGTTCCGTCCGTCTAAAGCGTCAGGTACCCCAGATTCCAGCCCACAAAACTAAAAGGTCCACTAGGCCGTCGGGGGCTCCGTTAGGCGGTAATCTTGCCGGGTCAAAGCGCGGCCGAACGTGTTCAATTCCATACCGTTCGAAGTCGGTCTGCAGTGGACTGACCGGAAACGTTTTGGCTCTCGCGTCGGCGCGCAGCCATTATCACTCACAGTGTCCGCCTCAGCGATGATCAGGGAGCCGTCGGTTTTCAAGCTGTCGTCGCCATTTCGCCGAGCATTGAATAGGGGCGTCATGCCGCAAAGAATACGGTCGTTTGTTTATCAAGATGAGGAAACGCCTAGGGCTCTGCCTTCGGCTCTCGTTTGCACACACGATGCTCGCCACGGGGCAGGGGAGCCGGCGCCAACTCCCTTTGAACAGAGTGAAGCGAAAGGTATGAGCTACGATCAGACCGAAGCTGCGATAGACGCCCACATGAAAGCGTACGGGCTATTCACGAGGGCGCAACGCGGCGGGGCGGTTGAGAATCTTCGGGAATTCAGTGCGCGCGAGTTTGAGCTGCGCTGCGCTCTTTTGGAGGGGCGCGGCAATGGCACGGAAACCGAAATCAAGCGGCTGACTTACATCGTAGGATTTATGATTGTCAGCCGGGTCAGCGGGGGTGAACGCCTTGCCGGGGAGACGGTTGGCGCTCATTGAGGGGGCAACCTTGAAACTCTTTTTTGCCGTTGGGTTTCAGCCGTGCGGCGACAAATGCGACGCCTGCAACAATGGTGGCGACGAACATGTTTGGTTCAAAATCGGCATGTCTCACTTGCCAGTGACCTTAGGAAGGTTGCGGCTCTCGAACATCGGCGGTGTCACGTCACGGTGACGATCAGCGAGAAGATTGTAGTCAGCAATCGGCTGGCGTGTGGGGGTTTGGTCCTCAGCGCGCCGACGCCACTCGTCCATGTCGAGTACAAAGGTGCCCCAAATCCCATACCGCTTGGCAACGGCTTCGGACTGAACCGAGAAATACTCAGTGCGGAGCGGCCTTGGCGTGTCGATCACGGCCAGACCGACCCGAAGCATTTCAAGCGCGACGTCTCTGCCCCTTACAGTGCAATTGGCCAGGACTTGGCCCGACTGGGTGTAACCTGTACCAAGGCATTCGACCGATTGCGCTCCCACTGTCCGCGTGAGCCAAGCTTTGGCTTTTGCGCCGCACGGAACGGGGGATGACCCGGACGATGATTGCACGACCGCCCATTGCGGAAGCTCGCAAGTGTCAATGTTCATGAGCTGAACGGTCCGGCCATGCTCGGGGAACATTAGGGTTCGACCGTCAACAACACTCACGCGGCCGGAGAAGCCGGGAGGTGGGAGCCGGGCGTCGGATGCGATATTCCGCTGGCTTGAGGCGCAGCCGGTCAACGCGACTGACAGGCCAATAGCGGCAAGAATGGCAGCGCGAGCGATCATTGCTGGGAGCTTCCTGCAGGTTTATTGGCCTCGATGGCAAGAGCAATGGCTGGATGCTGCACATCGGAAAACTGCCAAAGGCCGCGTTTTTCTTCGCGGGCGGTTTGCTCTGCGACGGCGTAGTTAGCGCTGTAGGGCAATCCATCCTTGTCGAGCGCAGCGAAGGCAAAACCGCTTGAAATGAGTAAGGTGCCAAGATCCAGTTGCTGGCCGCCAACGCTGGAATAACACATGACATAGGTCAGCTCGCCCAGGACGACCACTGGAGCGCAAACCGGCCTGGTGTCCTTGATATAGGCGGCGAACATGGACAGCGAAGCATCGCCACAATCGGCAAGCTGGCCAGCGCCGTTCGTATATGTGGTGGAGCGTAGGCAGGATTGAACGCCGTAAAGGCGGTAGCTCTTAGCGCCGTCGCTCCAGGACTCGCCCGTCATAAGGGTCACGCCCGGCGACAGGTCAAAATAACCGGGAGGCGCTGCGTTGCCCGCCGTGCAGGCAAACCCGACAGCGATCACAACGAGCACAGTTAGAGGAAACCGGCTCATTGTTCTTGCACGCGTGGGTCAGCCCACATGCCATAGCCTTCCTTACCGATGGCAGCGCTTTCCTCCAGATCGGGACGCAGCAGATTTCCTGCTCGGTCTTTTTCGAGCCTCAAGAAACCGGTCGACAAGAGTTGTTGCTCCAAGTTGTAAACACTGTCCATTGCGCCGGGAAAGTAGACGTACACATAGCAGCTAGCATCTTGCTCAGCCGCATTCTGCTCGGACACAAATGCACGACAATAGATGACCTTGGGGTTTTCCAGCTCTGTACTCAGACCGCTCAGGGCCCAGTCTGCGCAACTCCCCGTATAGCCCTCCGTCTGGTTGACCATGTCACCGTTACACGCCTCAAGCCCATAGAGCTTGACCACCGTGTTGGCGTTGACGCGAAATTGAGTGCCAGAGATCGCGTTAAAGCCGCCGGCTGACGCGTACCCTTTGCGCTCAACGACAGCACCGGTTGCGTCTGAATATTCCATTACCAGTACGGTTTTGCCCGGAGCGGCCAGTGAGCGGACATAGCTCTGGTCTACGGGCTCTATCGCGTGCGCCCACCCAATCGTTCCCGCAAGCATGAGTACGGACAGACCAACGGCGTTCCCCTTATGCGTCATGTTAGGTGTATCCCTATTTAGATATCTCTAAGACAATTTAGGGGTTTCGATTTCGGAACTATCGGGGTACTAGAAATCGTCACCAGAGCTCAATAAGCAGATTTTAGCCGCTTTGTAACCCCCCGGACAACCACTCGGAACCAGTCATGCGACACAGTGCGCCCCCTTTAAAATTCTGCGGAGCAGTTGTCGCTTTAGCTGCCATCGCACCCTATTCGTCGACTCATGGGCAGCCACTAGCCATTGATATCAATTCGTTTTTTCCGCCAAAATCGACAGAGTTGAATTCTGCATCCGCCCCCACAGTATCGGGTCAACCAGCAGTGGATGATTTCGTGTTTGGCGCTGACGGGGTGGCTTCAAGCGTCGATCAGTCACCCGTTCTGGAAAATTTCACGAACCAAATTGAGTATGACGAGCCTATTAGAAGGTCACCTGAGCTTTTGGATGATCTTCCTGATCGAGGTAGTTCTAACGTTGCTGAGTGCGCTCCATCGCCGTTTTCAGTCGATCAGATCCAGCAGATGGTGACCGAGGCGGCGGAACGGCACAGTGTCGATATTTCGCTCGCCGTAGCGATTGCTTACGCGGAAAGCCGATTTGACCGGGAGCGCAACTCGCCTGCAGGCGCGCGCGGTCCCATGCAGCTGATGCCGGGCACAGCAGACCGCTTCGGCGTGACGGATCCCTGCGATGCTGCAACCAATATCGACGGTGGCGTGCGCTATCTGGCTTGGCTGACCGGGAAATTCGGCAATCCCCTGCTCGTGGCTGCCGCCTACAATGCCGGCGAAGGCAAGGTCGTGGAATATGGCGGAGTGCCGCCGATATTCGAGACGGTCAACTATCTTGCGACCGTCGTGAATTACCAGATGGGCATCGAGATCGAGCCTAGTGGCAAAGCGACACCAGCAGTTGCGCCCGGCAGCCCGGCTACGGACCCGGCCCCTCTCTCGTCGGCGCCCATTGGCGGCATCATCCAAGCAACCAAGCCCGGCGAATTTGTCGCTGGGGTGATGGAATTTTAGCGCAGCGAAAGGACTATCCATGCTCAGAAACTGGCCAACCAAGACCCTCCGCAAATATGGCCTGGCCGTCCCGGTGACGGTCGCGGTGCAGATGGTCTTGCCATCCCATGCCTATGCACAGGGTCAGGGGGGTAGTGGTGGCGCGTTCGGTCCTCTGGAAGCAGCCGTCCAAATGATCGTGGATTTTGTGACCGGTCCTTTTGGCCGGTCGCTGGCGATCATTGCCGTCATCTCTCTTGGTTTCATGGCCTTTGCTGGCCGGCTGTCGTGGTTCACGGCAGGCGCCGTTGTGATCGGCATTGGCTTGGTGTTCGGCGCGCCGGCCATGGTCGATGCGCTGATCGGCACTGTTGGCGGCAACTGATGGACGCACAAGATGTCGATCCAGACATCACCCCTTTGGTGATCGGGCTGACCCGGTCGCCAACTCTTTGGGGCGTGCCCTACATGGCGATCGTTCTGGTGGTCGGGCTGGGCATTATCGCGTGGCTGGCGACCAACTCGCTTTGGTCGCTGCTCGTCGTGCCTGTCGCCTATCTGGTCCTTTTCAGCCTTTGCGCGCGCGACGCCCGCATCCTGGACGTCTTGCAAGTCACTTCACGCCGTACTCCCCGCACCCGGAACAAGGGGTTTTGGGGCACAAATTCATATGGACCATAGACCATGCTGAATGCGCTGCGCGATGAAATGGGTTTTGGAAGCTCTTTGAAGGGCGAAGCCCTGATGAGCCGCCATATCCCCTATACGCGACACGTAGCGGATAGCGTTATGCGATTGCAGAATGGCGCGCTGATGAGCGTTATCAAGCTCAACGGTCTGTTTTTCCAGACTGAAGATCAGGCCGAAATCAACCTTCGGTCGGCGGTGCAAAACACGTTGATCCGCGCCCTTGGATCAAGCCGGTTCTCAGTCTGGTCCACCGTGGTGCGTCGGGAGCTCAAACCATCGCTCCCGAGCGACTTTGACGATCCGTTCTGCCGGGAGCTGGACGAGCGCTATCAGGCCCGACTGGCCCAAAAGCGCATGTTCACCAACGATATTTTTCTGACCATCGTACGCTCAGATTTGAAAGGCGCGCTTGGGCTCAGCGATCAGGTCAAGCGCCTCTGGGACCGCTCGAACGGCAATGCCGTAACGACCCAGCAGTTGCGCGAGTCTGCTTCCGATCTGGAGGAACATGTCGTCAACATCGCGGGCGGTCTTGCCAAATATGGTGCGCGGGTCCTAGGCATCGTGCGTCGGGACGGCGCCCCTTACTCGGAGCCGTGCGAATTCCTCGAACTGATCCTGTCCGGTGGCGTGTCGCGGCAAATGCGACTGCCCCGCATGGCGATCAATAGCTATGTCGGGTCGGCGCGGCTGCACTTCGGCAAGCGCGCAATGCAGGTCCAAGCGGCGGCCGAGGCCGATGATCGGTTTGGCGCCATGCTCTCAATCAAGGAATACCCGCCCTTTAGCGGGCCTGGGATGCTGGATGGTCTATTGCAGCTTCCCCACGAATTCATCCTGACCCAGTCGTTTTCAATCTCAGACAAGCCGATTGCTCAGGAACGCATCACGCGCCTCAAGCGCCAGATCGCGGCATCCGACGAGGCCGGCAGCGCCGTCGAGGAGAATATCGACCGGGCGCTTAACCAGCTTGCCAATCAAGAGGCGGTCTTTGGCGTCCATCATCTGAGCCTTTTGGCAATCGGCCGCTCGAATGAAAAACTGGGCAAGGTCGTGTCGGACCTGGGCGCAAGCCTGACCGACATGAACATCAATTGGGTGCGTGAAGACCTAAATCTTGAAGCGGCGTTTTGGGCGCAATTGCCGGGAAACCACGGCTATATCGCGCGTGGGGCGATGCTTTCGAGCTCCAATTTTACCGGCCTGTCCTCGATGCATAATTTTGCGCAGGGACGGGAAGAGGCTCCGCACTGGAATCTCCCGATTTCGATCCTCGAAACCACATCGCAAACGCCTTATTGGTTCAACTTCCACCAACGCGACATCGGCCATTTTCTTGTCACCGGACCAACCGGCTCAGGCAAGACAGTAGCAATGACCTTCCTCTTGGCGCAGAGCTTCCGCGTGTCGCCACGGCCCCGCGCCGTGTTCTTTGATAAGGATCGCGGCGCGGAAATTTTCATCCGTGCCATGGGCGGCTCCTATGAAGTGCTGACGCCCGGGACGCCGACGGGTTTCAACCCGTTCCAGCTGCCCGACAATGCCGAAAACCGAGATTTCTTGAACCGGCTGGTCAAGGTGATGGTAGGCGGTGAGTTGAGCCTGTCGCAGTCGGACAATGATCTGATCGAGCAGGGCATTAGCCAGACCATGAGCCAAGGGCTGGAACGTCGCAATCTGGCGACGCTGGCCGCTTTGATGGCGGGGCGAACCCGAGCCGATAGCAATGATCTGGCCGCACGGCTGCGCCCCTGGTTTGATGGCGACAAGGCTTGGCTGTTCAATGCCCCAACCGACGCTCTAAGCCTGGGTGGCACCCGATGCTTTGGCTTCGATATGACCAATATCCTGAGCAATACCGAAGTTCGGACCCCGGCGTTGATGTATATCTATCATCGCCTGGACGAGTTGCTGAACGGCGAGCCGGTCATGTTCTTCATGGACGAAGGCTGGCAGCTTCTGTCCGATCCGACCTTTAGCCACTTCATCATGGATAAGATGAAAACGATCCGTAAGCTCAACGGCATCGTGGGTTTTGGCACGCAGTCGGCTGCCGACATCGCCAAATCGTCCGTGTCCCACACCTTGATCGAGCAGTCGTCGACCAACATCCATTTCCCCAATCCGCGGGCGGACGAGGAAAGCTACATCAAGCGCTTTGGCCTTACGGCCAAGGAATTTGGCTTCATCAAAACCACGGCGCCGGAGTCGCGCACGTTTCTGATCAAGCATGGCAATGACTCGGTGATCGCCAAGCTCGATCTCTCCACCATGCCGGAAATGGTCAAGGTTCTCTCTGGCAGACGCGAGACAATTGCCGAGTGCGAAGTGCTGCGCAGGGAACATGGCAACGACCCTGCGGACTGGCTCGAGCTGTTCATGAAGGGGAGTAACTGATGAAGCGAACCCTTGTTGTGATGGCGATCTGTGCGGCTGCAATGATGGCTGCGGTCCCGGTAGTGGCGCAAGTGCCTGTGAGTGATGAGGCGATCGAGGGCGAACGATCAGAACGGGATAGCACCACGACCGAAATTGGTACGACGGACAGCAGTCGCGCGGTCGTTTCGAGCAACATAACCTGCTCCATGTATCGCCCCTCCACGCGAGACGATCCGAACGATGCAATGGCCCGCAACCCAGAAATTGCGGGCCTGGTTCGCCGGGTAGCGCGCGAGGAAGGTATCGATGAAGAGATCTTCATGGCCTTGGTCTACCAGGAAAGCCGGCTGAACCCCTGCATTGGCTCCTCGGCCGGCGCCTACGGATTGGCTCAGCTTATGCCGGGAACGGCAGAGGATTTGGGTGTCAATCGCCATAACATCGAGCAGAACTTACGCGGCGGCGCACGCTATTTTCGCCGTCAGCTCAACGCCCACGGTGGCAATGTATCCCTCGCCCTGGCTGCCTATAATGCCGGCCCAGGCAACGTTTCCAAATACGGCGGTATCCCGCCGTTCAAGGAAACCCAGGACTATGTTCGCAACATCACGACCCGCTGGATTCCTGCTCTGGGCGGCTCCGACATGTCGAGCATTCCACTCAATTACGGCGGCGGATCTTCGGGTTACACCAATATGCGCGATGCGACGCTGAACGCCATGGGAGCAAGCCAAGGCGCATCGGCCAACCTCGGCAATGTCACGTCTTGGCTGACCCAGCTTGGCCAGCAACAGCCGGGTACCATGATTGAATCGTTCGATCACAATTCGACTTCGCGTAATGCCAACCTCGAATTGTTCAACCAGGCGATTGGCATGGCAGCGGTCTTTGCTGAACTGCTCAACAGCAAGAACGCGATGCAGCTCACCGATCAGTCGAGCACGGCACAGTCTCTCAATCCGACGCCCAAGCCTATCGAACCCGACCCAACCGAGCCGGTCGAAAATGTCTGCGAGGAACCCGGCACGGCCTGGGATGACGACACCAAGTCCTGCGTGGCCGAGCTTGAACCCGCCGGGCGCGTAACCCTGCAACTGACCCCGGAGTTATAGCTATGACGATCAAGGATATCGGCGTTATCAGCATCGCGGCAATGATGGGGCTCTCCCTGCCCGCAGTGGCTCAAGTGCCAGTGATTGATCGCGAAAACCTCAGCATTGCGCGTGACACTGCCAGCACGACAAACGAAATCCTCGATACCAATAAGGAAATCCTGACGACTGTGGAAGACACGCTAAAGGCGGTTATCGGCGACCGTTCAAACGTCCAGCAGCCTATGCAAGACCTCGCCGTTGGCAGCGGCTTCTCTGTCGGCTCGATGCCCGACTTTTCGAGCATTATGTCGGGCGGAGTTCCCAATTTTGGATCGGGCAATGACGACATTGCCAAATTTGCCAGCCTCTTCATTAACGGCATGAAGCTGGTCAAGTCGCTCTCGGGAGAGGAAAATTCCGACTTTGCCGGGGACAAATCCTACGAGCAACTGATGAACACCGTTATGGGCGTTTCAGCGCTTGTGAAGGGCGCCCAAGAGGGCGTCACGACGCGCCGGGATTCCTTTGAGCAGGCCAGCCAACAGATCGGCAAAGCCGAGGACATCAAAGGTTCCATCGACCAAAACACTCAGTTGCAGGTGCAAGCGGGCCTCACCATCAACGAGTTGATCGGCGTGATGAACGGGGCCGTATCGTCGCTGCAGGCGGACAACGTTCGCACGCTGACCGACATTTCCAACACCACCAAAGGACTTGAGTATGACCGCGGCAGCGAAAACTAAGATGCTTGCGAAAGGTGTCATGCTCGCTGTTGTGGCTGGGCTGTTGGCGGGGTGCGCAACGACGCCCCCGCCCGCAAAGTCCGCGCCATGCAAGCGCCCCGCCAACCTGTCGGCATATGCAGCGATCGAGCCGCAGGACTGCGGGCCGATGTCACCAGTCAACTCGGCTGAAGCCGCGGCTGCAATTCTGGCTCTCTAGGGGCGTCGAATGGATTTTCTGAGCCAACTGCTGCAGCGCATCGACGATACGGGCACGAATTTTAGCGAGACAGCCTTTGGTGTCCTGGGCAGCGAAGTTGTGCCCCTGCTGACGATCGCGTTCTATCTCTACGTTGGCTATTACGGCTTGCAGATCATGATGGGCACGGCTTCCGCCAGCTTTGCCAACATTGTCGGCCGGGTTTGCCGAATGCTGGTGATCCTGCTGCTTGTAAGCAATTGGGGCAACTTCAACACCCTCTTTTATGAATGGATGACAACCGTCCCTGAAAATGCGGGACGCGCCGTCCTAACCGTCTCGGGCACGGGCGTAAGCGAACCGACAAGCGGACTTTCCGACATTTGGCACAGTGCCAACGAGGTCGCCGGCGCCTATTCCGCGCAAACCTCCATTTGGGCGATTTTACCCGGCGTGATGGCCGCAATCATCTGGATTGCTGCGGGCATATTTATAGCAATTGCCCTGGCGCTGCTCATCCTCTCCAAACTCGCCATGTGGGTATTGCTGGGCACTGCGCCGATCTTCGTCGCCTGTTTTTTGTTTCCGGAGACCCGAAAATATGGCGCCGGCTGGCTCGATCAGGTGATCCTATATGCCATCATGCCTCTGTTCATCTACACCGTCGCGGCCTTCATGATTGCCGCCGCAACCCCCGAACTTGGGAAGATGAAAGCGGCCATGGAGGCCAACAGCCTTCAAATGTCGGACTTTGCCTCTTTCATTCTCATCGTCATCGCCGGGTCTTTCGTGCTGCTGAACGTTCAGGCCATTGCCTCGTCGATAGCCGGCGGAGCCGCGATGAACATGGGTCATGCGACCGGTGGCCTCCTGAAAGGCACGGCAATAAGAGGCAAGGCTGCGGGCACTTCGGCGGGCAAGCTTGGATATAGGGCGGGCGCCGCGGGGGTGAATGCCAACGTCGCTGCACTCGACAGGATGTCCAGCTCGATGCCAGCGGCTCGGCACATGGCCCAATCCATCAAACAGAACAGCACACCCCGCATCGGGTGATAAATCAGGGTTTTGCCAATGCCTAAAGCCGATTCAGGGCTCGTGACCTACTATCAGGACGGCCAACGCTGGGAAGAAGACATTTCGCGCCGCGATCGGCGTTCGCGCGCCGTCGCTTGGCTTATCGCAATGATCCTCGGTCTCGTCGCGGTGTGCAGCCTCTTGGTGTTGGCGATGTTGATGCCTCTCAAGACCTTTGAGCCCTACTTCGTGGAAGTCGATAAAACGACTGGCTACATGGAAGTCACTTCGGGGCTGACCCGCACCACGACATTGACAGAACAGCAGGCCGTTACCCAGGCCAATGTCGTGCGCTATATCCGTGCCCGGGAAAAATACGATCCATATGCCGTGTCGGAGAATTTCGGTCTGGCGCAATTGCTATCGACCGGTCGCGCCTCAGACGATTTGACCCGGCTTTACAGCAATACCAATCCAACCAATCCGACCAAGGTATACGGCACCAATCGGACTGTGGCCGTCGAAATCAAATCGGTGACCTTCCCCAATACCTCAACGGCATTGGTCCGGTTTTCGACCACCGAAACTGGCCCGGCCCAGCTGACGGTCAAACACTACATCTCAGTTGTCCGCTTCCGCTACACCGATACCCCCCTTCGCATGGAATGGCGCTTCGATAATCCGCTGGGATTCCAAGTCTATGAGTACCAGCGCGACCAAGAAACCGTGACGGCCGGGAGCCAATAGCAATGAAGCGTATCATCCTCATCCTGAGCGCCCTGGTCGGCCTGCTGACACAGGGATTTGCGGCGCAGACCCCGCAATCAGGCCGTCTAGACCAGCGCGTCACGCATGTGACCTACCAGGCCAACAATGTGGTCAAGGTCCGCGCTGCATATGGCATTTCGACCATGATTATTTTCGACGAGTCTGAGAAATTCCAGACCTTGTCGCTGGGCGATACGGAGAGTTGGCAGATCGTTCCCGCCGCTGCAGGCAACATTCTGTTCGTGAAGCCGATTGCGCGCGATGTGCCCACCAACCTGAACATCGTCACCGATAAGCGCATCTACTTTCTAGAGCTGGTCGACCAGGCGCCGGGCAATGGCGACGTATTCGGAATCCAGTTCAACTATCCCGAAAACGCCCTGAACGATGCGCTTCGGGAGGAAGCCACGATACGCGCGGCCAACCCTGCGATCAGCAACATCGACAAGGCCAATCTCAATATCAATTACTCCTTCTCGGGCCAGAATGCGCTCAAACCCGTCGAAGTTTTTGACGATGGCAAGATGACCTTTTTCCGCTTCGCCGGCCGCATGCCGGCGATCTTCAAGGTCAATCTCGACTTCTCGGAATCGGTGGTGAATTTCCGGCGTGAAGGGGAGTACATCGTGGTCGATGGCACCGCGGCCCAGTTTACCCTGCGCGAAGGGGACCTATGGACCTGCATCTTTAATCTTCGCGTGCCCGATATCGCCGCACCCGATCCCTACATCAATGCGCCCGTTCTCGACACCAAAGCGACGACGCGCAGTGGGAGCAATAACTGATGGAACGCGCGCCTGAACTGCAAGCTCTCCAGGGCAGCGGCGAAAGCGTCGTTGCTGACCGGAGCGTCAAAGGCAAGCAGCTCCTGGGCTTCGGCCTGCTGGGTCTGGTGGGGATTGGCGCTCTCTATCTCAACTTCACGGCGGGTAACACCGCACCGCGCGACATGCTCCAATCGGAAGAAGCCTTCAATACCGAGACATTCTCCCCACCTGGGTTCGTACGAGATTCAGAAGAAGCTGTTCTTGAGCCGGAAGTCGAACCTAATATCGTTGTCATACCGCCGCCCCCTCCACCGGCTGAGGCTGTCGAGCCTGAGCCAGATGTAGCCGAATTTACCGTACCCCCGCCCCCTCCCATGGTTCCGCCGCCACCAATGGTTGAGCCTACGCTGATCGTGCAGGAGCCGGAACCAGTGGTCGAAGAGGAATTTCCCGAGCGCTACCTGTCCGGCCTTGTCGTGATGGACGTTTCGGCGCCCGATAAGGCCCTGTCGGAACCTGCAGCCTTCGATGGCAATGCCAGGCCGCCTGCGATTGTATCGGGCACAGATTCAGCAAGCCAATATCTCGCAAGCTCGATTTCTCAAGAGGATCGTAGCGCTAGCGCACGCTCCCTTGAGCGGATTGACGCCCTTGTGCCCGAAGGCACGATGATTTCGGGCCTGCTCGAGACTGCCATCAATAGCGACCTGCCGGGGCAAATCCGGGCTGTGGTCAATGAAGACGTCTATTCGTTCGATGGCCGCCGCATTCTGATCCCGATCGGCTCTCGCCTGATTGGGGAATACCAGTCTGAAGTCACCCGCGGCCAAAGTCGGGTATTCGTGGTCTGGTCCCGTCTGATCCGCTCCGATGGAGTGTCCGTACGGCTTAATTCTATGGGCTCCGACAGCCTGGGCCGCTCGGGCATGACCGGGTTTGTCGATACCAAGTTCAAGGAGCGATTCACTTCGGCATTGATGCTGTCGGTTCTGGGCGGCGGCATCAACTACCTGACCGATTCCAGCGGCGAGCCTGAATTTGCAGACGGCGCAGATGACGAGCGTAGCGCCAGGCAAAAGGCGGCAGATGGCGTCGCTCAAACCATGGCAGATTTCATTTCGAGCGAAATCGAGGCCAATGCAAACCTCAAGCCGACGATCAGCATAGATCAAGGCGAGCGGGTTTTCGTCTATGTGCGCCAGGATCTCTCGTTTGCGGCGATGTACGAGGACCCCATAACGGAGGCAATGCGCCAAATCGTTAGTGAGCGGAGATAATGTCCTCAGCCACATCGA
Organism: Devosia sp.; assembly: GCF_017307565.1. Classification (GTDB taxonomy): domain Bacteria; phylum Pseudomonadota; class Alphaproteobacteria; order Rhizobiales; family Devosiaceae; genus Devosia. The sequence goes on from NZ_JAFKHD010000323.1 coordinate 17,921, forward strand.
TGTTGCCAACCCTGCTCTATGTTGTCGAACAGGCATTGGAGCCCCTTCGAAGCCTGCTCGACGACCCGGCCGTCGTTGAAATTTCCGTCAACAAGCCAGGTCAGGTTTTCGTCGAGCGCATAGGTCAAGCCCATATGGAGTTTCACTCCATTCCGGCGATGACGGCAGAGGCGATCAGCCAGATAGCGCAGCGGGTCGCTGCCTATACCAACCAGTTCGTCAACAGTGAAAGGCCTTTGTTGAGCGCCGCCCTGCCAACCGGGGAGCGCATTCAAGTCGTCTTGCCGCCGGCCGCCCCCGATGGCGGAACGCTCTCGATCCGAAAGCAAGTGACCCAACATTTTACCCTGGAGGAATACCGGGACAATGGCTCGCTCGACAAGGTTGTCGTTTCGCTTGGCGGGCTCTCACAGCTTGATCACGACTTAATCGGCCATCTTCAGGCGCAGCGGATTTATGAGTTTCTTGATACCGCCATCCGCAATCGCGTCTCCATCCTGATCAGTGGCGGTACGTCGACCGGGAAAACGACATTTCTCAATGCGTGCCTCAAAAGTGTCGATCCCAACGAGCGGATTTTGACGCTCGAGGATACGCGCGAGTTGTTCCCAACCCAAAAAAATATCGTTCACTTGATCGCCTCAAAGGGCGATCAGGGAACCGCCAATGTCACGATTCAAAGCCTGCTCGAATCTTCCCTGCGTATGCGCCCAGACCGGCTTTTCGTCGGCGAAATTCGTGGTGCAGAGGCCTTTACCTTCTTGCGCGCCATCAACACCGGGCACCCCGGCTCGATGTCGACAGTCCACGCGGATACCCCTCAGGGCGCCTATGAGCAGCTGGTGATGATGATCATGCAGGGCGGCATGGCAGGCTCCTTCAGTAAGGCAGATTTGCTGTCATACCTGCACATGGTTATCCCAGTCGTGATCCAGCTTCGGCGCGACGGCGGCAAGCGTGGCGTTTCGGAAATCTTCTTCGCGCGGCAGCATGACCATGCTGTTTAGGGTCTTCCTCGGGCTGTTTTGTCTCGTCATCGCATTTGCCGCCTGGTTGCTGGCCTATGGCGCAATCATGTGGGGCGTCTACGATGATCCCAATATTCTCATGCTGACACTGGCTGAGCGGCCATTGATCGCCGCTGAACAATTCTACGCTTTCCACACCAACACCGCTTTGCAAGGTGTTGCTGGAATGGCGACCGTCCCTGCCGTGTTCGTCGCCGGCATCGTCGGCGTCGTCGGCTTGCGCAAGCCTAAGAACCCATTGGGCGATGCATCGTTCCAGACCGTGCCAGACCTGCGGATGGGCAAATGGTTTGGCAAGAAAGGCCATGTGTTCGGCGTCGTCGCTGGCAAGTACCTTCGTCGTGATGACGATCGGCACCATTTGGTGATCGGCCCTACCCGCTCTGGCAAAGGCGCCGGCTATGTGATCCCGAACGCGCTTCAACATCAGGGATCGATGATCGTCACCGATCTAAAGGGTGAAGTGTATTCCACAACGGCCGGCTATCGCCGGATGCAAGGCAACCAGGTCTTCCTGTTCTCTCCTGGTGCCGCCGAAACGCATCGCTACAACCCACTCGATTTTGTGCGACAGGACCGGGGAACGCGCACCACCGACATTCAGAATATCGCCTCGATCCTCATTCCTGAGCAATCCGATTCCAACAACGCGGTTTGGCAAGGGCTGGCGCAACAGGTTATCGGTGGGATTATCAGCTATCTGCTGGAAAGCCCGCTTTACGAGAGCCGGCGCAATTTTGGCGAGGTCAATTCCCTGCTCAATTGCGGCGTGAACCTGCAGGAGCTGCTGCGGGCGATAATCGCGGCAGAGCCTTATTTATCGCGCTTCACCATCGAGAGCTTCAATGCGTACCTCGCCCTCTCCGATCGCGCGGCCGCGTCGGCGCTGATCGACATCCAGAAGGCAATGAAGCCGTTCATGAACGAACGCATTGTGGCCGCTACCTCGGTGACCGACATAAACTTGGCTGGGCTTCAACAAAGGCCGGTGAGCATCTACCTGGCTCCTTCAATCACCGACATTTCCCTGCTCAAGCCCCTCCTGACGCTGTTCATCCAGCAGACGATGGATCTGTTGACGCGGGAACTGCGGCCCAACCCGATCCCGATGCTGTTTCTGCTCGATGAATTTCGCCAGCTCCGTCGCGTCGACGAAGTGATGAACAAGCTGCCATATGTGGCTGGCTATAAGATCAAGATGGCCTTCGTCATCCAGGATTTGAAAAACTTGGATGAAATCTATGGTGAGACAGCCCGGCATTCTTTGCTGGGCAATTGCGGCTATCAGCTCGTCCTCGGCGCCAACGACCAGGCGACGGCCGACTATGTTTCAAGGGCGCTTGGAAAGCAGACAATCCGCTACCAAACAGAATCCCGCCAGATTGAGATTATGGGCCTCAACCGGCGGACGCGCATCGAGCAGATGCGTGATCGCGATCTGATGATGCCCCAAGAGGTCCGCCAATTACCAGAAACAGATATGGTGCTGCTCGTGGAAGGCCAAAAACCCGTCCGCGCCAAGAAGGTCCGCTTTTTTAAGATGGAGCCTTTCCAGACAGCGGCCGCTTATGGGGAAGCGCATCGACCGGAAGTCCCCCACGTCGAAATTAGCGAGCGGCTTCCTGTCCCGGCCCTAGCTGAAGGGTATGGCAAGAGCCAAGTTGAGCCCGAACCTATAGTTTCCCCGCCGTCAACTGCACCAGCGGAACAGCCTGCTCAATCTGCGCCGACCGAAGCGCCAGATGTTGCTGTCCTTCCCGCCGTAGAACCGGCTGCAGAGAGCAATCTGGCCGATATCATTGCGACTGAGACAACCCTGAAGACAGTCAAACGATCGCCCCGCCCAAAAACGCCTGCCGCCAAAATTGTCCCATCGCGACAGGTAAAGGTGCGGGCGGTTAAGAAAATTCGTGACGTGACCGATGAAGGCCTTGAAAGCAAGCTCGCGACTGTCGAGGTCGTAAAAGCCAAGGTTAAGGCAACTGGCGACGTGGCCGTCACCAAAGTCGGAAAACCTCGTCGCCGCCCAGTTGAGGATCTGTTTCGGCTATCACTTGAGGAAGCAACCACTACTGAAGGGGTCAGCGTAACCTCTTAAAAAAGGAGCCAGTTGGCTCCTTTCCGTTGCTACACGCCGTAGATCGCGTCTCGAACTATCGGGCCGTAGTGCGCCCAAATCAGGATGAGTGAGACCACTCCAATTGTGATCAACCAGAATACGCCGCGTCGGTCAGTCGCGCCTGGATGGTCCCTAAAAAATTCTTCGTCGGCTTTTTGGCTTTGACGTGCATCTGCAGCAACATTGTCAGCCTGCTGCTCATAAGTGTTCCACACATCACGTTGATCCTGGCTCATAGCTCAAGCCTCTGTTTTAGCGTTCAACGTCATCATCGCGATCACGCTCGCGCTGCTGCTCATTCTGGCGCGGAACCTGCTGGCGAGACGGGTCGCTGCTCGTCTGCTCTTTGCGAGCGTCCTGCTCGGTGCGGCCCCTTTCAGGGGTTCGTTTTGCCCCGTCAACGCGCATCTGTTGTTCGTGCAACTGACGGGTCTTGTCGTTGGCCTCGCGGTCGTCGTGATTTTTCCCCGACTGATAGCCTGGTTCTTCAACCTGTCGGTCAGGAGTGGTTGCTGATTGGCCATCCGCACTCGTCTTCGCATTCCCCTCTGGGGCTTGAAGTGGATCGGATTTGCCCTCCCTGCCATCGCTTTCGGCCGGCTCGTCCCCGCGCTCATTTTCCTGATCGAGCTCGCGTAGGGCCTCTGTTTCTTGAACGACTTCAGCCAGATATGTGTTTCCGTCGCGTGCTGCGTTGATGACGGCCGACAGCTCGGCAGAGAAGATGGCGGTTGTCGGGTGATCGTGGCCCTTCGGCTCTCCCGCCTCTATCCAGGCATCCTGCGCGCGATCCATGTTCTTCAACAGCGCAATGCCGGCGTCGACGTTTTCAGCGCCATGCCTTTCGACGGCCTCACGATATTCCTTGCGACCCTCGTCAACATCCACGCCTTGGGCGCGCAGCTCCGCGTGTTCGACCAGCTCGGCCGCGGTTTCGACAACGGCGCGCTTGGCTTCGACAACCTCGCGCACCGACTGAGTGAGCTCATCGAGCGCCTTGCGCTCCTCGGGGTCGGTTATCTCGCGCTCTGCCTTGAAGATTGCGGCCCCAACAGCCTTCTCATATTGCTCAAATTCTGGCTTGGTTCTGATATCCTGCTGTGCGCCGTCGGCCATGCTGGATTCCTCCGAAATGAGTGCCATTAACGATACCATATGCCTGGTAAAGGCGGGAGAGGCTTCGCTGCGTTCATAAAGGTTGATGACCTGCGCCCCCTGGGTCTCAACACCCCGGATTTGTTCGACTTGAGCACGGGCAAACTGTGCAATTTTGTTATCGGTAGATAGCGCTAAAGCGCCCCAGGTGCTGACCGCCTCGGTGCGATATTGCTGGCTCCGCGGACTGCTCGCATAGACACGCGCTCCTTCGCGTTTGGCGATATAGCGTGCATGAGCTGGCCGGCTCGTCCCTTCGTGTTCCGTGCGTCCTTTTCGGCTGACCGGACGGACTTGGTTTTTCGTATATGCCGGCGCACTGGCGATATCGCGCCGATCCGTCATTTCCATCTGAATGCCGTTTTGCCGCGCATGCTCCGCCAGATTTTCTCGCCAATCGCGGAAGGTCGCCGGCCCAATCTTCGGACGCTCGCCATGCTCGTTTTTGGTGGTGATGATCGCATGGGCGTGGACGTGGGGCCGTTTACCGCCAGCGTCAGCCCCTTTGGGATCGGTCGCAGGGTCGTGCATAGCAAAAACATATTTGTGTCCCTGCTCCCCGAAGGTGCGAGCCATAAAGTCCCGGACGGCGCTTTCGAACGCCTCGGGATCGGTCCCCGCCTTGGCAGACATGATGACATGCATCACATCGCGCGGCGCCCGACTATGCAGCTCTTTGCGCCACTCGCGCTGCACCAAGTCACCAGCCTGCTTCTGATCCGCTATGGCCCGCCCACGATCGGTAGTAATCCGGCCGTCAAACTGTTCGACCAGATCACGCAGTTTATGGGTGCCGTATTCAACACCGTTGCCGTAGCCGCCGAACCGAAAATTGCTGGGTTGCGCCTGCAGGTCGCGCTTGTTTTGACTAATGGCGCGGGCAATCATTCCCTGGCCCTTTGCATCGGGCGTGCGTCGGACACCGCTGGTACTGCGCAACACCATCAGGCCGGTCATGACCGCCGCACCGTCGCCCTGCCGCTCGATACCGAACGCGAAGCTGTGACGATCCTCGCCGTCTTCAGTCCGCGACGACACAAGGCCATGAAACGTTGACCGGCCGACCTCACGCAACTCCATATCCGATAATCCAGCGAAGTCGCCCTGGAGCTTTAGGGAGAAGCTGGCCATATCCTTGCTATGGGCGCGATTATCCATCAGCGGTTCCCATTCTTCGAGGACCTTGGCCCTGTCCCCGACCTGACTTAACTTTTCACCCCGTTCGTTCTCGACGCGTAAACTTCCTTCGCGCGACACGTAGTCCAGCATGGCCCCTGCCCGCGCGCCGCCAGCATAAGACGCCAACTTCACCACGGCGGACTGACTCCCCTTCGCTATACCCGCATAGCGCACGGCCGTGGGCCTGCTAGGCGCACTCTGCACCATCGGCTTGCTTGGAGATCGCCCGCCGCCGCTGTAGCCACTGCTGACCCCGCCAGCGCTTTTTGGGGCA
>NZ_JAFKHD010000524.1 GCF_017307565.1 Devosia sp.
CATGCCGGACCTCTCCAAGATGGACCCCAAGCAGCTCGAGCAGATGGCCCGCCAGGCCGGTATCAATCCCGATCAGTTGAAGGGCCTGCCCTCCGCCGATCTGCCGATGACCGACAAGTTGCCCACCGACGTCAACAAGCTTCTGAAATCTGCCGGCACCGGACTTCCCGGTCTCGGCGGTGCTCCCCGTTTCCCTGGCCTTCCGGGCCTGGGCAAGAAGAAATAACCCGAACTTTAGACATCAACCTCAGGATTAAAAAATGTCCCTCAAGATCCGTCTTGCCCGTGGTGGCACCAAGAAGCGCCCGTTCTACCACATCGTCGTTGCCGACGCCCGTTCGCCGCGCGATGGCCGCTTCATCGAAAAGCTGGGTACCTTCAATCCGCTGCTCGACAAGACCGCTGAAAACCGCGTCGTTCTCAACACCGAACGCGCCCAGCACTGGGTTTCCGTTGGCGCCCAGCCGACCGACCGCGTTCTGCGTTTCCTCGATGCTGCTGGCCTCGTGAAGCGCGAAGCCCGCAACAACCCGAACAAGGGCGAACCCGGCGAAAAGGCCAAGGAACGCGCCGAAGAAAAGGCCGCCAAGGCCGCTGCCGCCGCTGAAGGCGCTGCTGAATAATTTCTGGGACTCTTGTCCCTTGAATGCAAAACCCCGGTCGCGAGACCGGGGTGTTTCTTTGCGTGGTTCGCTTTCGTGTTGTGAACTAAAGTGCCGCAGGGGCAGGGGAGCGCGCATGATCATCGCCGCGCCGGTTTTGAGCGTCGAGTACGAGGGTCAGATCCGCCTGGTCGGCATTTTCCTTTTCCTGCCCGAGCAGCTGGGAAAATCCTGGGACTGTCGCTACGAGATCGACTGGCCCGAAGGCAAGGTGACGAGCTTTGCTGGTGGCAATGATGCGATTGCCGCACTCTTCGGGGCGATCGAGAAGGTCGGGATGGAGCTTCATATGAGCCGCTACCACCACGAGCGAACCATCACCTGGCTCAAGCCCTGGGTCGGCTATGGATTTCCGCTGCCAAAAGGCGCGCGACGAACTAATCGGTGACGACCAGAGGTTCTATGGCCTCGACAAACAATAAGCCCCGCCGCGAGACGGGGCTTACTCTTGTTTCTAGGGCCTAGGGTAAGGTCGGCCAGGCTTACGCCTTGAGCTTGGCCAGAATGGCAGCGCCCATTTCCTCAGTACCAACCGTCTTGCGGTTGTCCTGGGCGATGTCGGCGCAGCGGAGGCCGTCGGCCAGAACGCTTGCGATGGCGCCTTCGACCTTGTCGGCCAGTTCGATCATGCCGAACGAATAGCGCAGCGCCATGGCGTGCGAAGCGATCATGGCGATCGGGTTGGCAATGCCCTTGCCGGCAATGTCGGGGGCCGAGCCGTGGACGGGCTCATACATGGCCTTGCGCTTGCCGGTGACGGCATCCGGAGCGCCGAGCGCTGCCGATGGCAGCATGCCGAGCGAACCGGTCAGCATGGCCGCCACGTCCGACAGAATATCGCCAAAGAGGTTGTCGGTGACGATCACGTCGAACTGCTTGGGATTACGCACCAGCTGCATGGCGCAGTTGTCGGCCAGGATATGGTTGAAGGCGACGTCGGAATAATCCTTGGCGACGGCACGGACCACTTCATCCCAAAGCACGCCGGACTTCATGACGTTCTTCTTGTCGGCCGAATGGATCTTGTTGCCGCGGGTGCGGGCGAGATCGAAGGCGACGCGGGCGATGCGGTCGATTTCATAGGTCTCATAGACCTGGGTGTCGACGCCACGTTTCTGGCCGTTGCCGAGATCGGTGATTTCCTTGGGCTCGCCGAAATAGACGCCGCCGGTCAGTTCGCGCACGATCAGAATATCAAGACCTTCGACGAGTTCGCGCTTGAGCGCGGAAGCATCGGCAAGGGCGGGATAGCAGATGGCGGGACGCAGGTTCGCAAACAGCCCGAGATCCTTGCGGAGGCGCAGGAGCGCGGCTTCCGGACGCTTGTCATAGGGAACATTGTCCCACTTGGGGCCACCCACGGCGCCGAAAATGACGGCGTCGGCCTTGAGCGCCTTGGCCATGTCGTCTTCCGAGATGGCTTCGCCATGCGCGTCATAGGCACAACCGCCAGCAAGACCCTTATCGGTGGCGAAGTCGGTCAGGCCTTCGGCATTGGACCAGGCGATGATCTTTTCGACCTCGACCATGATCTCGGTGCCGATGCCGTCGCCGGGCAGAAGAAACAGGGAATGTGTGGCCATTTTTGGGAAAACTCCTCG
>NZ_JAFKHD010000525.1:0-2259 GCF_017307565.1 Devosia sp.
GTGAGGCGAAGCTGGCCGCGCAGGAAGCCGAGCTTTCCGGCTCGCCTAGCGAATAGCTGTTCCGCGTTCCGTCGCGGGAGCAGCCAATTCTGCCCCGCGGCGCTGGCAGGCGCGCTCCGGGGCATAGTACCCAGGGCCTGCGTCAAACCAGAGGCGGGCAAGGGCCCGTAAGCACCGATGTTCGATATCAAGTGTATCAGAGCCAACGCCGAAGCTTTCGACGCTGCCGTTTCTCGGCGCAAGAATGTCTCCGTGCGGTCCTCCGATCTTCTGGCGATCGACGATCGGCGCCGCGAGATCATCGTTCGCCTCAATGAAGCGCAGGAAAAGCGCAATGCGCTTTCCAAGCAGATCGGCCAGGCCAAGGCCCAGAAGGACGAAGCCAAGGCTCAGGAGCTGATGGCCGAAGTCGCGCGCCTCAAGGATTTCATCCCCACCGGCGAGGCCGAAGAGCGCGCTGTCGAAGCCGAACTGCGCGCCGCGCTCTCCGTCATTCCCAACCTGGCGCTTGAAGATGTTCCGCAGGGCGACGACGAAAGCGACAATGTCGAATATTTCGGCGCCAATGGCACAGCCGAGACCGCTGCACGCCAGCGTCCGGCCAAGCCGAGCTTCGGCTTTGCGCCCAAGGAACACTACGAAATCGGCGTGTCTGAGAAGGACATGGATTTTGAGGTGGCCGCCAAGCTCTCCGGCAGCCGCTTCGTCGTCCTGAAGGGCCAGATCGCCCGTCTCGAACGCGCCATCGGCCAGTTCATGCTCGATCTGCACACCACCGAGCACGGCTATCTCGAAGTGCAGCCGCCGCTACTGGTGCGTGATGACGCGCTCTTCGGCACGAACCAGCTGCCTAAATTCGAGGAAGACCTGTTCTTCACCCCGCATGGCGACTCGCGCCTGGCTCTTATCCCGACCGCAGAAGTGCCGCTCACCAATATGGTGCGCGAATCCATCCTTGCCGAAGAAGAGCTGCCGCTGCGCTTTGCGGCGCTGACCCCGTGCTTCCGTTCCGAAGCTGGCTCTGCCGGTCGCGACACCCGCGGCATGCTGCGTCAGCACCAGTTCGACAAGGTCGAGATGGTGTCGATCACGACGGCCGAAACCTCCATCGATGAGCACGAGCGCATGCTCGCCTGCGCCGAGACCGTGTTGCAGCGCCTCGGCCTCCATTATCGCGTGATGATGCTCTGCACCGGCGACATGGGCTTCGGTGCCCGCAAGACCTATGACCTCGAAGTCTGGCTGCCGGGGCAGGACACCTATCGCGAGATTTCCTCCGTTTCCGTCTGCGGCGATTTCCAGGCCCGCCGCATGGAGGCTCGTTATCGCCCATCCGGTGAAAAACAGGCGCCGCGCTATGTGCACACGCTCAACGGCTCTGGCACGGCAGTCGGCCGTTGCCTTATCGCCGTGCTGGAAAACTACCAGCAGGAAGATGGCTCGGTGCTGATTCCCGAGGCCCTGCAGCCCTATATGGGCGGCCTGACCTCCATCGGAGGCAAGTGACCGATGCGCATCCTCATCACCAATGACGATGGTGTGGATGCGCCCGGTATCGCCGTCATGGCCGATATCGCTGCCGCGTTGTCCGATGACGTCTGGATTGTCGCGCCAGATGGCAACCAGTCCGGGGCAGGGCATCGGTTTACTCTCGGCCGCGAACTTGTGCTCGAGCAGCGGGGACAGCGCCGCTTCAGTGTCGTCGGCGGTTCGCCCGCAGACTGCGTCGTCGCCGGCATGACTCATGTGCTGGTCGACCAGCCGCCCGATCTCGTTCTGTCCGGCGTCAATGCCGGACAGAATCTCGGCGACATCATTCATTGTTCTGGTACGGCCGCCGGCGCCCGCGAGGGTGCATTGCAGGGCGCGATCGGAATCGCGATGAGTCAAGCGATCGACTACGAGAGAAGTCACGCAGTCGATTGGTCGAATTCGATTCGTTTCGGGACAGAAGTTGTCAAAGCGATTCTTGCTGCCAGGGGTCAGGAAGACGTCTTTTACAACGTCAACTTCCCAGTTTGCCCGCCAGACAAGGTATCCGGAATCGCTGCAGTGCCGCATCAGCGCTTTTCGCGTTCGGCATTTCGCTATTATCCCAGCGACAAGGACGGCGAATTCTTCGTCGCCATTCCAGAGACGCCTATGCCATTGGATCCAAAGGCGGATTTTGAGGTTCTGCGTCGTCGCAACACCATTACGGTGACGCCGCTGGCCCTGCAGCAGACCGAAGAGACGGCCCTGGAACGGCTGGCAAAAATG
>NZ_JAFKHD010000525.1:2292-3932 GCF_017307565.1 Devosia sp.
CCTGTCGATTTCACTCAAATCGCATCGGCTTTAAGGCTGCTTTTACCTTACCGGCCTAGTCTCGTTTCCAGTGTTAAGTACCTGCGTACGAGTTAGCCGATGCGTAAAAACCTGTCTGTCAGGGTGCCTAAAGGTGCAGTCGCCGTGGCTGGTCTGTTTGTGGCTGCGGTCGGCTTGTCCGGTTGTTCGAGCCTCGGAGCCCGGTCTTTCGGTGATCCCACAACCACTGGATCAGTAGCGCAGTCCTCTGCGCCAGCCACGCTGAACCAGCCCATGCCAAACTCCTTGGGAGCGCCTGCGACGATGCAGGTTGCAGAGCAGCGGTTCCTGCCGCCTGCGTCCGTAGGTGGTGCTTGGGGCAATTCTCCAGCTCAATCTGCTTCGCCCGTTCAGTCGGGCTTTATGCAGCCTGTCGGCGGGACGTCGCCGATTGGCATGGGGGCGAGCGCGCCCTCAGTTCAATCCCAGGATCTTCCTGTACTGAGTTCTTCCGCTTCCATGGGAACCCCGCAAGCCATGCCCGCCATGCAAACTCCGGCCGCTGCGCCGTCCTTGCCGCCTGCCGTTGCCCTCGGCTCGCTTCCGCCTGCCGGCAATTCCTCGCTGCCCGTCAACAGCAATGTGCCGGTGGCCGCTGCCGCTCAGCCGGCCGCCTCGGCCGGCGCCTATACTCACACCATCGCCGGTGGCGAGTCGCTTTATACGATCGCCCGCCGCTACGAGGTGACGACCCAGGCTCTGGTGCAGGCAAACGGCCTCTCGTCGCCCGACAAGATCGTCGTTGGCCAGCAGCTGATCATCCCGGGCCGTCCCGACCTGGTGCGTGCGCCCCAGGTTGCAGCGCAGCCGACCGTGCAGGTTGCAAGCGCCACCCAGACGCTCGGCGCCGCTCCCGCGCCGCTCGGTCGGCCGCAGGCCGCTCCGCAGCAACAGCCGGTTGCCGTTGCTCCGGCCGCTCCGGCCCCGATCGCAGCACCGGTTGCCACCCCGGCGCCGACCCAGGTCGCAAATGTGCCTGCCGCTGAGCCGGTTGCCTCGGGCAACGACAAGTTCCGCTGGCCCGTTAGCGGTCGCGTGATCACCGATTTCGCCGCCTCGCGTGGCACCGGTATCAATATCGACGTGCCGGAAGGTTCGTCGGTCAAGGCTGCCGAGAATGGCACTGTCATCTATGTCGGTTCCGGCGTCGAAGGCTATGGCAACCTGATCCTGATCCGCCATCCCAATGGCTACGTCTCCGCCTACGCCCACCTCAAGGGCATGAGCGTCGCCAAGGGCGCCGTGGTCAGCCGCGGCGATGCTATCGGCACGGTCGGCATGAGCGGTTCGGTCTCCAAGCCCCAGCTGCACTTCGAACTGCGCAAGGGCGCGACCCCGGTCGACCCGATGCCGCTGCTCGCGAGCTAAGCCAGAATTCCTACGAAAAGGGCCGGTACTCAGTACCGGCCCTTTTCGTTTGTTTGGAAAAAAGGTGGCTAGACCACCTTGCCCTGTTCGCCCGCCAGCGTGCGGATCAGCTGGATGGCCACGCGGCCCGAGCGGGAGCCGCGGGTGGCGGCCCACTCGATGGCGCGCGCGCGCAGCGTCTCCTCGTCGATGTCGATGCCATAATAGTCGACGTAGCCGCGAACCATGGCCAG
>NZ_JAFKHD010000324.1 GCF_017307565.1 Devosia sp.
GCATGGTCCGCTATGCCGATCTCGCGGCCGATCTCGTCCTGGGCAAGACCCATCTGCTTCTCCTGGCCGATCACGACAATCGCGAGCCCGGCCGTCGCATGGCCGAAGCCCTCTCGGGCGACGCTCTCGCCAAGGGTCTAAGCGTGGTTGTGGTCGATGCCGGCAGCGGTCGCGTCGGCGACACTCCTGGCCTGTCCGATCTCAGCACCGGCGATGCCGGCTTTGGCGACGTGGTGCAAAAGTCCGCCGATCAGAGTTTTGCCGAAGTGGACTGGGGGCAGGGCGATGCCATCGACCGGACCTCGTCAAAACCCTCGATCCTCGTCGAGGCGCTCGGCGACATCTACGAAGTCGTCATTGTGCTGACCGGTCGCGTTGGTGGCCGCTCCACCCTGCCGGTATTTGCCGATCTCGGTGGGCGCGTCGTCCTCGTCGCCTCGCCCGATGAAGATGCCGATGCCGTCGAAGTCCTGCGCCGCCAGCTTCTCGATGCAGGTCTGCCGCGCGTCGAGGTGTCGGCCCTCGATGACGCGGTTGCCGCCTAGTCCGGCTTCGCACCGGGCCTATTCAAAGCGCGAGGCTTAGCTCAATGAAATACGCCGCCATCCGCGCTGCCTTCGAGTTGATCTGGCTGTCCCGCCTGCCGGCGCTGTCGCGCGCCCTTTCGCAGTCGCGCGGCGTCATCTTCACGCTGCACCGCGTCCTGCCCGAGACGCCCCCGGCCTTTTCGCCAAACGCCATCCTCCAGGTTCGTCCCGATTTCCTCGATTATGTGATCGAGCGCGTCCGCGATCTGGGCATCGACATTGTTACTCTCGACGAAGCCATCGAACGCCTCGCCGCACCGACCAGGCCGCGCCCCTTCATCGTCCTCACTTTCGATGATGCCTATCGCGACAATCTCGAATATGCCCTGCCGATCCTGCGGCGACATGAAGCGCCGTTCACGCTCTATGTCCCCACGGCCTTGGTCGATGGCGTTGGCGAAATCTGGTGGCAAGCCATCGAAGACATCATCGCGCGCCAGGAGGCTGTCGCCTTCACCGAAAACGGTGAGGTTGAGTATGTCGACACGGCTACCACTGCCCAGAAGAAAGAGGCCTTCAACCGCCTCTATTGGCACCTGCGAAAAGTCCCTGAGCCCAAGCGTCTGGCCGTCCTCGCCGAGTTCTGTAGCAACTATGGCTACGACCTCGAAAAGCAGTGCCGTGACCTGATCATGAGCTGGCAGGAGCTGCGCCTCTTTGCCGGCGAGCCGCTTTGCACCATCGGCGCCCACACCGTTCACCACTACGAATTGGCCAAGCTCTCAAAGGAAGAGGCGCGGCAGGAAATGCTGCAATCGGTCGAGGTCATCCAGGCCCAATTCGGCATCCGTCCCACCCATTTTTCCTATCCCCTGGGTGGTCCGCTCTCCTGCGGCCCGCGTGAATTCGCCCTTGCTGAGGAATTGGGGTTCAAGACGGCCGTGACCACGCGCCCCGGCGGGCTCTACCCGCATCACCTCCAAACGCTGACGCAGCTGCCGCGCGTCTCGCTGAACGGCTATTTCCAGTCAGAACGATATGTCGATGTCTTTGCGAGCGGCGGCATTTTCACCGTCCTCGGCAAGCTGACCGGCTGAGGGCAGGGGGCCTTCGGGCGATTCTTCCTAGCCTTGCGGGTCGGGCTTCGCCATCCAGCGGATGATCAGGCCGGCGGGCAGGCACCAGCCCATCCCCGCGACGATGAAATATCCGATCAGCACGAACCACGGCAGTTCCGGCGGAAACGCCAGATAGACCGAGGTGGCCAGCGACGCCCAGACGACGATGGAGATCACGCAGAGCAATGCGCCAATCAATTTGCGGGTTCGTTGGGTCATGTGCGGCATAAGGGCTGTTGCGACGGAGCACGGGTGGCATTACCACTCCGCGAGCCCCATCGATACTGGAATTTGCCGTGACCACCCAGCAGAATGCCGCACCAGGACAAATCAGTTACGCGAGTGACCTTCTCCGGCCGGTCCGTATCTGGCTCTATGCGCTTGCCAGCTTCGTGCTGCTCATCGTCGTCGTCGGCGGCATTACCCGCCTGACGGAATCGGGTCTTTCCATCACCAGTTGGAAGCCGATCTCGGGCACCCTTCCGCCGCTTAATGACGCGCAATGGCAGGCCGAGTTCGAAGCCTACAAGCAGATTCCGCAATACTCCGTCGTCCATTCGTGGATGGAAATCGACGACTTCAAATACATCTTTTTCTGGGAATGGTTCCACCGCCTGCTGGCGCGCGCGCTGGGGCTGATCTTCATCGTCCCCTTCCTGGTCTTCCTCTTCCAGAAGCGCCTCTCGCGCAACCTCGCCATGCCGCTCTTCGTCCTGTTCCTGCTCGGCGGCTTCCAGGGTTTCCTTGGCTGGTGGATGGTGTCGTCGGGCCTCTCCGAGCTTACCTCGGTGTCCCAATACCGCCTCGCAGCCCACCTCACGGCGGCCTCATTGCTGTTCGTTGCGCTCATATTCGTCGCTCGCAGCATCGAGCCCGGACGCGTATTGGGTCGGGTCAATCCATGGCATTTGACCACGGCAACCGTGCTGGGCCTCTTGCTGATCATGCAGATCGCAGCAGGCGCGTTCGTTGCCGGCCTCGATGCCGGCATGGGCTACAACACCTGGCCCCTGATGGATGGCGCGATCATCCCCAATGGCCTCTTCGCCATGGATCCGGCCTGGCGCAATATCTTTGAAAATGCCATGACCGTGCAGTTCATTCACCGCGGCATCGCCTATCTCATCGTCGCCTACGTGGCCTACCTCGTCTGGCGCCGCTCCAGGGATGGTGGTTTCGGCGGCGTCCACGGCTGGCTGCCCCGCATCGGTATCCTGGTTCTGCTTCAGGTCTGCCTCGGCATCGCAACGCTCCTCGCCAGCGTGCCGATCTCGCTGGCCGTCGGCCACCAGTCGCTGGCCTTCATGCTGGCCGGCGCCACCGCCGCCTACATCGCCGACATGCGCCGCGTGCGCTAAGCCAGAGCCTCTTTCCTGCGAAAGCAGGAATCCCGGCGTGATCAAAAGGGCATAGAAATGCGGTAATATAATACCGCATTTCTAACTATATGAAATCATTGCGCTTTTTATAGGCGCTTGACGAGCGCTAGAATCCCCCTTAGAGACCACGCCGAAACCTGTGATCCGCTCCTCGGGGTAGGGTCACAAACCTAAGTTTTCCAGGGATTTCAACATGACCACTTACTCGGCAAAACCGAGCGAGATCGAAAAGCAGTGGATCCTCATCGACGCCGAAGGGCTGGTCGTGGGTCGTCTTGCTTCGATCATTGCTTCGCGTCTGCGCGGCAAGCACAAGGCCACCTTCACACCTCACATGGACATGGGTGACAACATCATCGTCATCAATGCCGAGAAGGTGAAGCTGACCGGCCG
The DNA here is from genome assembly GCF_017307565.1 of Devosia sp. GTDB lineage: Bacteria > Pseudomonadota > Alphaproteobacteria > Rhizobiales > Devosiaceae > Devosia. The sequence continues at coordinate 3,418 of NZ_JAFKHD010000324.1, forward strand.
CAAGCTCGATCAGCACCGCTTCTACTGGCACACCGGCTTTGCCGGTGGCATCAAGGACCGCACCGCTCGCGAACTGCTCGAAGGCCGTTTCCCGAACCGCGTCCTCGAAAACGCCGTGCGTCGCATGATGCCGGGCGGCCCGCTGACCCGCGCCCAGCTCAAGAACCTCCGCGTCTATGCCGGTTCCGAGCACCCCCACGAAGCGCAGAACCCGAGCAAGCTCGACGTCGGCGCTATGAACACCAAGAACGTCCGGGTGAAGTAATATGGCTGAAACCATCAACTCCCTCGAAGCCCTGGGCACTTCCGCTGCTGCTCCCGCTGCCTCCTCGGCTCCGGTTCACGTGCAGAAGCTCGACTCCCTCGGCCGCGCCTATGCCACCGGCAAGCGCAAGAACGCCGTCGCTCGCGTCTGGATCAAGCCGGGCAAGGGCAAGGTGACCGTGAACGGCCGCGAATTCGCTGCCTACTTCGCTCGCCCGGTTCTCCAGCTGATCGTCAAGCAGCCTATCGTTGCGACCGACCGTCTCGACCAGTACGACGTCAACGTCACCGTTGCTGGTGGTGGTCTGTCCGGTCAGGCCGGTGCTGTTCGTCACGGCATCTCCAAGGCGCTGAACTACTTCGAGCCGGGCCTGCGCCCGATCCTCAAGAAGGGTGGCTTCCTGACCCGCGACAGCCGTGTTGTTGAACGTAAGAAGTACGGCAAGGCCAAGGCCCGTCGTTCCTTCCAGTTCTCGAAGCGCTAAGCTTCAAGCCAAAATTCTTGGAAAGGGCCGGGCAACCGGCCCTTTTCTTTTGTCTGGATCGGCCTACATGCGCCTGGGTGTGCCCTTGAGGCGTTCACTCTCTCGATTGTCACCCCGGCGCAGGCCGGGGTCCATCCAGAGATCTCAAGTTGGGCCCCGGCCTGCGCCGGGGTGACATCCATTGGTTGGGAAGATGTCCGAGCAACACGTGCAGCAAAAGATCATGCCCAGCCTGGTCACCCGCTTTCACCTGCTGATCTTCGCGGTGACCCTTTCGATCACCGCAGTCGGCATTCTCCGCATTCCTGAAGGCTTCGCATTCCCCGCCCATTGGCAGGGTTCTGGCGCCGATTGGGTCTGGCCGCGCGATATCGGCCTTTCCGTTGCGCCGGCCATTGGGGCAGTCCTTATCCTCGGCTTCTTCATTCTCGGCCGCCTGCTGACCGCCAATCACATGGCCAAGGTCCAGCACATTCTTGATCCCGCGCTCAGTCTTCTCCTTGCCGTGCCGGCCGCCTGTCAGCTGGGCCTGCTCTTTATCGGCATCGGCTCCGATCTCGACCTCTTCCGCGGCACCGCCATTGCCCTTGCGGCCACACTCGCCCTTTTGGGTATCGTGCTGTTCCACGCCGAGCGCCATAGCTATGCCGGCCTGCGCATGCCCTGGCCGGTGCGTTCGGATCGTGCCTGGCTGCTGGTGCATCGCCTCAGCGGAGTGGCCTGCGGGCTGGCTGCGGGGGTGATTGCCGTGCTTGCCTGGTTCGATGCCGGACCTGGCATTTTGGCTGTGGCGTTCGCCCTGAGTCTGATCGGGCTGCCGCTCTTCGCGGGCCTTGTGAGTCTGGCGGTCAGGCGCGCCTGACAACTTCTATTCTCTCCTTCTGTGATCGGAATGAGAAAATTCTTCTAATACCGGAAGAAATGGAACGGCATGCGCTGCGGCCAATTTGTGGCAGGCGTATGGTTTGGCCAATCCGCGGGCACGGCGCTCTTTTTGTGAGCAAGTGACCTGCCAGCCGAAAGGTCACTCAATGTCTCCTACTTCCGTTTCCGCGGCTCGCGCCCCCAAGGCGCCAAAGCCGTTTTATGCCAATTTCGGCGTCCAGGTTCTTGCGGCCATGGTCATCGGCCTGCTGCTCGGCTTCATCGCCCGCAATATGGGCCCCGATGCCGCCGGTCAGGCCAATTGGCTGACCCAGACACTGGCGACCATCGGCTCGTCCTTCGTCTCGCTGCTGCGCGCCCTGGTGCCGGTTCTGGTCTTCACCGCCATTGTCGCCTCCATCGCCAACCTGCGCGAACTCAACAACGCGGCCAAGCTCGTCTGGCAGACCCTTCTCTGGTTCGCCATCACCGCGCTGATCGCCGTGGTCATCGGCATTGCCCTTGGCCTGATCATCCAGCCGGGCCTCAACACCGAAGTCGCCGCCGCCGCTGCCAAGGCGCCGTCCTCGACTGGCTCCTGGCTCGACTTCCTCAAGGGCCTGATTCCCTCCAATATCCTCGGCCTTCAGGCCTCGACCCGCGTTTCCGATAGCGGCGCGACCACCAGCCTCTCCTTCAATGTGCTGCAGATCCTCGTGATCTCCATCGTCGTCGGCATCGCCGCCCTGCGCGTCGGTCCTGCGGCTGACCCGTTCATCGCCTTCACCCGCTCGTTCCTGAAGGTCATCCACAAGGTCCTGTGGTGGGTGATCCGCCTGACGCCCATCGGCACCATTGGCCTGCTCGGCAATGCCGTGGCCGTCTATGGTTGGGATGCGCTGGCCCAGCTCGGCTGGTACTCGGCCGCCATCTATATCGGCCTCGCCATCGTGCTGTTCGTGGTCTACCCAGTCCTGCTTCAGGTCAATGGCCTCAACCCCATCCGCTACTTCCAGAGCGCCTGGCCGGCCATTCAGCTCGCCTTCGTGTCGCGTTCCTCCATCGGCACCCTGCCGGTCACCGAACGCATCACCGAGCAGAACCTCGGCGTGCCGCGTGAATACGCCGCCTTCGCCGTGCCGCTTGGTGCCACCACCAAGATGGACGGTTGCGCCTCGATCTATCCGGCGATCTCGGCCATCTTCGTCGCCCAGTTCTTCGGTATCTCCCTCGGCATCGAGCACTACCTGCTGATCGCCTTCGTGGCCGTCATCGGCTCTGCGGCGACCGCTGGCCTCACCGGCGCGACCGTCATGCTGACCCTGACCCTGTCCACGCTCGGTCTTCCGCTCGAAGGCGTCGGTCTCCTGCTCGCCGTCGATCCGATCCTCGATATGGGCCGTACTGCGGTCAACGTCGCCGGCCAGGCACTGATCCCGACCATCGTTGCCAAGCGCGAAGGCATTCTGGACCAGGCCACCTACGACCGCGGCGAAAGCATCGACGCCCTCGACGAAGCTCAGGCCGTCCCGGCCCAATAAGCGTTGCAACATCAATGTCGAAAGGGGGAGGCAATGCCTCCCCCTTTTTGTTTCTAAGGTCATTTCACATTGCCGCCCGGCTAACCCCACACTCGCTTGTCACCTCGGCGAAGACCTAGGCCCATCCTGAGTTTGGAGATGGCCCCCGGCCTTCGCCGGGGTGACAGCTGGGGGGACTTGTCTGCCTGCCAACCAAACGAATTCTGGAAATACTTCGTATTGACTCTAATTAGACAAAGAACTAATTAGAAAAGCACCGAAGGAGAACGCCGTGGGCATCAATGCCGTCTTCGAAGCTCTGTCCCATCCAGTGCGTCGCAAGGTTCTGGCCCTGCTGAAAATCGGCCCCATGAGTGCTGGCGAACTGGCCGAGCACTTTGACCTTACCCGGCCGACCCTCTCCGTTCACTTCGCCAAGCTTAGGGAGGCCGACCTCGTCGCCGTCGAGCGACAGGGCACCAGCCTCATCTATCACCTCAACACGTCGGTGCTTGAGCAGGCGCTCGCCGATGTCCTCTCGCTGCGGGAAGAAAAATGAACCAGTTGCGTCTCGTCATTGGTCCGGTTGCTCTGATAGCCCTCGCCCTCCTCGCCTTGGCGACGATAGCCGGCTACGTCCTCGTCCCCGCCGAAACCCTGATGCCGGTGCATTGGGGCCCGAGCGGCGAGGCCGATGCCTTCTGGCCTCGCAATTCCGCTCTTCTGGTGCCGCCTGTCCTGGTTCTGCTGCTCGGCGGCCTCTTCGTCGCCATTCTGGCCAGGGGCAGGGGGGCAGATGGCGCCCGGTCCGGCCTCCGCGCTGCATTCGCGGGCATTGCCCTCCTCATGGCCGGGATCCAGGCGAGCGTTGTCGGCATCGCGCTGGGCTACCCCATCGATATGGTCCGCGTCATCGCCTTCGGCCTCGGCGTCATGTTCGTGTTCCTGGGCAATATCCTGCCCAAGTCGCAACCCAACAGTTATTCCGGTGTGCGCCTCCGCTGGACGCTCAGCAGCCAGGCGAATTGGGCCGCCACCAATCGCTTCACCGGCACTCTGATGATGCTCGCTGGCGTGCTCCTCGCCGTCGCCAGCCTCTTCGTCGCCCAGCCGCCGGTGTTGCTCACAATCACCATTCTGGTCGCCATCATTCCGAGCCTTGCAGGTGTGATCTTCAGCTATCGATTTGCCCGGCGCGAGGATGCCACTCGGCCACTTTGAAGCCGAAATCGGTTGCTAGGCCGACCCGGTATGCCATTGTTAGAGAACGAAGAATGATCAAATTCAGCGGCGCCTGGGACGGTCGGCGCAGGGCGATCACCTTGGGTATGATTTCCAACGTGGTCGGCGCCACCGCAGCGGCGGGCGCGGCTATTGCCGCCTGGCTCACCACGGTGGGCGAGGCCGATCATACCCAATGGGCGCTGATCCTCGCCGGCATTGGTGGCGTCTTCGTCGCCAAGGGTACAGTCATTCTCGCGATCGCCGAAAGTCGCCCCTTCGTCCCGGCCGAAGGCATCCCTGAACTCACGCAGAGTATTTTAGCGCTCGACGGCCGCATCTCGGCCCGCCACAAGGCGGCAATGGAGCGCCTCGACCAGCTCGAAGCCGAGGTGGCCTACCTGCGTTCCCGCAATCATCCGATGGCCGCTACACGACCTTCTTGAGCGGCAGCTTCTTGGGCTTCAGCTTGCGCGCGACCTTGGCCGTCTTCGGCACGAAGTTGGCCATGACGCGCTCGATCACCTTGATCGCCTTGTCGGTGCCGTCCTCGCTGCGCAGCTTTTCTGCCACGAGTGCGGCATTGCGCCGATAGGCCTCGTTGCTGTTGAGATCGGCCAGCGCGCCCGCGAGCAGGTCAGCGGTCAACTTGCGCAAGCGGATCGGCTTCGGCCCGCAGCCAAGCTCATAGACGCGCCGCCCCCAATAGGGCTGGTCCATGGCCTGCGGCACCACAAAGCTCGGGCGCCCAAGATGCAGGCCCGCCGACGTCGTGCCGGCGCCACCATGGTGAACCACCGCGCTTACATAGCGGAACAGCCGGTCATGTGGCGCCTTCTCGATCGGGAAGATCGTGTCGGGTAGATCGCGCGGATCGATCCCGCCCCAGCCGCGTGCGACGACGGCCCGTCCGCCCCAAAGCTCCACAGCTTCCTTCAGAATGCGCGTATTGCGCTCAGCCCCAAAGGGCATGGATCCAAAACCGATATAGACCGGCGCTTCGCCCGCTGAAAGAAACGCCTCGAATTCCGGCGTCGGCTCCCATTGACTGCGGTCGCGCAGGTTCCAATAGCCGGTCACCAGCGCCGTCTTCGGCCAATCCCGCGGGCGCGGACTCACCGCCGTCGAATAGGCATAGAGCGTCGTCAGCGGCGAGCCGTCGGTATTGGTGAAAACCCCGCCCATGTTCCGCGCTTCGAGGCCCATCAATTCGCGGCGCAGCCGGTTGCGCGGCAGGTTCCAATAGGCCTGCTGCATGGTGGCGGCCGTGTAGGAGAGCTTGTTGAGCGTCGGCCCGAGATCGTCGGCGACGTAATACATCGAGAGCGGGAATTCGCTGGTCGAATTGAGCGGCTGCAGCGCCGTCATGATCGCCGGCACCTTCAGCGCCTCGGCGATGTCGATGCCAAAGCTGGTGTTCATGTTGACCACGATGGCGTCGGCGCCCTGGCACATGCGCCAGGCAGCCCGTGCCGCCGTGTCGACGATCTGCTGGCCCTGCTTCAGCATCCAGGGACCATTGATGAGCATCGAACTGCTCATCGCATTTTCAAACCGGGTTTCCTTGAGGAAGGACTGGATGGATGGCCCAAGCGAATGGAATTCGAGCCCATACCCGGTGACGAGGCCTTCGAACTCCTCGGTGGCGCCGATCATGACGCCATAGCCGCGCTCCTGCAAGGACAGCGCAAGCCCGATATAGGGTTGGACGTCGCCTTGTGTGCCGATCGTCACCAGGGCAATGCGCTTCAAGTGTGGAACCTCATCATACGCCGTTACGCCCGAAGGTTGTTCCGCTTCGAGCCATTTACAAGACCCCGCAGAGGAATTATGAACGGCCTGTCGATTGTTGCATTTCTTACAAAAACGACCTCCGAAGGGCAAGAGACATGGTGTCTCCATTCACTGTTGCATTGGTTCGAGCACGGCTCGCCGGCATGGTGACTGCTATTGCCGCCGCTGGCGCCTTCGCGGCGGCCAGCGCCCGATAGCTCTTCCCGCGTGGCCGCGTAGCGGCCGGGAAGAGCCGAATAGATCGTTACGGCCCCGAATGGGGTCTTTTAACCCCTTCAAAACCATAATTCCGCGATAATCAGCGTCTTTTCTGAGATGCAGCGCCCCACGCGCGTCGCGACCAGTTCAAGGTCCGTCAAGGGACCTTCCGAGGAATCAAATGAGCGAAGTTTTTCATCGCATCCGCCGTCTCCCGCCCTACGTGTTCGCCCATATCGATCCCATCAAGGCAAAGGCGCGCGCTGAAGGGGTCGATATCATCGACCTCGGCATGGGCAATCCAGATATGCCGACCCCGGAGCATATCGTGGCAAAGCTCCAGGAGACGGTGAAGGACCCGCGTACCCATCGCTATTCGACCTCCCGCGGCATTCCCGGCCTTCGCAAGGCCCAGGCAAGCTATTATGGGCGCCGTTTCGGCGTGAAGCTCAACCCTGACACCCAGGTCGTCGCGACCCTGGGCTCCAAGGAAGGCTTCGCCAACATGGCTTCGGCCATCACCGCTCCGGGCGACGTGGTGCTGGTCCCGAACCCGACCTATCCGATCCATTCCTTCGGCTTCATCATGTCGGGCGGTGTCGTCCGCTCCATGCCGGCCGAACCGGGCGAGGATTTCATGCGCGCGCTTGATCGCGGCGTGCGTCACTCGATCCCGAAGCCCATCGCCATTGTGCTGAATTACCCAGCCAACCCAACCGCTTACACGGCTGACCTCGATTTCTACGCCGAGGTTGTCAAGTATTGTAAGCAGCACGACATTTTCATCCTCTCCGACCTCGCCTATTCCGAGATCTATTTCGACGAAGACAATCCGCCGCCGTCCGTGCTGCAGGTTCCGGGCGCCATCGACATCACGGTGGAATTCACCTCGATGTCCAAGACCTATTCCATGCCGGGCTGGCGCGTCGGCTTCGCCGTCGGTAACGAGCGCCTGATTGCGGCTCTCGCCCGCGTAAAGTCATACCTCGACTACGGCGCCTTCACGCCCATCCAGGTCGCCGCCGTCGCCGCCCTCAATGGCTCCGATGACGTCATCGAGGAAGTTCGCAAGGTCTATAAGCACCGCCGCGACGTCATGGTCGAAAGCTTCGGTCGCTCCGGCTGGGACATTCCTGTTCCGAAGGCCACCATGTTCGCCTGGGCTCCGATCCCGCCTCAGTTTGCCCATCTCGGTTCGCTCGAATTCGCAAAGCTCCTCATTCAGGAAACCGGCGTCGGCGTTGCTCCGGGCGTTGGCTTTGGCGAATATGGCGATCAGTACATTCGCCTCGCCTTCGTCGAAAACGAACAGCGCATCCGCCAGGCTGCCCGCAACATCAAGAAGCTGCTCGGTGGCAAGGGCGACCAGAGCAATATCGTGCCACTGGCCTCCGCAACGAAATAGCTTGCGCTGCGAGGGGGCGGCATTCCGCCTCCTCGACACAATGGAACAGAAGCGTGGACGCAGATACCGCCGCAATGCAATGCGGCTACTACGATAAAGGCGTCTGCCGCTCCTGCACCTTCATGGGCACGCCTTATGATGCCCAGCTCCGCGCCAAGCTGGACCACGCCCAAAACCTGCTCGCGGCCTGGCCGGATGCCGTCTGGCTCCCACCCATGGCCAGTCGCCCCGAAGCCTTCCGCAACAAAGCCAAAATGGTCGTCGGCGGCACCGCTGACGCACCCACCCTCGGCATTCTCGATCCGGCCCAGCACGGCGTCGATCTCACCGCTTGCGGCATTCTCGCGCCCGGACTGCGCGCGGCCTTCTCGCCCATCAAGGCCTTCATCACCCGCGCCCGCATCACGCCTTACGATATCCCAGCCCGCCGCGGTGAACTCAAAAACGTCCTGCTGACCGAGTCTGCGGATGGCGAACTCATGCTGCGCTTTGTGCTGCGCTCGACAGAACCCCTCGGCCGCATGCAAAAGCACCTGTCGAGCCTCCAGGCAGACCTCCCGCAACTCGCCGTCGTCACCGCCAACATTCTGCCCGAGCACAAGGCCGTCCTCGAAGGCGACGAAGAAATCGCGCTGAGCGGCGGCGAAACCTTGCCCATGCGTCTTGGCGATAGCGTCCTGCACCTGCGTCCCGCCAGCTTCTTCCAGACCAACACTGAAATCGCCCGTGGCCTCTACCTTCAGGCGCAGGAGTGGGCCGACGAAGTCGATGCCCGCTCGATCTTGGACCTTTATTGCGGGGTAGGGGGCTTTGCCCTCCACGTCGCCGCTCCCGGCCGGCGCGTCCACGGTGTGGAACTCAGCGAACCTGCCGTCCAATCCGCCCGGCTCAGCGCCGCCCATGCTGGCCTCGCCGACGTCACCTTCGCCGCTGGCGACGCGACCGCCCTCGTCGCTGGCGAAGCCGACACCATCATCGTCAATCCGCCGCGCCGCGGGCTCGGCGACCGGCTTTGCCAGACACTGGAAGCCTCCGGCGCAGACACGATCATCTATTCGAGCTGCAACGCCGCCACTCTCGCCCGCGACATCGCCGCCATGCCCGCCTACGAACCGAAGGTTGTCCGTCTCTTCGACATGTTCCCGCAGACCGACCACTACGAAGTCATGGTGCTGCTGACCCGCCGCCCAACGGCCGGCTGAACTGTCAAATATTACATGACAACGAGTATCACCTTTTGTATGGAGGATCACTTCCATACAGAAGGTGATCCATGATCCTCCGTTCGCTGGTTCTCGCCACCCTTTTGGCCGCGACGCCGACCTTGGCGCAGGCCCAAAGCTTCCCCGTCACGCTCGAGCATGCCTGGGGCGAAACGACCATCGATGCCGAGCCCAAAAGGATCGTCACCTGGGGCTGGGGCAATGAAGACGCTGTCATTGCCCTCGGCGTCATCCCGGTCGGCATTCCCTTCCACGCCTTTGGCGGTGGCGACAACGGCATCAAGCCCTGGATCGAAGAGGCATTGGCCAAGGTCGAGGGTGAACAGCCGACCGTGCTTCAAAAAGGCTCCGAGCCTCCCTTCGAGCAGATCGCCGCGCTCGAACCCGATCTGATCCTCGCCGTTTTCTCCGGCATCACTGAAGAGCAATATGCTCTGTTTTCCGCCATCGCCCCGACCGTTGCCTACAGTGGCGCCCCCTGGTCGGCGCCCTGGCAGGACGTGACGAAAATCGTCGGCAAGGCCCTCGGTAAAGCCGACGAGGCCGAGGCCCTGGTCGCCGAAACCACCACCTGGCTCGAAAGCGAAGTTGCCAAGCACCCCGCGCTCAAGGAAGTCACCTTCGCCAGCGCTAATGACTACGATGGCTCCATCGCCGTCTATGCGCCGCTCGATGCGCGCATGACGTTCCTCACCGATCTCGGCCTCACCCTCAACCCGAGTGTTGCCGAACTCGCCCCCAACGATGGCGCCTTCTACTATTCCCTCAGCTACGAACTTTTCGACGAGCTCAAGGGCGACATCTTCGTCACCTATTACGAAGAGCAGTCTGCGCTCGATGAGTGGCTGGCCAAATCCTACGTGGCCAACTATCCGCCCATCGTCAATGGCGGCCTTGCTGCGCTCGTCGGCACCGAAAACGTCGCCGCTGCTTCCCCGCCAAGTATCCTGTCCCTGCACTGGGGCTTTTCGACTTACCTCGACGTGCTGGCTGCCGCCGCCGACAAAGTCACCGGCCGGTAAGCCGACAATAAACCAAGGAAAAACACCATGCGTCCGCTCATTGGGGCTCTGGCCCTCGCCGCCGCCGTAAGCCTCTCCGTCCCGGCCTTCGCCGTCGATACCTTCCCCATCACCATCGAGCACGCCCTGGGCTCGACTACCATCGAAGCCAAGCCCGAGCGCGTGGTCACCTGGGGCTGGTCCGCTCAGGACGCCGTGATTGATCTCGGCGTTGCCCCCGTCGGCATTCCCTTCTTCGCCTATGCGGGCGGCGAAGATGGCCTTCTTCCCTGGACCGAAGCCGCTCTCAAGGAGCATGGCTTTGCAACGCCCACTATCCTGCCCAACGTCACCCAGCCACCGATCGAAGCCATCGCGGCCCTCGCTCCGGACGTTATCATCGCCCCGTATTCCGGCCTGACCTCTGATGAATATGCGCTGCTGAGCAATATTGCCCCGGTCGTCGCCTATCCCGACAAGCCCTGGTTCGCCGGTTGGCAGGATGTCGTTACTCTCACCGGCAGGGCCCTCGGCCTATCCGCCGAAGCCGACAAGCTCGTCGCCGACACGCGGGCTTTCCTTGAAGCCGAAATTGGCAAATATCCAGATGCCAAGGGCACGGTCTTCGCCAATGTCGTCAATCGCAATGATGGCCAGGTCTCCGTTCGCCTCGAAGGCGACCCGCGCGTCCAGCTCTTCGTTGATATCGGCTTCGTCTCTGCCCATGAACCGAGCGAAGCCATCCCCAACGATACCGGTATTTCCTATTTCGTCAGCTACGAGAACTTTGACAAAATCCCCGCCCAGATGCTGCTGAGCTTCTTCAACGATCAGAAGTCGGCCGATGATTTCTTCGGCATGGACCTGATCAAGCTCTCCCCGCTTGTCGCCAAGGAGGCCTATACCAAGCTCGTCGGCGACGAGATCACCATGGCCGTCAGCGGCGCCGTCACCCCGATTTCGCTGCGTTGGGGTTTCCCCACGGTCGCAGCAGAAGTCGGCCGCGCCGCCACCGCCGCCAAGGCGCCGTAAGGTCTTCGGGCGAGACGGCGCTGGCTGCCTCGTCCCCCGCGCGCTCACTGCCAGATTTGCATAGGAAATCCCTGCTGTCGTGCAGCGACAGGATTCGTCTCATTGAGCGCGCTGGCTCTCGCAGGCATAGCCAGAGCCGCCGCAAAGCTTATTGCGAGAATGCCTACAAAATTCCTATTGACCTCTAGGCAAGTTCCTATGCACATGTCGCGCACCATGAGCGATATCCAGTCTTTCCGCCAATCCGTCGAATCTTTCATCTCCGCCCGCGGTTGGACTCCGACCCGTTTTGGCCGAATTGTCGCAGGCGATCCGCTCTTCGTCTTCGACCTGCGCGATGGGCGTGAGCCACGCAGCGAAACACGCGCGCGTATCCTCAAGGCCATGGCCGATTTCGGCGAAACCGAAGCGCAGACCCCGCTCCGTATCGGCGTTGCCGGTCTCGGCAATGTCGGCGCCACGCTCGTGCGCATCCTTCAGAAAGACGGCGCCGCCCTGAACAAAAAACTCGGTCGCAAATTGCAGGTGACCGCCGTTGCCGCGCGCTCGCGTTCCCGCGACCGCGGCATTGATATTTCTGGGCTCGAGTGGTTCGACGATCCCGTCGCCCTCGCCAAGTCGGACGGCATCGATCTGTTCGTCGAACTCATCGGCGGCGAAGACGGTCCGGCCTTCGCGGCGGTCAAGTCCGCCCTCGAAATCGGCCGTCCGGTCGTCACCGCCAACAAGGCGCTCCTTGCCAAGCACGGCGTCGCCCTGGCCAGGCTCGCCGAAGAGTCCGGCGCCCAGCTCGGTTTCGAAGCAGCCGTTGCCGGCGGCATTCCCGTCATCAAGACCCTGCGTGAAGGTCTTGGCTCTGCCAGCATTGCCAAGGTCTTTGGCATCATGAATGGCACGTGCAACTACATCCTGACGCGCATGGGCAATGAAGGCATTTCCTTCGCCGATTGCCTCAAGGACGCGCAGGCCCTCGGCTATGCCGAAGCCGACCCCACCTTCGACGTCGAAGGCTTCGATACCGCACACAAGCTGTCGATTCTCGCCACGCTCTGCTTCGGCTATGAGATCGCGCCGGACAAGATGCGCATCGAAGGCGTTTCCCATATCACCCAGCACGATATCCAGGTCGCCGCCGACCTCGGCTACAAGATCAAGCTGCTAGGCATTGCCGAACACACTGACAACGGCATCGAGCAGCGCGTGCACCCGACCTTCGTGCCCAAGGGCTCGGCCATTGCCGGCGTCGATGGCGTCATGAACGCTGTTGCCCTTGAAACCGACCACGTCCACGAGCTGCTGCTCGCTGGCCCCGGCGCCGGCGGCCCGCCCACGGCCTCCTCGGTGCTCTCCGATATTCTTGATATCGCCCGCGGCACCCGCGTGCCGCCGCTGGGCGTGCCGAGTGCCGAACTCCTGCCCTATCGCGCCGCGCCAGCTCGCCCGCATGAAGGTGGCTTCTATATCCGCCTCAATGCCAAGGATGTGCCCGGCGCGCTCGCGGCCATCACCTCGCGCATGGGTGAAAAGTCGATTTCCATCGACTCCGTCATCCAGCGTTCGGACCTTGCTGCTAAAGCGGTGGCGCCCGACGGTTCGCCCACGCGCACTGTCGTGATGATTACCCAACAGACTTTGGAATCATCCGTGCGCGAAGCGCTTGCGCAAATCGCTGCGGACGGCTTCATAGTCGGCGAACCGCAGTTGATCCGTATCGAAAAGTTCTAGCGCCATCCTGGCGCGCTCGGTGCGCCGGGGAGGGGATATGAAACTCAGCAAGGTCGAGGGCGGCAAAAGTCCTGCCCATCTCCACCGCACCCTGACTCTGGAAATGGTCCGGGTCACCGAGCGGGCCGCTATCGCCGCTGCCGAATGGCGCGGCAAGGGCAATGAAATGGCCGCCGACGACGCTGCCGTCGCCGCCATGAAGACCGAGCTCGATCGCGTTGCCATTTCCGGCCGCATCGTTATCGGCGAAGGCGACGAGTTCGAGTGCGACACGCTCTTCATCGGCCAGCCGGTCGGTGTGGGCGAGGGGCCCGAGGTCGACATTGCCGTCGATCCGCTCGAAGGCGTCACCCTCTGTGCCAAGAACCAGCCCGACTCGCTTGTGGTCCTCGCCATGGCCGAGCGTGGCGGCCTGCTCAACGTTGCTCGCAACGTCTACATGCACAAGATCGCCATCGGCGCCGAATATCCGCCCGACACGGTCAATATCGAGTGGTCAGCCACCGAGAACGTGACGGCCCTGGCCCGCGCCAAGGGTGTGCCGGTTTCCGAAATCACCGCCATCGTCCTCGATCGCCCGCGCCATGCTGGCCTCCTCGAAGAGCTGCGTCTGGCCGGGGTTTCGGTAAAGCTCCTCAGCGATGGCGACATTGCGGGCGTCATCCACGCCGTGAACACCGAAGACACCGGCGTTGATATCTATCTCGGCTCCGGCGGTGCCCCCGAGGGCGTCCTTGCCGCTGCCGCTTTGCGTTGCATTGGCGGCCAGATGCAGGGCAAGCTCATCCTCGATACGCCGGACAAACGCGCCAAGGCCCGCGACATGGGCATCACCGACCCACATCGCGTCTACGATGTCACCGATCTCGCCTCGGGCGACGTGCTCTTCTCGGCCACCGGCATCACCGATGGATCCCTCGTCGAAGGCGTAAAGCTCCGCCGCCACTGGGTCGAAACCTCAACCGTCGTCATGCGCTCCTGGAGCCAGACGACGCGCTGGATCAAAGCCAGACACGCCCGCTGATCTCAACCTCGATTGTCGCCCCGGCAAATGCCGGGGCCCATCCCACGACGGCGTTATTCCGGCGCAAGCGGGAATCTCCGTCCAATCAAGCATCGCAAGAGACAAGGGGCCTCATTTCCCCTCACTCACCTCAAAGAACCGCGACCCAACCCGCTCGCCGCGCCAGGCTGCCAAAACCCGGGCGACATTCTCCTCAACCCCATCCCCCGTCTGTAGCTCCAGATCATACCGCCGGCCCTCATGAATGGTCAGCGCATCCTGCTCTGCGCTCCCAACCGGCCGATCGCCACGCGCCTGCTCCCGCCGCCGCAACTCGTCCACCGGACAATGCAGCGCCACAAACAGCACATCGAATGGCGCGAATAGCCTGGCCAATTCCCCCTGCCAGCCGGGCGTATCGAGAATATGCTCGAGAATGAGATTGTTACCGGCCCCCGCATAGGCCGCGAGCGAGGCATGATAGCCGGCAAAGAACGGCGCCCGCATGTCGCGCCACCGGAAATCGCCCGCCTTCACCCGCCCCAGGGGCAACACGCCGGAATCGCGCAGATGGTCTATCGAGATATGCCAGAACGGTCGCTCGATGCGATCCTGCACCATCCGCGCCAGTGTGGACTTGCCGCTGCTCGAAGCACCGTGCAGAAAGATAATGCTCGCCTTGTCAGTCATCGGTCACGCCCCAAAAATACCCGGCGCAACAAGCATCACAACACAACCTTCGGCAACCCCTTCCCCCTCTCGGCTAAATCGCCTAACACCACCCCATGCTGGAAACCCGCCGCAACTTTCTTGATGTCACGCAGTCGGTGCAGGGCCGTGCCTGGGTAGATCGTCTCGATGGGGCAGGTGCGCGCATGGCCACTGCCATCGCCCAGCGCGCTGGCATTTCCGATATTCTCTCGCGCATTCTGGCCGGCCGCGGCGTCGATATCGACTCGACCCAGTCCTACCTCGAGCCCACCATCCGCAACCTGATGCCGGATCCCTCGACGCTCGCCGGCATGGACGAACTCGCCGATCGCCTGGCCCGCGCCATCACCGACAATGAGTCCATCGCCCTCTTCGGTGACTACGACGTCGATGGCGCCAGCTCCTGCGCCCTCATGGTGCGCTACCTCGCCCATTTCGGCCTCACGCCTCAGGTCCACATTCCCGATCGCATCTTTGAAGGCTACGGCCCCAATATCGCGGCCATGGACAAGCTGATCGATGCCGGCGCCACCCTCATCATCACGCTCGATTGCGGCACCACCAGCGATGGCCCCATCGCTCATGCCCGTGGGCGCGGCGTCGACGTGCTGGTCATTGACCACCACCTGGCCGACCACGAGCTGCCGCCCGCCACGGCCCTGGTCAATCCCAACCGCCCCGACGACATTTCCGGCCTCGGCTATCTCTGCGCTGCCGGCGTCACCTTCATGGTTCTCGTAGCCACCCACCGCACCCTGCGCCAGCGCGGCGATACCCGCCTGCCGGATCTCTTGAAGCTACTCGATCTCGTCGCCCTCGGCACCGTTTGCGACGTGGTGCCCTTGGTCGGTCTCAACCGCGCCTTCGTCCTTCGCGGCCTCGAAGTCGCCCGCCGCGGCGACAATCAGGGCCTTGCCGCGCTGACTTTAGCCTCCCGCGTCAGCGGCCCGCTCAATCCCTATCACCTCGGCTTCCTCATCGGCCCGCGCATCAATGCGGGTGGCCGCATCGGCAATGCCGCCCTTGGCACGCAGCTCCTTGCGCTCGATGACGAGCACCAGTCCCTCGTCATCGCCGCCAAGCTCGATGAGCTCAATGCCGAGCGCCAGCGCATCGAAGTGGAAGCGGTGGAAGAGGCAACCTCCGTCGCCGAAGCCGAAGTCGGTGGTGGGGAAGGGCCCCCGGTCCTCGTTCTCGCCTCGGCCAATTGGCACCCCGGCGTCGTCGGCCTCGTCGCTGCCCGCCTGCGCGAGCGCTTCGATCGTCCGGTTTTCGCTATTGCCCTTCATCCCGATGGCACCGGCACCGGCTCCGGCCGCTCCATGCCCGGCGTCGATCTCGGTAGCGCCGTCATCGCCGCCGTCGATGCGGGCCTCGTCCCCAAGGGTGGTGGCCACGCCATGGCGGCGGGCGTCACCCTGCGCCCCGGCGATCTCGGCCCCTTCCGCGCTTTCATCGCCGAGCGTCTCGGTCAGAGCGTCGTCGCCGCGCGCGCCGCTTCTGCCCTCAAGATCGACGCAGCCCTCACTGCCCGCGGCGCCACCGTCGATCTCCTCCACAATATCGAAAAGGCCGGCCCCTTTGGCTCCGGCAATCCCGGCCCGGTCTTCGCCTTTCCGTCGCACCGCGCGCGCTTCGCCCAGATCGTCGGCAAGGGCGGCCATGTCAGCTTCACCCTGACCTCCGACGATGGTGCCCGCCTCAAGGCTATCGCCTTCCGCGCCGCCAATACCCCTCTCGGCGATATCCTCCTGCGTGACGGCGAGCAGCCGCTCCATTTCGCCGGCAGCCTGTCGCTCGATCACTATCAGGGCCGCGAGCAGGTCCAGTTCCGACTCACCGATATCGCGCGCCTGCCGCGTCAGGGGTGAAACTCAACGCGATCCGACGCGTTATCCGCTGCGTAGTCATGTATGGACTACCAGGGGACTACCTTTTCATGCATGCGTCACTCTCGCCTCTCCGTCCCGCGGAGAGCCAAGCATTTTCAGTCGCTTCGCTGCTTTCCCGGAATCAGATTGTCGGCGATTTTCTTCCCGCTCCGACCCGCAAACAGCAGCTTGCATATCCCTTAACGGCCGTTAAACTATTGATAGGCATCCACTGGGAAGCACTGCTGCTTTGGCTCCAATGGGTGCCCCCGATGCGGAAGCTGTGCTCCGTGCAAGCCATGTGTCGGTCGACATCGCGATATTTGGATGTAGCGGCACAATGAGTAAGTCAGCGGTCGATCAAACCAATACCGGCGTCACGCCCTGGACCCGTTTTGCTTCTTTCGTGGTCGAGAAAATCGGTCTCGCCCTCATCGGCAATCCGCGCTTCGGAGCTCTCACCGTCATTCTGCCAAACGGGCGCACGCGCACCGTGGGCAATTCCAAGACGGGCGAGCACGCCGTTCTTCGGCTCACCAATTTCAAGGTCATCACCGAGGCCATGCGCCGCGGCACGGTCGGCTTCGCGGCCGCCTATATGAATGGCGACATCGAGGTCGATGATCTCACGGCGCTGTTCCGGTTCTTCCTGCAGAACCGCGACATGTTCGAGAGCGCCAGCAACGGTTTCTTCCGTCGCGCAGCGACCGATCTGCACTACCACCTGTCGCGTCGCAACACGCTCGAAGGCTCCAAGAAGAACATCGCCGAGCACTATGACCTCGGCAACGACTTCTACGGCCAGTGGCTCGACCCCTCGATGACCTATTCGTCGGCGGTCTTCACCTCCGGCGACCAGAGCCTTGAAGAAGCCCAGCGCGCCAAATATCGCCGCGTCGCCGACATGGCCGGCGTTACGCCCGGCTCCTCGGTGCTGGAAATCGGCTGCGGCTGGGGCGGCTTTGCCGAAACCGTCGCCCGCGATTACCAGGCGCACCTGCGCGGCATCACCCTTTCTGCCGAACAGCTCAAATACGGCCAGGATCGTCTTGCCCGCCAGGGGCTCGACAACTTCGCCACCCTGGTCTTCGAAGACTATCGCCATACCGAGGGCCAGTTCGACCATATCGGCTCCATCGAGATGATCGAGGCTGTCGGTGAAGACAATTGGCCGAGCTACTTCCAGACGATCCACGATCGCCTGAAGCCCGGCGGAACGGCGGCCATTCAGGCCATCACCATCAACGAAGCCGATTTCGACGGCTATCGCAGTGGCCCCGATTTCATCCAGCGCTACATTTTCCCGGGCGGCATGCTGCTGACCAAGACGGTGATGCGGGAGTTCGGCGAGAAATATGGCCTCGTCCTCGAAAACGTCGAGAACTTCCGCCTGTCCTACGCCAAGACCCTAAAACTCTGGCGCGAGCGCTTCCTCGAACGCTGGCCCATGATTGCCCCCCTCGGCTACGACGAGACTTTCAAGCGCAAGTGGGTCTACTACCTGAGCTACTGCGAGGCCGGTTTCACCGAAGGCTCCATCGACGTCGGCATCTACCAGTACCGCCGTCCGGCCTGACAGCGGGCGGCGTGCCCCCCAACCTCTATCCCCACCTCCCCCTTGAAAGGGGGAGGCCGGGAGGGGGATGTCGACCAGCCCCCCCCACACCCCAATCAACAAACTTGACTTGACCATTCATCATTACAAAGGCAGAAAACGCTCGCTTTATCTTGAGGTGAGCCCATGTCCATCCGCGCCTTCGCTCTTGCCGCCCTCAGTTCGTCTGTCCTCGTCGCCGCAGTAAGCGCCGCGCCCTGGACCTACACCGATGGCTCGGGTCAGACCGTGACCCTCGACGCCGTCCCCCAGCGCATCATCGCGAGCCAGGACGCAGCAGCGGGCCTCATTCCCCTGGGCATCCGCCCCGTCGGCATTTACGCCGATGGTCCCATTGCCGAGGCCAAGGCCCTGCAGGGCCTCGATCTCACCGGCATCGAAATCATCGGTCAGGCCTGGGGCGAGGTCGATATCGAAAAGGCCGCTGCCCTCGATCCCGATCTGGTCCTTGCCGAATGGTGGGATCGCAACACCGTCTGGTCGGGTGGCGAAAACGTCGTTTCCCTGCTGAGCCAGCTGGCCCCCATCACCGGCATTTCCGCCGGCGATTCCATCCTCGTCATGATCGAGGACTATGAAAAGCTCGCCGCCAGCCTCGGTGCCGATCTCGCCCAGCCCGCGATTGCCGAGCAGAAGGCCGCCTTCGAAACCGCCCTCACAGATTTCAAGGCCGCCGTCGCCGCCAAGCCGGGCCTGAAAGTGCTCGCCGTCTATGCGGGCGATGACGCGCTCTATGTCGGCGACCCGGCCGGCGCTGCCGAGCTGCTCGACATGCAGTCCTGGGGCCTCGATATCGTCGTGCCCGAGGGCGTCGATGCCGCCGGCAACAACTACTTTGAAAACGTCAGCTGGGAAAACGCCGACAAGTACCCCGCCGATCTCGTCCTCGTGGACAATCGCTCCCCGTCCACGCTGAAGACCGCACTGGCCCAGCCCACCTGGACGCTCATTCCGGGCGCCAAGGCCGGCCAGGTTGCCGAATGGCCCGCCTTCTGGCTGCGCAACTACATCCACTACGCCGCCGCCCTGACCGATCTCACCGCCGCCATCACCGCGGCCAACCCCGATCTGACGCCCTGATGTCGGCAACGGGACGCGATCCCAGAACAGGCCGCGCTGCGGCACTGGGCCTTGGCCTGGTTCTCCTCTGCGTTGCGCTGTTCGCCATTGTGCTGCTCTCGATGGCAACGGGCGCTCGCCCCATATCCTATGACATGGTCTGGTCCGCGCTCGTCTCCTTCGACCCAGGCCTGACCGAACACCGCATCATCTGGGATCTGCGCCTCCCACGCACCGTAGTCGGCGTTCTCGTCGGCGCAGCCCTTGGCCTCTCCGGCGCAGTCCTCCAGGGCGCCACGCGCAATCCACTCGCCGATCCATCCATCCTTGGCATCAATTCCGGCGCCGCGCTCTTCGTCGTGCTCGGCGTCTCCGTCTTCGGCATCACCCAGCTTTCGCTCTATGTCTGGCTGGCCTTCGTGGGCGCCGGCGCCGCCATGCTTGTCGTCTATGCCGTGGCCTCCCTCGGCCGCGAAGGCGCCACGCCCATCAAGCTCGCCCTTGCCGGTGCCGCCATGACCGCCGTCATGCAGGCCATCATCAATGGCATCCTCCTCACCAGCCCCCGCACCCTCGATGAAGTGCGCTTCTGGCAGGTTGGCTCGCTCGCCGGCCGCTCCATGGAAATCGCCCTTCAGGTCAGCCCCTTCATCCTCGTCGGGGCGCTGCTTGCCCTCGCCACCGCGCGCCTTCTGGACGGTCTCAGCATGGGCGACGATGTTGCCCGATCGCTCGGCCAGCGCATCGGCCTCTCGCGCGGTCTCGCCGGTCTCGCCTCGGTCGTCCTTGCCGGTTCCGCCGTCGCCGCTGCCGGCCCAATTGCCTTTGTCGGGCTCACCGTGCCCCATGTCGCCCGTGCCATAACCG
>NZ_JAFKHD010000526.1 GCF_017307565.1 Devosia sp.
TGGGGGAGGTTGGGAGGGGGTGGGGCCGCGTGCTTCGATCCTCCAGCCTTGCGCTCCCCAACTAATAGCCCTAAATCCGGGCCACTTCATTTCTCAAGAAAGCGAAAATCATGGCCGATTACGCCGATCCCGAAAACACCCTCGTCATCGAAACGACCAAGGGCAACGTGGTCATCGCGATGCGTCCGGACCTGGCCCCGGGCCATGTCGACCACATCAAGAAGCTGGCTCGCGAAGGTGCTTATGACGGCGTGGTGTTCCACCGCGTGATCGACGGCTTCATGGCCCAGACCGGCGACGTGAAGTTCGGCAATTCCAACTCGTCCGACTTCAATCCCTCGCGCACCGGCACCGGTGGTTCGCAGTACGCCAACCTGAAGCAGGAATTCTCGGCCGAGCCGCACGTTCGCGGCACCGCCTCGATGGCTCGCGCTCAGGATCCGAACAGCGCCAACTCGCAGTTCTTCATCTGCTTCGGCGATGCGCGTTTCCTCGACCGTCAGTACACCGTCTGGGGTCAGGTCATCGAAGGCATGGAAAACGTCGACCAGATCAAGCGCGGCGAGCCCGTGATCAATCCGGACAAGATGGTTTCGGTCAAGGTTGCGGCCGACCTCGCCTAAGCTTTTGCTGGCGGCTTCGGCCGCCAGCCTTTCGCTCGCGGGCAGACGCGGGCGCGCCGGTCCTTTGTCGTGGGGCAGGCCTCAGAGCATAAACGACACTGCCAATCCCAATATCGAATGCATCTTGGTTGGTCTGCGCGTGGCGTGGGACAAGACCTCGAATGATGGCCGGCTCCGTAACCGCCGATGCACAGCTCGATAGGGGACAAAATGCTCAGAACGTGGATCTTTGCGCTGGTGACAGTCCTGTCTCCGGCGGGAGCCTATGCGCTCGATACCGTGACCTGCGCCGACGCCAAGGGCGAGGTTTCGCTGACCTATGTCATCGGCCAAGCCTTCGTGCAGCCCATCCTCAGCGTCGAGATGCAGCTTACGGACGATTTTGGCGTGTCGACCAATGGTGACAGTCCCGATTATGACGGCGAATACATCTCGCGCGGCTTTGTCGGTGAGGACGTCGAGGGCGCGGACGTATCCTGGCGCGACGACAAGGCAAAGGAGCATCTCACTCTCAGCTTCCGCATCGGCCGCGTGTCCGAAGGACAGAAGGCTGCCGTCGGCGGCGTTCTGTCAGTCGTGGGTGGCGGGCTGTGGACGGTGTCGTGCCGGTCGAGCAATTTAGGGATGTAGCGCCCCATCCAAATGTGTGGGTCCACAGGGCTCAAAAGGGGATACCATTTCAGGTCTGGGCTCTCCGGCCGATTCTACCGAACCTTCCAGGATCGAAGACTTTGAAGATGGATACTCTGCTCTGGGCGCTGATGGGCGTCTTCGCGGGCGCCTGCATTGCCGTGCAGGCGCCGATCAATGCCAGCCTCGGCCGGACGCTCGAAGTGCCGATCGCGGCGGCGGCCGTGTCATTTCTCGCCGGTGGCGTGGTGCTCTGGGCGCTGGCCTTCGTCTTTAGCCACGTGACGGCGACACCGATCAATTTCGCCGCGCCCGCGCGCTGGACCCTGATTGCGGGCGGTCTGCTGGGTGCTTTCTACGTCTTCTCCAATATCACTCTGACGCCGATGATTGGCGCGGCGGCGGTGATGGCGCTCTCTGTGACCGGGCAACTGATGGCGGGCCTTGTGCTCGACAAGGTCGGCTTCATGGGCATGGCCGTGCGCGAGATCACCATGGGTCGCGTGGCCGGCGCCGTATTGCTGGTCGTGGGCGCCCTGATGATCCGGATGCTTTAGACGCCGACATGCCTCCGACTAGGGCAACTTTGTTGCCATTTCTCCGTTTTCGTTCGGCGAGAAGCTACGTTTTGCGTAGTAGTCATGCTAACGAGCCGATATGCGTGTTTCCGAATTCGACTTTGACCTGCCCGAAAAACTGATCGCCTTGCACCCGGCCGAGCCGCGCGATTCCGCGCGCCTGCTGCTGGTGCGACCGGGCGAGGCCCTTGAAGACCGGCACATTCCCGATCTTCTCGAAATCCTGCGGCCGGGCGACGTTCTCGTGGTCAATGATACGCGGGTTCTGCCGGCAGAACTGCGGGGCACCCGGGTGCGCGGCGAGACGCGCGCCAATGTTTCGTTCAACCTCCATAAGCGCGTGGACGCCCACACTTGGCGTGCCTTTGCGCGGCCAGCCAAGAAGCTGGCGCTGCTGGATGAACTG
>NZ_JAFKHD010000009.1 GCF_017307565.1 Devosia sp.
TAGATATCTATCAACGTTATCTCCGGCGGCGCCATCGCGCGCATCAGGAACAGATTGTAGCCGAAGGGCGGCGTTATGTACGCGATCTGGCAGGTGATGGTGTAGAGCACGCCGAACCAGATCGGATTGAAGCCGAGGCTTTTCACCAGTGGAATATAGAGCGGCGCCACGATGACCAGCATCGCCGTGTCGTCCAGGAACATGCCCATGACGATGAATGATAGAAGCATCAGGATCAGCACCGTCCAGGGGCCAAACTCCCAGGTGTCGATCAGCAGCGTCTTGACCGCCTTGACCGCGCCGAGCCCGTCGTAGACCGAGCTGAAGCAGAGCGCGCCGAGAATGATCCACATGAACATGCACGAGATAGAGAGCGTGTTGCGCGTCGATTCCTCGAACACCTTGCGGTTCAGGTTGCCCGCCCACCAAGCCGCCAGTGCCGCCAGCGCAGCGCCCACCGCGGAGCTTTCCACCAGGCTGGTGGTGCCCGACATGAACAGGCCCATCATGATGACGAAGATGGCGATGGGCAGAAGGCCGGCGCGCAGCAGCGAGAATTTTTCGGACCAGGTGATCTGGGCGCGTTCTTCCGCCGGCAGCGCAGGCCCGATCTCGGGCTGCAAAAGGCAGCGTATGTAGACATAGGCTGCGAAGATGACCGCCATAAGCAGCCCCGGGCCAACGCCGGCGAGCCACAGGTCGAGCACCGGCTGGCGCGCGATCATGGCGTAGAGCACCAGCACCACGCTGGGCGGAATCAGGATGCCGAGCGACGAACCCGCCTGGATGACGCCGGTGACCATCACCTTGTCGTAGCCGTGCCTAAGCAATTGCGGCAGCGCGATGGTGGCGCCGATCGCCATGCCGGCCACGGACAGGCCGTTCAAGGCCGCGATCAGGACCATCAGGCCGATGGTGCCGAGCGCAAGGCCGCCGCGCACCGGGCCGGCCCAGACATGGAACAACCGGTAGAGATTGGTCGCGATGCCGGATTCCGACAGCATATAGCCCATGAAGATGAAGAACGGCACGGTGATCAGCGGATACCAGTTCATCACCTGGAAGGAGGCATTGAAGGGCATCTCGAAAGATCCCTTGCCCCACAGCCACAGCGCGGCGGTGCAACCCACGAAGCCGATGACGCCGAAGACGCGCTGCCCGGTGAAGAGCAGTACCATCATGGTACCGAACATGAAGAGAGTGATGAATTCCGAGCTCATGCGATCGGCTTTCCGCGCGCGATGGCGACGTCTTTTATGAAGGTGGAAATGAGTTGCAGCAGCATGAGGAAGATGCCGATGCACATGACGACCTTGATCGGCCACAGCGGCGGCCCCCAGGCCGTATAGTTCTTCTGCCCGTAGACGATCGCATAGTTGGTCGAGGAAATGCCTCCGCCGAGCAGCACGCACAGATAGAAGATGACGGCGAGGATCGTGATGGAATCGGTGATCGCGCGCGTCCTCGGCTTCATGTTGGAGTAGAACAGGTCCATGCGCACATGCGCGTCGAGCTGCATGGAATAGGCGCCGCCGAGCAGATAGTAGGCTGACAGCATGAACTGCGTCATCTCCAGCGCCCAGTTCACCGGGTAGCCGAGGATGAGCCGCATCACCGTCGAGTAGAGCAGGATCGCCCCCATCGGGAAGATGAGGTACATGGCGAAGCGCCCGACGCCATAGTTCATCTTGTCGACATAGCGCACGAAAAGCTTGATGGGTTCAGGCATGCCGCCCTCCCGATGACGAAGCCATGGCCGGCGCTGCGCCGCCCGAAACCTCGAGTTTGTCCAGCATCGCTGCAAGCAGCCGCGCCCACCGCGCCTGGTCGGCCCCTGTCGCGATGGCGTCGTTGCGGATCTCGATCATGGCACAGGCAAGGCCGCGCGAGCGCGCATGCTTTTCCAGCGTGAAGTAAACCAGGTCGGCCGGGGAATACGGCTCGTTGTCGCCGACGACGATGCCGGCAACGCCGTTCAGGGCACGGAGCAGCGGAGCGGCGATGCGCTCGTCGCCGTCATGGATGATGCCGATATGCCACGGCCGCTGCTTGCCGAAATAGACGGGCGTGAAGGAGTGCACCGACACCAGCCGCGTCTCGCGCCCCGCCGCCTGCCGCGCCTCGACCGTCGCCGCGACCGTGTCGTGGAACGGGCGCCACGCCATCTCGATGCGCGCCTGCCTCTCGCTCTCGCTCAAGCCCGAATTGCCGGGGATCGT
>NZ_JAFKHD010000325.1 GCF_017307565.1 Devosia sp.
ACGCGCAGGGTTTCGAGGCCCTGCTTAGTAATGCGATAGGGGCCGCCGCGTACGGAGGAGATGACCTTCTTGGAGCGCATGCTCTTGAACATGTCGAAGGTGCAGTCAGTCATGACCCAGCCTTCGCGGGTGTAGCATTCGATGTCGATGGTCTTGCCTTCGTCGTCACGGATGAGGCAAATCCGGCCGCCAAGGGCCAGCACGCCGAGAACTCGGCGTTCGTGTCGGGAAACGTTCATTTGTCTTGAGGTGCCTAGCAGCGGCTGGGCTTTGTACAGCCGCGAACAAACAGACCCAGCCGCTGGCGTCGCGCTCAGCGGGCGGGTGGTTCATTCTGCCCCGTCGCGAGTGGACGGGGACTCAAGCAATCTCAAACTGGCTAGACATGTGCCCTCTTTAGCCCCAGGAGCTGGGGCCGTCCAGAATTTGGCGTTCGGCGGTTGAAATCACAGGCGTGCCGGTGCAAACCAGCAACAGACCATAGCCCTGAGGACCGATAGTGACCGCCGCCACCAAACTGCCCGTCGAATGTGAAAGCAAGGATGATGTGCGGGCCGAAATCGACCGCATCGACCAGCAACTGCTCGCCTTGCTCGCTGAGCGCCACCGCTATGTGACGCGAATGGCTGAGATCAAGACTGATCCGCATGAGGCCTATGACCCGGCGCGCATTGAGACGATCATCAACAGGGTGCGCTCGCGCAGCGTCGACCTTGAATTGGACGAAGATCAGGCCGAACTTATCTGGCGCACGCTCATCGACTGGAACGTGAACTACGAAAAAGGCATCATCGCTGCTCGTCGCCGGGCACGATAGGCCATCTGCGGCTGAGGAATCCGGCAGTCGCGTAACCGAGCAGTGACGGGAGGCGGCGATGGCAATGATCGAGATTCGGAAGGCCGAGATATCCGACGCCGCCCGTATGGCCGATATCGCCTTCTCCGCTTGGGACACCGGCATTCGACCGCTGCTCGACGCGCGGCCGGGGTTGCGTGAAATCGAGCGGGCGCGGCTGTCTCAGGCCGCGGGTATGAACTGGCCCAATGCCATCGTTGCGACGATCAACGGTATTGTGGTGGGCTGGTGCTGCCGCGCTTTGCGGCGCAACTATATTCCCTACCTCTTCGTGATGCCCGATATGCAGGGCAATGGCATTGGTGCGCGACTCCTCAATCGTATGGAAACGGTGATGGAGTTGCAGGGGGCCAGCAAGGTGCAATTGGAAACGCCAGCGGACAACGTCCGGGCAGTGCGCTTTTACGAGCGGCAGGGTTATCAAATTCTGGCGCTGCGCAGCGCGGGCCGTGGTGCCCACGAGGCGCTTATGAGCGTGCATCTGGAAAAGATGCTGCATCCATATTCCGGGGACGTCGAGTGATCCTACGCCAGGCTGAGGTAGCGGACGCTGCGCGATTAGGCGAGATCGGCTTTGAGGCGTGGAAGAACAGCGCCTTCGGCATGAATGATGCCGGCAGAACGGATGCTGAAAAGCTGCGGCGCGAGTTTGTCCAGTTTTGCACGGAGAAGCCGGAAACGATCATTCTTGCCGTCGCTGGGCGCGAATATCTGGGCTGGGGCGCGCGTGAGACTTCGGATCAAACCATTTCAGATTTGTGGGTGGCGCCCGCGGCACAGGGCAGGGGTGTAGGAGCGGCCTTGCTTGCGGCTTTGGAAGAGGCTATCGCCATAGAGGGTTTCGGCCACGCAGAGCTTGAGACCTATGCCGGCAATGCCGGGGCAGTGCGCTTCTATTCGCGACTGGGCTATGAGCCTGTCTGGCGCGGTATGAAATTCACTGCCAGCCTGAATTATGACTTGGACAAGATACGCTTCCGGAAAATGCTTCCGGCAGCTGCATAGGACCGCCCACGTATGACCCTCGTCGACACCCGCACCCCTGACAAGAAGCGCCTCATTTCCGGTTCGACCGGTGATTGGGAAGTGATCATCGGCATGGAAGTGCACGCGCAAGTCACGAGCGAGTCGAAACTCTTTTCGGGGTCCTCGACGGCCTTCGGCAATCCGCCCAACGCCAATGTCAGCTTTGTGGACGCGGCCATGCCCGGCATGCTGCCGACGATCAACGAAGAGTGCGTCCGTCAGGCGGTGCGTACCGGCCTTGGCTTGAAGGCCAAGATCAACAAGCGTTCGGTGTTCGATCGAAAGAACTATTTCTATCCGGACTTGCCTCAGGGCTATCAGATTTCCCAGTTCAAGGATCCGATCGTTGGCGAGGGCAAGGTTCTGCTCGACGTCGATGGCGAGCAGATCGAGATCGGTATCGAGCGCCTGCATCTCGAGCAGGACGCAGGTAAGTCGATTCACGACCAGCATCCGAACATGAGCTATGTCGACCTCAACCGGTCGGGCGTGGCGCTGATGGAGATCGTCTCGAAGCCGGATCTGCGTTCGTCGGAAGAGGCCAAGGCCTATCTTTCGAAGCTGCGCACCATCCTGCGCTACCTCGGCACCTGCGATGGCAATATGGAGCAGGGCTCCATGCGCGCCGACGTCAACGTATCTGTGCGCCGCCCCGGCGGTGAATTCGGCACGCGTTGCGAAATCAAGAACGTCAACTCTATCCGCTTTGCCGGCCAGGCGATCGAATATGAAGCGCGTCGCCAGATCGACATTCTGGAAGATGGTGGTTCGATCGATCAGGAAACGCGTCTCTTCGACCCCAAGAACGGCGAAACGCGCTCAATGCGCTCGAAGGAAGAGGCGCACGACTATCGCTATTTCCCCGATCCCGATTTGCTGCCGCTTGAGTTCGACGATGCCTTCGTCGCCGAGCTCGGCAAGAACCTTCCGGAGCTGCCGGACGAAAAGCAGGCCCGCTTCATCGGCGACTATGGCGTGACGCCTTATGACGCCATGGTGCTGACGCTCGATCGCGAAACGGCGGACTACTTTGAGGCCTGCGTGGCCGATGGCGGCTCCAAGCGCGACGGCAAGGCCGTAGCCAATATCCTCAACGGCGACGTTGCGGCCTATGCCAATAGCCAGGGGCTCGCCGTTTGGGAGACGCACCTGCAGCCGGCCCAGATCGCCGGCCTCGTCGACCTCATCGCTGGCGGCACGATTTCCTCCAAGGGCGGTAAGGACGTCCTGCAGATTCTGATCTCGGAAGAACCCGAAGGTGTGCCGGCAGAAATCGTCGAACGTCGTGGCCTCAAGCAGGTTACCGACCTGGGCGCCATCGAGAAGATCGTGGACGAAATTATCGCCGCGAATCCGGATCAGGTTGCCAAGGTGCTGGCCAAGCCGACCATGATCGGCTGGTTTGTTGGCCAGGCCATGAAGGCTTCCGGCGGCAAGGCCAACCCACAGGCCCTCAACGACCTGATGAAGAAGAAGCTCGGGATCGAATAATCTTCCAGCTACGGATTGATATCATGGCCCGGCTCCGGCGGTAACGCTGGGTCGGGCTTTTCCGTATCCTGATCATGTCGTAGCGGCGACGTGTAGGGATTGTCTGCGTCGCCAATCGGCAGGTTGACCGGCATTGGTGGCACCGGGGTCGGGTGGTTGTGCGGGACTTTGGGCTCGTGTTTGCGGGGATCGCGCATTCATACCTCCCTTGGGCCAGGCTGATCGCCTGGAAACGGCGGGATTTCCGGCTGCGGGAATGGCTCGGGATCGCCCAGCGGTTGATCGGGCGGCGGGATTTCTTCGGTGCCGGGGGGATAGGGTTCCACCGGACGGGGCCGAGGCGGCTCCGGCTGCGGAATGATCTCGGGGATAGGGCGCGGGTCGATGTCGGGCCTTGGCTCGGGCATGATGACCTCCTGCGAGCAAACGGCAGAGCCGGCAGGAGGTTCCCGGGACTACGCGGTTGCGCGGCGCCAAATCTGGCGAATGCGGCCGTCTATAAACAGCAGGCCGAAGAAGATCACGAACATGCCCAGAATTTGAATGGGCAGGATGGTTTCACCGAGCACCGTCGTGCCGATGATGAGCGCCGAGATGGGCGCGATGAAGGTCGTGGTGGCGAAGTTGGTGGCGCCGACGCGCGGCAGAATTCGATACATGACCTGGAAGGTAAAAGCCGTCGACAGCAGGCCGATGGCCAGTGCTGCCCCGTAGGTTTCAGGCCGGGTCATGACCGGCGCGCCTTCGGCGAAGAAGGCAACCGGGATCGAAACCACGGCCGCACCCGTGAGGGCGATAGAAGCAAGAGCGGTCGGCTCCACGTGTTTGAAGCTGCGCGTGATATTGAGCGTCAGGGCGTAGCACACCGTCGCACCGAGGCACGCCGCAATTGCCCAGAGCTGCGATGAGCCGCCGCCGGCAAGAGCGGGGGACACAAGGATGACAGCGCCAAGGAAGCCGATGCCGACGCCCGTGAACTTCGTGGGAGAGGCCCTTTCGCCGCCGACCCAGACGTGGGAGATCAGCGCAGTCACCATTGGGGTAAGGGCATTGATGATGGCAGCGATGCCGCTGGCGAGATGAGCCTGGGCGAGAGGGAAGAGCGCAAAGGGGATCGCATAGGCGACGATGCCGAGGCCGGCAAGTTGCAGCCAGAGCTTGGGATCGCGCGGCACCGACTTGCGCAGCGCCAGCATGACGACCCAGCAGCCCAGAGCGCCGATACTGACCCTAAGCGAGGTGACCCAGAGGGGGCCGATTTCGCGGATCAGGATGGCGTTGAAGACAAATGAGCAGCCCCAGATTGCGCCGAGGAGAATGATCCAGAACCAGTCACGCAGACTCATTTTTTATGCCTTTTCTTGAATGGGCCGGAAAGTACGCCTGCAGAGAACAAAGGTCGAACCGATTTTGACGATGAGTCATATCAATTGAAGTGATGGCTCAGACGCCTCCTGATTGCTGACAGGGCCTGTCAGCAGAATCTCCTGCCTTGCTACGACAGGAGGCGGCATGGGCGATCATCTGAAATATTCCGGCGCCGGGAGTGAGGCGCAGCGGCGGGCTCTGATTGAGATTATCCTGGCCGATTCTTTTCTCATGGGCCTTTTACATGGCCTTGAGGAGCTGGCGTTGCCAGATGCGCTGGTCGCCTCCGGCGTGGTCTACAACACTGTCTGGAACGCGTTGACCGGCCGTCCGAGCCACTATGGCATCAATGATGCCGACATTGCCTATTTCGACCCCAGTGATCGAAGCTATCTCGCCGAGGATCGCATCATCCAGCACGTGCAGGCGCGTTTCGCAGGCAGCGCAATTCCCGTTGAGGTGCGCAACCAGGCGCGAGTGCACCTCTGGTTTCCTGATAAGTTTGGGCTGGCCTATCCAGAGCTAACCTGCAGCGTCGATATGCTGTTGTATTTTGCAACCAAGACGCACGCAGTCGCTGCCAGGCTGGACCGGGGCGAGATCGCGATTTTCGCCCCGTTCGGTATCGATGACCTCTTTTCCTTCCGGCTGACGCCGAACCCAGCGCTGCCCAACCGAGCAACGCATGAGGCCAAAGCGGTACGCGCCATGCAGCTTTGGCCGGAACTGCAGTTCGCCCCCTGGCCGGATGAGATTGGCGATTGACGATCAACCTACTAGAAGGTAGGTATATTGCATGACCGACCTTTCGAGCACTGCCGAAGAAATCATCCGCCAAGCCCGACCGCTTATTCTGTCGGGCGGATATGACGGGTTTAGCTATGCGGATATCTCCAGTGTCGTCGGCATCCGCAAGGCAAGCATACACCACCACTTTCCAACCAAGGCGCAACTGGTTCGGGTTTTGGTGGAGCAGTATCGCCGGGAGGCTGTAGAAGGGCTCAGGCAAATGGATCAGGCCATTGCCGATCCAGCGGAAAGACTGAGGGCCTACACCGGCTATTGGCAGACCTGCATTGCTTCGGGCTCGGAGCCGTTTTGCGTTTGCGCTTTGCTGGCCAGCCAGATGCCGGCCCTGCCTGAAGAGGTGGCGGCGGAGGTGCGGGCGCATTTTCGGACACTGGCTAGGTGGGTGGCGAGCGTGCTCCGGGAGGGCATTGAGCAGGGAGGCCTGCAGATGGTGCATGCGCCCGAGATCGAAGCGGAAGTTTTTGTGGCCACTGTCCATGGAGCCATGCTTTCGAGCCGCGCCCATGGGGATGCTGCAGTATTCGAAATGATCGTTCGCCCTCTTGTGGAACGCTTCGTCAGGTAGGTACGGGGGCGCGCGCGTCGATCCCTGTTGGAGATGCCTACCAACTAGTAGATATATAACGGCGCTCAGTGCGCCATCCGATATGAAGGACTAGAAATGTTCGGTATTTCTCCCATTGGTTGGGTTCACACGCTTGGTAGCCTGCCGGCACTCGGTACGGCCGCCTATATGCTGGTGCGGCATGGCCGCATAGTGCCGCGGTCGATCCCGGGCGCGATCTATTTGGCTTCGATGGTCTTGGGGGGCGCCACGGCGTTTCTGGTGGCGAAACAGCCGGTGAGCTATGTCATTGGCGGCGTGACGCTGATCGTGATCGCCGTAGGCTACGGCGTTCACCGCGTGACCTTTTTAGGTCGCATGCGGCGCTACATCGAAACCATCAGTCTCAGCTTCAGCGTCCTGCTGCTGTTGGTGCCGACAGTCACAGAAACGCTGACGCGGGTGCCTGATGGGGCGCCGCTTGCGTCGAGCGTGAGTTCGCCCATTGTGCTGGGGGCCCATACAGCGCTGCTGTTGGCCTTCGTCGTTGGGCTGATCGTGCAGAGCGTCGTGCTCCGGCGCGAAGGCCGGGCGAGGGGCGCCACTTAAAGCGAGACTTCTCCGCGGGTGAGCATTGCCAGAGCCTTAGGATAGATCTTGTGCTCTTCGACCAGCACACGGGCGCTCAGTGTCTCAGGCGTATCGCCCGGAAGCACTGGCACGCGGGCCTGGAGGATCACGGGGCCTTCATCGAGGCCTGGCGTGACGAAATGGACGCTGCAGCCGTGTTCAGTGCCGCCATCGGCGATTACGCGGGTGTGCGTATCAAGGCCTTTGTAAGCGGGCAGGAGGGACGGGTGGATGTTGATCATCCGGCCCTGCCAGCGGAGGACGAAATCCTCTCCCAAGATACGCATGAAGCCGGCGAGGCATACATAGTCCACCTCCCAGCTTTCAAGCACGAGAGTCATCGTGTCCTCGAACATTTCCCTGCTGGGAAACTTGCTCTGGGCCAACGAGGTCGTGGCGATGCCGTTTTCCTGGGCCGCCAGAAGACCGGGTGCCGCCGCCTTGTTGGAGAGAACGCCAACAATTTCCGCCGGATAGTCCGGATTCTTGCTTGCTTCGATCAGCGCGGACATGTTTGAGCCGCGGCCGGAGATAAGTACGCCGACCTTCTTGCGGCTCACAGGGCGAGCTTTCCGCGGAAAGTCACGGGTTCGCCGGTGCGAAGGGTCAACTGACCAACGATGGCAGCCGTTTCGCCCGAGGCTGTCAGCGCCTCCACGAGCTTTTCTGCATCTTCGGGGGTTACGGCGACCAGCATGCCAACGCCACAGTTGAAGGTGCGCAGCATTTCACGCTCGCTCATGCCGCCGACCTTGGCCAACCATCCAAAGACAGCGGGAACGGTGACCGCATCAAGATCGACATCTGCGGCGAGATCGTCGGGCAGGACGCGCGGAATATTGTCGATGAAGCCGCCGCCGGTAATGTGGGCTAGCGCCTTGATGCCGATGCCTGCCTTGAGGGCGGCAAGGAGCGACTTGACGTAGATGCGCGTGGGTTCAAGCAGGGCTTCGGCGAGTGTCTTGCCCGGTGCGAAGGGAGCGTCTGCGCTCCACTCGATACCTGAAAGCTCGACAATCTTGCGAACTAGCGAGTAGCCGTTGGAATGAACGCCCGACGAGGCAATGGCGACGAGAGTGTCGCCGGCCGCGATGTCCTTGCGCGGAAGCAGGGCATCTCGCTCGGCGGCGCCAACTGCGAAGCCTGCAAGGTCATAGTCGTTGCCGTGGTACATGCCCGGCATTTCGGCGGTTTCACCCCCGATCAGGGCGCAGCCCGCGAGGCGGCAGCCATGCGCGATGCCTTCGACGATGGCGGTCCCCTGCGCAACGTCGAGCTTACCGGTGGCGAAATAGTCGAGGAAGAACAGCGGCTCGGCGCCTTGAACCACGAGGTCGTTGACGCACATGGCGACCAGATCCTGGCCGATGGTGTCATGCTTGCCGGTGTCGATGGCGATCTTGAGCTTGGTGCCGACACCGTCATTGGCGGCGACCAGAACGGGGTCCTTGAAGCCTGCGGCTTTCAGATCGAAGAGCCCGCCAAAGCCGCCGATTTCGCCATCAGCGCCAGGGCGCCGGGTCGAACGTACGGCGGGCTTGATAGCCTCGACCAGGGCGTTGCCAGCATCGATATCAACACCAGCCTGCTTGTATGACAGGCCGTTTGATGGCAGGTTTTGCGTGTCGGACATGAGCCTAGAGCCATTGCTGGGGATATCGGTAACGCTTTCGCTGCCGAGACCCGGTCTGGTTGAACTTAACGGTGCTGGCCGCTAGAGCTTTTCACGCGATCCTCGAATCGCTGAATGCTCCAGGTCTTTGTTTTTCTGGCGTTTTCGTCAGCATTGGGTGATCAACACTTGCTGCCAAATTCGCTTTAGGGCCTGATAGCTTCTTGGATAGTCAGACGCAAGGGCCGGCCGGCACCATGAACCTTAGAAATCAAGTGCTGATCTGGATCGGTTTCTTCTTCTTTCTGATCCTTGCCCTCTGGATATTCCGCGGCATTCTTCTGCCGTTTGTCGTGGGCGCAGCACTAGCTTATCTGCTCAATCCGCTTGTCAGCCAATTGCAGAAGTGGCGATTCAACCGCGGCTGGGCCACGGCCGTGGTACTTTTGAGCGTCGTAGCGCTCGTCATCAGCGTCTTCGTGATGCTCGTGCCAATGGTCGTGACGCAGGTTGTGGGGCTCGTTCAGCGCCTGCCTGGTTACGCGTCCGACCTCGAGGCGCTGGTGCGGCGCTGGGCGCCGGAGCTCAACCAGTGGCTTGGCCCCGAGCGAGCCGCCCAGGTTGAGCGTAGCGTGTCGGACATTCTTGGCCAGGTGGTCGGCTTCGCTGGCGTCGTGACCTCGGAAATCCTTGCGTCCGGCTTGACCCTGATTAGCGTCATCGGCTTTGCGATTTTCACCCCCGTCGTTGCGTTCTACCTTCTACTCGACTGGGAAAGCATGGTGCGCGGCGTACATGACCTGCTGCCTCGACGCTATCGCGCTGAGATTCTCGGCATTCTTCGGGACATCGACAGCTCTATGGCTGGCGTGATCAGAGGGCAGGGTGGCGTGCTGCTGATCGACGCTGCCTTCTATGCGGTGGCGCTGTCCCTGGTAGGCCTCAATTTCGGGCTCGCCGTGGGCCTCATTGCGGGCCTCCTCAGCTTCATCCCCTATGTCGGCTTTGGCGTCGGCTTCGCACTTTCCATGGGCATTGCGACCGTGCAGTTCTGGCCCAACTGGTGGATGATCGCGCTGGTCTTTGCCATCTTCATGGGCTGGCAGTTCATCGAGGGCAACGTGCTGTATCCCAAACTCGTCGGCGGCTCGATAAACATCAACCCCGTCTGGCTGATGTTCGCACTACTGGCCTTTGGCGCGCTGTTTGGTTTTGTCGGGCTGCTGCTGGCTGTGCCGCTGGCGGCAATCGGCGGCGTGCTGGTGCGCTATGGCATCCGCAAGTACAAGGGCAGCAGCCTCTATCTTGGATCAACCCATGGTGGCCAGGGTGGCAATCCCTCAGCGTGACGGCAAATTGCGGCAGCTGCCGCTTGAATTCGAGCATGTGCCGTCCCACGCCGCCGACGATTTCCTGGTGGGCGAGGGCAATGCTCTTGCGCACAGCCGTATAGTTGCGTGGCCACATTGGCCCGATGCCGTGACGGTTCTTATCGGCCCGGCTGCTTCGGGTAAATCGCACTTGGCGCGGATTTTCGCTGATCGCAGTCACGCTGCGATGGTGACACCAGAGACGGTTGCCGAGATTGCGGAGGCGGATGCCCGCGGGCCATTGGTGGTCGAGGATGTCGATCGGCTCGGTTATGACGAGCCGAGCCTTTTCCATCTGCTGAACCAAGCCATGCGTGGCAACCGGACGCTCTTGCTGACGGCCCGCGAGGATATTTCCAACTGGCCTCTCGTGACAGACGACGTACGATCCCGTGTGCGGAGAGCTCCGGCTTTTCGTCTAGAGGTCAGTGACGACATAGAACTGTCACACATGTTCGCCAAACTTTTCGGCGATCGCCAGATCAAGGTCGACCCGAAAATCATCCACTATCTCGTGGCGCGTATGGAGCGCAGCCCCGAGGAAGTGGCGGTTCTGGCAGACCGCATGGATCGGCTGGCCCTTTCCAGGGGAACGGCCATTACCCGAACGATTGCAGCTGAGGCCCTGGCGCTCCGGGAGGCGGAGCGTGACAGTGGCGGCCAAGAGGAGTGGGACTTCGAGCAATGAACGACATGAGCGAGATCACCGAGGCGGAAGGCGCTGGGCCGGATGTCGTGGCGTTGCGGACCAGCCCGGCGCGGTTCGTGAATCGCGAGGTGAGCTGGCTACAGTTCAACATGCGCGTGCTCGAAGAGGCTGGCAACGTAGCCCATCCGCTGCTCGAGCGACTTCGTTTCGTCTCGATCTCGGCCAATAACCTCGATGAGTTCTACATGGTGCGGGTGGCTGGCCTCAAAGGGCAGATTCGCGCGGGACTGACCAAGCAAAGTTCAGACGGCCTGACGCCGGCCGAGCAGCTTGAGGAAATCGGGACTCTCGCGCAGCATTTGCAGCGCGATCAGCAGGACCATTGGGAGACACTGCGCGAGGAGTTGTTCGCGCAGAACGTGGTCATTCACGAGTCTAACGATCTCAGTGAGGAGCAGGTCGCGTATCTGCAGAAGCTGTTCAGGGAAGAGATTTTCCCGGTCCTGACCCCTATCGCGGTCGATCCTGCGCACCCGTTCCCGTTTATTCCGAACCTTGGACTTGCGCTTGCATTCGAGCTGCGCCGCCCCGATAGCGACCAGCCTCTTACGGCGCTCGTGCGCATTCCTGGCAACCTTGACCGCTTCATCAACCTCCCTGCCGAACTCGTGTCGGAAGGGCGCACGGAAGTCGTGACCATCGACACGCTGGTGAAGCTGTTCTTCCATAAGATGTTCCCGGGCCACGAAGTGGTCGGGTCGGGCGCGTTCCGTATCATTCGAGACAGCGAAATCGAAATCGACGATGAAGCTGCCGACCTGGTGGTGGAGTTCGAATCCGCGCTGCGCCAGCGTCGTCGCGGGCAGGTGATCCGTCTCGAAATCGAACGGTCCATGCCGCGTGCCTTGCAGCGTCAGATCGGCGAGCAGATGGGCATCAAGGACGCCGACGTATTTGAGGTTCAGGGGTTCCTCGGTCTCGCCGACGCGCGCAAGATTTGCGATGTCGAGCGGCCGGACCTGAAGTTCACGCCCTATATCGCCCGCTTCCCCGAGCGTATTCGCGACTACAATGGTGACAGTTTTGCTGCCATTCGGGCGAAGGATATCCTCGTCCACCATCCGTTCGAGAGCTTTGACGTCGTCGCGCAGTTTCTGATGCAGGCTGCGCGCGATCCCGACGTCGTGGCAATCAAGCAGACGCTGTACCGTACTTCATCGGATAGCCCGATCGTCAAGGCGCTGGTCATGGCGGCCGAGGCCGGCAAGTCGGTGACTTGCCTTGTCGAGCTCAAGGCGCGCTTCGATGAAGAGGCCAACATTCGTTGGGCTCGCGATCTCGAGCGAGCCGGCGCGCAGGTCGTGTTTGGGTTCATCGAACTCAAGACCCACGCGAAACTCAGCCAGGTGGTGCGGCGCGAAAAGGGCAAGCTCGTCAGCTATTGCCACATCGGCACGGGCAACTATCACCCGATTACCGCCAAGATTTATACTGATCTCAGCTACTTCACGATCGATCCGGCGATCACCCGCGACGTGGCGCGCGTTTTCAACTTCATCACGGGTTACGCTCGCCCGACGGAACTTGAAACCATTGCCGTCTCGCCTGTGAACCTCCGCCAAACGCTGGTGGACAATATCGCCCGCGAAATCGAGCTGGCGCGCAACGGCCAGCCGGCATCGATCCTTCTCAAGATGAACTCGCTCGTCGATCCACAGGTGATCGATGCGCTTTATGACGCAAGCCAGGCGGGCGTGAAGGTTGACCTCATTGTCCGCGGCATCTGCTGCCTGCGTCCGGGCATTCCGGGGTTTTCCGACAATATCCGGGTAAAGTCCGTCGTCGGACGTTTCCTCGAGCATAGCCGCATCTACTGTTTCGGCAATGGCGAGACCATGCCGTCGCAGCGCGCACTGGTCTATATTTCGTCCGCTGATTTGATGGGACGGAACCTCGACGGGCGCGTGGAAGTTATGGTGCCGATCCTCAACAGAACCGTGCACAAGCAGATTCTGGACAGGATCATGGTTGCCTATTTGAAGGACAATCAGCAAAGTTGGGAAGTCTTGCCCGATGGTAGTTCCCATCGGCTGCGGGTTGCAGAGGGGGCGGAACCCTTCAACGCCCATGACTATTTCATGACCAATCCGTCGCTGTCTGGACGCGGCAGCGCCGGGATTGGAGACGACGAGGGCTGAGTTTGACACAATTCTGGGGCGTCGACGCCGATCCTACGGCCCAAGGTCGTATCAAAGGTGCCCAGCCGGTCGCCGTCCTTGATATCGGTTCGAACTCGGTTCGTCTGGTGGTCTACGAACGCCACGCGCGTTCGTTGACCCCGCTCTACAATGAGAAATCAGCCTGTGCCCTCGGCCGCGGCATTGCCCAGAGCGGACGGCTGGCCGACGCGAACGTCGAAAAGGCCCTCGACGCCATCAAGCGGTTCGCCATGGTGGCCCGAATGATGCGGGTGGGAACGGTGCATGTCCTCGCAACCTCCGCCGTGCGCGAAGCCGCGAACCGGCAGGAGTTCGTGGATGCGGTCGAAGCGATAATCGACGTGCCAGTCCGCGTCCTCTCTGGCGAGGAAGAAGCGCATTTCGCTGCCCTCGGCGTCGTGGCCGGTATTCCCGGATTTTCAGGTGTTGTTGGCGACCTCGGCGGGGGCAGCCTGGAGCTGTCGGTGATTACCGGAGGCCGTGATGCCAATGGGCAGTCCCACGAGCTAGGCGTTATCCGGCTGCAGGACGATGCTGATGGCTCGCCGAAGAAGGCCGCGGCGCTCGTTCGCGACAAGCTCAAGCAGTCACTGCTGGCCGATATAGAGCCTGGTGGTCAGTTCGCTGCAATTGGCGGTACCTGGCGATCTCTTGCAAAACTTCATCTGGAGTTGCGGAACTACCCCCTGCATATGGTGCAGGACTATGTGGTTCCTGCGGCGGAGATGATCGCAGTTTGTGACGAAATCATTGGCGCCGAGTCGCTCAAGACTTATCCGGGATCGAACAGCGCCAGCAATTCCCGGCGCGAGCTGGTGCCATTTGGCGCTGCTGTCCTCGGCGAAGTGCTCCGTGCCGGTAAGTTCGACAGTGTTGTGTTCTCGGCGCTTGGTGTCCGTGAGGGTTATCTGCATGGCCTTCTGTCGGAAGCCGAGCAGGCCATTGACCCGCTGGTTCAGGGGGCGGAAGAACTCGCCATTCTTCGTTCGCGATCGCCGGCACACGCCACTGACCTGATCGAATTTACTGCACAGTATTTCGCCGCTACGGGCACGGTTGAGAGCGCCGAGGAAGCGCGGCTGCGAAAGGTGGCCTGCCTGCTCGCCGATGTCGGCTGGCGCGCCCATCCGGATTACCGTGGTCCGCAAAGCGTCGACTCGGTGGCCTATGGCTCCCTGACCGGCGTGGACCATGCAGGTCGCGCCGTGCTGGCTCACGCTATTTCGGTCCGTTACGACGGGGTGAAGAGCAAGTCAGCGAATACGCTGATCCCGCTGGCTACTCCCGAGATGATCCGCCGGGGCCGCCTGATCGGCACGCTGTTCCGCGTCGCCTATCCCATGACCGCAGCGATGCCCGGAATCTTGCCGCGAATCCGGTTTCGGCTCGATGGCAATGTGCTCGTACTGCAGCTGCCGGCGGACTTCGCCTTCCTCGATGGCGAGCATCTTCGCAACCGTTTGAGCCAGTTCGCGAACTTTGCCGAACACAAGGAAGCACGGGTAGAAGTCGGCTGAGATTTACTCAGCCGCTTCGGGTTGGTTGACGGCGAATTCCACGACGCCTTTGCGCGTTGCAGCGAGACCAATGCGGCCGTGCTTGATCGCCAGCGCCTTTTCACCAAAAAGCTTGCGGCGCCAGCCTTTCAGGGCAGGTACATCAGCGTCGTCGTCAAGAACGAGCGCGTCGATATCGTCCGAGGTGGCAAGGATGCGGGCGGCCACGCCGTGTTGCTCGGCGATCGACTTCAACAGGACGCGAATGAGGTCGCCGACGGCACCCTTGGGAGAGGGGCCGCGATAGCGCTCTGGCAGGGCAGGGAGGTCTGACTTCTGCAGAGCCTCAACGCCCTTCAAAAGCTCGATGATCTCAGCTGCCGCCGAGCTTCTGCCAAACCCCCGCGGCACGGCACGCA
Organism: Devosia sp.; assembly: GCF_017307565.1. Classification (GTDB taxonomy): domain Bacteria; phylum Pseudomonadota; class Alphaproteobacteria; order Rhizobiales; family Devosiaceae; genus Devosia. The sequence continues at coordinate 14,491 of NZ_JAFKHD010000325.1, forward strand.
ACTTGTCGAAAGCGTCGGGCGTCAGGGGGCGCTGCACGGCCAGGTCAAACAGCGCGTCGTCCTTGAAGACCCGGCTACGCGGTTGGTCGGTGGTCTGCGCCTTGCGCTCGCGCCACTCGGCCAGCACCTTCAGGGCGGCGAGATCGCGCGGGCGGTTGATCTTCATTTTCAGCCGTTCCCAAGCCTCTTCGGGCTGGACGACATAGGTGTCGATGCTGCGCAGAACGGTGAGCTCGTCTTCGACCCAGTCCCAGCGGCGAGTCTGTTCGACCTGCTTGCGAAGTTCGCGATAAATGTCGCGCAGGTAGGTTACGTCCGCGAGCGCATAGAGGCGCTGCTTTTCGGAGAGTGGTCGCGCGGACCAATCCGTGAAGCGCGAGGACTTGTCGAGCTCGACCTTGCAGATGGCGCGCACCAGGCTGTCATAGGACGCGCTATCTCCAAAGCCGCACACGCTGGCCGCAATCTGGGTATCGAAGATATTGTGGGGCACTGCGCCGGTCAGTTTGACAAAGATTTCAATGTCTTGACGAGCGGCGTGAAACACTTTGGTGACCGATGGATTGGCCAGCAGCGCAAAGAAGGGTTTTAGGTCGAGGTGATCCGCCAACGGATCGATGAGTACGGCCTCATCGTCGGTGGCGACCTGAATGAGACAGAGGCGAGGCCAATAGGTGGTTTCGCGGAGAAATTCAGTGTCCACCGTCACGAAATCGAACTGGGCCGCGCGCTCGCAAAATGCCGAGAGCGCCTCTGTGGAAACAATCAGGTCCATATGAATACCGTCTCAAAATAGTCACTATCGTTCCTAGCAGGTGCGGAGAGATTGCTCCACCTCGGATTTCCGCCATGGGCAAGGAAAGGCCGGGAGCTTGACAATCAGGGTGCTCCATGCGCTTTTCCCGCCCACGAATCCGGCCCTTTTTGCACTTTTTCGGAAAAGAAAATGACGACACATCGCTACCGTACCCACACCTGTGGCGCTCTCACGGCGAACGATGCCGGCAATAATGTGCGCCTCTCCGGCTGGGTCCACCGAATCCGCGACCACGGCGGCCTGCTGTTCATTGACCTTCGCGACAACTACGGCATCACCCAGTGCGTGATCGACCCTGATTCCGCGGCTTTCGCCGATGCAGAAAAGGTTCGCTCGGAATGGGTGCTGCGTATCGACGGCGAAGTGAAGCTGCGCGACGCGGCCGCCGTAAACACCAACATCGCTACCGGCGCGATCGAAATTTTCATCCGCGAAATCGAGACGCTCTCGGTTGCCAAGGAACTGCCGCTGCCGGTCTTCGGCGATCAGGACTACCCAGAGGACGTGCGCCTGCGGTATCGCTTCCTCGATCTGCGTCGTGAAAAGCTACACGCCAACATTCTCAAGCGCACGAAGATCATTTCGTCTATGCGCGCCGGAATGGGTGACGCTGGCTTTACCGAATTCTCGACACCGATTCTGACGGCCTCGTCGCCGGAAGGCGCGCGAGACTTCCTCGTGCCGAGCCGTATCCACCCCGGTAAGTTCTTCGCCCTTCCGCAGGCACCGCAACAGTATAAGCAGCTCCTCATGGTTGCTGGCTTTGACCGCTACTTCCAGGTGGCTCCGTGCTTCCGCGACGAAGACCCGCGCGCTGACCGCCTGCCGGGCGAATTCTATCAGCTCGACCTCGAAATGAGCTTTGTGACCCAGGAAGACGTGTGGAACACCGTCGAGCCGGTGATCACCAATGTTTTCGAGAAGTTTGCCGACGGCAAGCGCGTCACCAAGAGCTGGCCGCGTATTCCCTATGACACGGCAATCCGCAAGTATGGCTCGGACAAGCCGGACCTGCGCAACCCGATCGAAATCGACGCCGTCACCCAGCACTTCGCTGGTTCGGGATTCAAGGTTTTCGCCAACCAGATCGAAGCAGACCCGAAGGTCGAAGTCTGGGCGATTCCAGCCAAGAACAAGGCCGGCGCCGAGCCTATCGGCCGCGCCTTCTGCGACCGCATGAACGCCTGGGCACAGGGCGAAGGCCAGCCGGGCCTTGGCTATATCTTCTTCAAGGATGGTGCTGGTTCCGGCCCGATCGCCAAGAATATCGGCGAAGAGCGCACGGCCGCCATCAAGGCACAGTTCGGTCTTGCAGACGGCGATGCCGTGTTCTTCGTCGCTGGTCGCCCAGAGAAGTTCTACAAGTTCGCCGGGGAAGCCCGCACTAAGGTCGGTACCGATCTTGGCGTGGTGGATACCGAGCAGTTCGCGTTGTGTTGGATCGTCGACTTCCCGTTCTACGAATGGAGCGAAGAAGAAAAGCGTATCGACTTCGCGCACAACCCGTTCTCGATGCCGCAGGGCGGTCTTGAGGCGCTGAACTCGGGTGAGCCGCTGTCGCTCAAGGCCTATCAGTATGACGCGGTCTGCAATGGCTACGAAATCGCCTCCGGGTCGATTCGTAACCAGGAACCCGAGACCATGGTCAAGGCGTTTGAGTTGACCGGCAAGTCACGTGCGGAAGTCGAAGAGCAGTTTGGCGGCCTCTATCGTGCCTTCCAGTATGGCGCTCCGCCGCATGGTGGCGCCGCCTTCGGTATCGACCGCATCGTGATGCTGCTCTGCGGCGTTGCGAACCTACGCGAGATCACGGCCTTCCCGATGAACCAGCAGGCCGAAGACCTGCTGATGGGCGCGCCGAGCCCGGCCGACAACAAGCAGTTGCGTGAACTCAGCATTCGTCTCAACGTCCAGAGCTGATTTCGGGACTACGACTTTTCTTCAATAGGCGGGCCGCAAGGCCCGCCTTTTTCGTTTCCACCGTCGGGTAATATCCTGGTTAACGGGTCTTTAACATCGCAGCGTTACCAATGGGATAGAGCTGATAGAAGTGGATTTGGTCGGTGAAGGCGAAGTTCTCGCACGTTCTTATGTTGCTGGGCGCCCTGCTGGCATTTGTTCCCATCGTCTCGGTCGACTATCTGATTGATGCTTATGCGCGGAATAAGGAAGTTGGCTCGCTGCAGGCGCGGATCGACGCACTAAGTGCCGAGATCAACTACAATGCAAGCAATGCCGTCTCAGTGCTTCGCAAGGTCATCGCCGACAGTCCGTCCTTCTGCACACCGACGTTCACGGGCATTGCTCAGACGGCAATCGAAAACAGCTACAATGTGAAGCAGATCCTCGTCGAGAACATGGACGGGGTTCAGTATTGTGACGCGTTCGGCCGCAATGTTGCGCATTCGCCGCTCTCAGAATCGCTCCCGGTTCCTGGCCTCACCGAGACCATCGGCATCGTGAAGTTCGCCGAAATGACGATGCCGGCGATGAAGGTCACCCAGACCCTCGGCGGCGTTCGCCGCATCTCTGCCTTCGTGCCGCTCATGGCAACGACAGAGCAGTCGCTGGCCGACAATCTGCCGGACGGCGCGATGCTCGATATTGCGCTCACGAGCGGTCTTCCGGTTCTGGCAATTGGCGCGCCGCTAGACTTCGATCGTCAGGGCGGACGAAGCGACTACCTGGCCGTACAAAGCTTTGCAGGCGAGTTGCCGATCAAGGTTCGCTATATGCTGCCGTTCTCGGTGGCGCGCGCCGGCTATGCCGACCTTGACGTTCTCTTCACAATTTTGGCCTGTGCGATCAGTGCCGGCTTGTTGCTGCTCACGCTCCGGTATGCCCGCCGCTCTCGCGTTCCGTCGTTCGACCTTGAGCGTGCTATCGGCCGTAACGAGATCAAGCCGTACTACCAGCCAGTCATCAACCTGCGCACGGGTGGGCTTGTGGGCTGCGAGGTCCTCTGCCGCTGGGAAAAGCCCAATGGCGAGATCGTGCCGCCGGGGGTGTTCATCGACTATGCCGAAGCATCGGGCATGGCGATCCCCATGACGCTCTCGCTCATGCAGCAGGTTCGTTATGATCTTGGCGAGCTATCGCAGAGGACGCCGGGCCTCAAGATATCGATCAATCTCTTCGAGGGTCATTTCCGCGACGTCGGCATCGTCGACGACGTGCAGGCCATCTTCGGAAACTCGCCGATTTCCTATGACCAGCTCGTCTTCGAAATTACCGAACGTCGTCCGCTTGAAAACTCGCTGGCCGTGAACAGCGTTATTTCTGGTCTTCATGCCCTCGGTTCGCGCATCGCCATGGATGACGCCGGTACTGGCCACTCAAACCTCGCCTACATCGCGACGCTGGGTGTCGACGTGATCAAGATCGACCGCATCTTCGTCGACATGATCAAGCCGGGCACGACTCAAGTTCCGGTGCTTGATGGTCTCATCGCCATGGCCAAGGACCTCGGCTGCGAGATCGTCGCCGAAGGCGTGGAAACGGAAGCCCAGGCAATCTATCTGCGCTCGCGTGGCGTCGTTCAGGCACAGGGCTACATCTTTGCGCCGGCCCTCAAGGTTGGAGCGTTCAAGGAACTTGCGCTGGCTTTGCTTTCTGCGCCGGCGAGCTATTCGGACCTCTCTGATGAGTCTGAAATCGTTACGGACGCCGCCTAGGAGAGTATCCGACGAATTGCCTATGGCAATGTCGAACATTCTTCGCCCCATCAGGACCTAACGCCTCTTTCTTTCGTCGCTATTTGGTGGCAGGTACGTCGCCATCTAAGCTGTGCCGGAGGAAAGCGTGTCGACCGATCCTAATGAACAACGCAAGGTTCTTCGCGAAGCGGCTCTCCACTTCCATGAGTTCCCCAAGCCCGGCAAGTTGGAAATCCAGCCGATCAAGCCGCTTGGCAACCAGCGGGACCTCGCACTTGCCTATTCGCCAGGTGTGGCTGCGCCGTGCGAAGAGATCGTCGAAACGCCTGAGGCCGTTGCGCGCTATACGTCGCGCCAGAACCTCGTGGCTGTGATTTCCAACGGCACCGCGGTGTTGGGTCTCGGCAATATCGGCGCGCTGGCGTCCAAGCCGGTGATGGAAGGCAAGGCGGTTCTTTTCAAGAAGTTTGCCGGCATTGACGTGTTCGATCTCGAAGTCGATGAGATCGAGCCGAAGAAATTCGTCGACGCCGTAGCGCCGCTTTGGCCAACCTTTGGTGGCATCAATCTTGAAGATATCCGGGCACCGGATTGTTTCGAGATCGAAGAGGCGCTGCGTGAGCGGATGCCCATTCCGGTCTTCCATGACGACCAGCATGGCACTGCCATCATCGTTGGTGCGGCGGTGCTCAATGGGCTTGAACTGACCGGCAAGAAAATCGAGGAGGTCAAGATTTGTACCTCCGGGGCAGGGGCCGCGGCCATTGCCTGTCTGAACGTGCTGGTTGCCCTGGGCGCGAAGCATGAGAACATTTGGGTCGCCGACAAGGACGGCCTCGTCACGCATAAGCGCAACGACGTCAATGACAAGTGGCGCGGACAGTTCCGACGCGTGAGCGACGCGACGACGCTTGCCGACGTGATCGAAGGCGCCGACGTTTTTCTGGGTCTTTCCGCAGCAGGGGCCCTGAAGCCAGAAATGCTGGAAAAGATGGCCCCCAAGCCGCTCATCCTTGCCCTGGCCAATCCTTACCCTGAAATCATGCCGGAAGTGGCCAAGGCCATTCGTCCCGATGCTATGGTCTGCACCGGGCGCTCGGACTATCCGAACCAGGTCAACAACGTTCTCTGCTTCCCCTTCATCTTCCGGGGGGCGCTCGACGTGCACGCGACGACCATCAACGAGGAAATGAAGCTTGCGGCCGTGCGTGCCATTGCCAAGCTGGCGCATGAGCCCGGCCTGGAAGTGTCGCAGTCGAGTTCTCCAGCGGTGTTCGGTCCAGATCACATCATTCCCAACCCATTCGATCAGCGTCTGATCCTGCGCATCGCGCCGGCAGTGGCGCGTGCCGCGATGGCTTCCGGCGTCGCCAAGCGGCCGATTGCTGATTGGGATGCATATCAGGACCAGCTCAATCGCTTTGTTTTCCGTTCCGGCCTCGTGATGAAGCCGATCATCGATCGCGCGCAGGGGCAGAATAAGCGCCTTGCCTTTGCCGATGGCGAAGACGAACGCGTATTGCGCGCCACTCAGGTGTTGCTCGAAGAGCGTATTGCTCGCCCGATCCTGATCGGCCGTCCCGCCGTCATCGAGGCGCGCATCGAGCGCTTTGGCCTCAGCATCCAGCCGGGTCGCGATTTCGAGGTAATCAATCCCGAAGACGATCCGCGCTACCGCGACTATGTTAACCTGTTCCACTCGCTGGTGGGCCGGAACGGCGTGACCCCGGACACGGCTCGCACCATCGTCCGCACCAACACCACTGTGATTGGCGCCCTGGCTGTGAAGCGCGGCGAGGCCGATGGTCTGATCTGTGGCCTCCAGGGGCGCTACATCAAGCATGTTCGTGACATTCGCTCGATCATTGGCCTGCAGGACGGCGTCAGCGACGTCTCCGCGCTGTCCATGCTGATCATGCCGCGCGGCGCATTCTTCCTTGCTGACACCTACGTAACGCAAAATCCGTCGGCGGACGAATTGGTCAGCATTGCTCTCCAGGCACGCAATCACCTCAAGCGCTTCAATATCGAAGCTCGAATGGCGCTGCTCAGCTATTCGAACTTCGGTTCGCGCGATGGCGAGAGCGCCTTCAAGATGCGGGAGGTCTACGCCAAGCTCAAAGCCGCCGCGCCGGATCTGATCGTTGAGGGTGAAATGCAGGGTGACCTGGCTCTCAATGAGGCGCTGCGTGACCGCTATGTGCCAGAAACCGCACTGAAGGGCGAAGCCAACCTTCTGATCTTCCCCGATCTCGACGCGGCAAACCTGTCCATGACCTTGCTCAAGGAAATGAACAATGCGCTTGCCGTCGGGCCGATCCTCATGGGTACACGCGCACCCGCGCATATCCTTGCCCCGTCCGTGACCAGCCGCGGCATCGTCAACATGGCGGCGATTGCCGCGAACGAAGCCGTCGGGGCCGGCGAATGATCCGACACACCGTTGCGTTCACTCTCAAGCATGCCGCCGGTTCGGATGCGGAAACCGCTTTCTTGAGCGATGCTCTGATGTTGGAGCGCATTCCGGGCGTGCAGAAGTTTGAGCGCCTGCGCCAGACGAGCCCAAAGGCGAACTACGCCTTTGGGTTCTCGATGGAATTCGCCGATCAGGCAGCCTACGACGGCTACAATGTGCACCCCGATCACGTTGCCTTCGTGCGCGATCGCTGGGTGCCGGAAGTCTCTGCATTCCAGGAGATTGATTACGTTGCGCTTTGACACCAGCAGGTGCTAAGAGCTGCCGCATACATCACTCGCCAATAGCCAAGGAAGTCCTCATGAACCAGATTGCTGTGTTCAGTGGCAGCGCGCATCCCGAATTGGCGAGGGAGATTTGCGAAGACCTAGGTGTCCCGCTCAATCCGACGCGGATCAAACGCTTCTCAAATGACTGTATCGAAGTGCAATTGCAGGCCAATTGCCGCGAGCAGGATGTGTTCCTGGTCCAGACGCTCACCGCGCCGGTTCAAGAGCACCTGATGGAACTGCTGCTGATGCTTGACGCGGCCCGAGGTGCTTCGGCGGCGCGGATTACGGCGGTCATCCCGCACTATTCTTATGCGCGCTCCGACAAGAAGGATGCGCCGCGCATTTCTATCGGTGGTCGCCTCGTTGCCGATCTGCTGAAAACCGCCGGCGCTGACCGGGTGCTGACCATGACGCTGCATTCGCCGCAGGTGCATGGCTTCTTCAGCGTTCCTGTCGACCATTTGCATGCATTGCACGAGCTGGCGGCGCACTTCCGGCGCTTCGACCTCAGCAACACAGTTGTGGTGTCTCCGGATCTCGGTAATGCCAAAACCGCCGCCGCGTTCGCTCGCAGTCTCGGCACGCCTGTGGCTGCCGGCGCCAAGGAACGGGTCACAGACACCGAAGTGCGGATCTCTGCCATCATCGGCGAGGTGCGCGGGCGCGATGTGATTGTTCTGGACGATGAAGTGGCCAGCGGCGGGTCAATTGTCGAGCTGCTCAAACATCTACGCGCCAACGGCGCTCGGTCGGTGCGCGTCGCATGCACGCACGGCATTTTCGGTGGCGATGCAGTGGTGCGTCTTGCCGCAGAGCCGGACGTGGTGGAGATCGTCTGCACCAATACCCTGCCTAACGCGGCCCGCCAGCCTCATGACAAACTCACGGTCTTGTCGGTCGCTCCGGCCTTGGCGGAAGCGATGCGGCGCATCAATAGCGGCGAGTCGGTCAGCGCGCTGTTCGAAGAAAGTGTGCGTCCCGAGCGTGCGGCTGCCGAATAGGCGAATAGCTAACCGTGCATTAAACCCTTCGTGGGC
>NZ_JAFKHD010000010.1 GCF_017307565.1 Devosia sp.
AGATCATTTCGCGCTTCACCGGCGACGAAATCCCCTCCGACAAACTGCGCGCCATCATCGATGGCGCCTATCAGAGCTTCCGCCATCCTTCGGTGACCCCGCTGATCGAGCTCGAGCCCAACCACTTTGTGCTCGAGCTGTTCCATGGGCCAACACTGGCCTTCAAGGACGTGGCGATGCAGTTCCTGAGCCGCACCATGGATCATATCCTGGCTGAACGCGGGCTCCGCGCCACCATCGTCGGCGCAACCTCGGGTGATACGGGTTCGGCCGCCATCGAAGCGTTCCGCGGCCGCGATACGACCGACATTTTCATCCTTCATCCGCTTGGGCGCACCTCCGAAGTGCAGCGCCGGCAGATGACGACGGTGCTCGACAGCAATGTCCACAACATCGCGCTCGAAGGTACGTTCGACGACTGCCAGGATGCAGTGAAGGCGATGTTCAACAATCACGCCTTCCGCGACTCGGTGCGCCTGTCGGGCGTCAATTCGATCAACTGGGGCCGGATCGTTGCCCAGATCGTCTACTATTTCACTGCTGCCGTGTCGCTCGGCGCCCCGCATCGCAAGGTCAGCTTCACCGTTCCAACGGGCAATTTCGGCGATATTTTCGCCGGCTACTGCGCCAAGCGCATGGGCCTGCCGATCGAAAAGCTGGTGATCGCCACCAATGCCAACGACATCCTGCGCCGGACTATCGACAGCGGGCGCTACGAGATGTCCGGCGTTTCGCCGACCATCAGCCCCTCGATGGACATCCAGATTTCGTCCAATTTCGAACGGCTGTTATTTGAAAGCGCCGGTCGCGACGCCGATGCCGTCAGCCGCATGATGGCAGCGCTGAAGCAGTCGCGCGGCTTTGAACTTCCGGGCAAGTCGATTGCCGCCATACGCGCCGAATTTGCCGCCGGCACTTCGGACGAAGCGACGACGAACGAGACGATTGCCGAGACGTGGGCGAAATCGTCCTATCTGCTCGATCCGCATACCGCCGTCGGCGTTGCCGTGGCGCGGAGCCTCGTACGTGGTCCCGAACCCATGATCACGCTGGCAACGGCGCACCCCGCAAAATTCCCGGCCGCCGTAAAGGCTGCGACGGGCATCGAGCCGGGTCTGCCGAGCTGGCTTGAAGACCTTTATCAGCGACCCGAACGGGTCGAAGTGTTGGCCAATGACCAGCGCGTCGTGGAAAACTTCATCGGGGCGCGCAGCCGCGCGGCCTGACAAGACCGGAGCGTTTCCCGGAAGGTGTTGCTACCTTCCGCAAGGGAAAGGCAGCCGGGCAGACCAGGCGGGGTGACCAAAACCCCGTTGCTGGCTCAGGAGGATGAGTGTGACGGTACAAACGACGACTCTCGAGAACGGCATGGTGGTGCTGACCGATGACATGCCGCATCTGGAGAGTGCCTCGATCGGTGTGTGGGTGAAAGCCGGCGCCCGCTCGGAGCGCAAGGCCGAGCACGGCATTTCCCACCTTCTCGAACACATGGCCTTCAAGGGCACGCGGACGCGCACGGCGCTGGAGATTGCCGAGGCGATCGAGAATGTCGGCGGCGATCTCAACGCCGCGACCTCGATCGAGCACACCGGCTATTTCGCCCGCGTGCTCAAGGACGATGTGGTGCTGGCGGCCGATATTCTCTCGGACATTTTGCAGAACTCGACCTTCGACGAAGGCGAGATGACGCGCGAGCAACAGGTCATCGTGCAGGAAATCGGCGCGGCGCGGGACAATCCCGACGATCACGTCTTTGACCTCTTCCAGCAGGCCGCATACCCGACCCAGCCCATCGGCCGTACAATTTTGGGCACGGTGGATTCGGTGCGTGCCTTCTCGCCCGAAATGGTTCGCAAATATATGCGTCGCAACTATGTGGGCGACCACATGGTCATCGCCGCCGCCGGCAATGTCGACCATGACGGTCTCGTGCAGGTCGCCAAGGATCGCTTTGCAGATCTGGCGCCGAGTGGCGCACCGGCGCCGCAGCGTGCTGAATATCAGGGTGGCCAGGAACGTCTGGTTTCGGACCACGAGCAGGCCCATATCGTGCTGGGCTTTGAAGGTCGCGCCTATAATTCCGACGGCTTCTATGCGGCCCAGGTTCTGGCCTCGGTGCTGGGCGGGGGCATGAGTTCGCGGCTCTTCCAGGAAGTGCGCGAAAAGCGTGGCCTCTGCTATTCGGTCTATGCGTTCCACTGGGCTTTTGC
>NZ_JAFKHD010000011.1 GCF_017307565.1 Devosia sp.
TCTCCGATCTGGCGCGCAAGGCATTCCGTCTGCTTGTCGATGGTGGCGCGGTGCTGGTCAGCCAGTCCGTGCTGTTGCGCGGGGTCAATGACGATGTCGAGACGCTGGCGGCGCTGATGCGCGGCTTTGTCGAGAACCGCATCAAGCCCTATTACCTGCACCATCCTGACCTCGCGCCGGGCACGAGCCATTTCCGGGTCGGCATAGAAGAGGGGCAAAAACTGGTCGCGGCGCTGCGCGGGCGGATTTCGGGCCTTTGCCAGCCGACCTATGTGCTCGATATTCCAGGCGGACACGGCAAGGCCGATATCGGCGCGGCCACGGTTGCGGGCGGCGATGGGTGTTTTACCGTGCGCGACTGGCAGGGCGGGGAACATGCCTATCCGCCGGACCGTGAAGCCTAAGCCGATCACAATGCGGGATTTTCCACAATTGGGATGGTGGAGCGGCTGGTTCAACCGAATGTGATTTAGTCCAATCCAGCCAGATTCGGGCCCCGAGACCGATAACCCGAAGAGGCACATCATGTCCCAGATTACGCTTCCCTTGCCCAACCGCTCGCTTGCCGTGAGCAAGCGGCCGTTTTCGATGCCGGCGGCGTTCGCCTTTACCGTCGTCGTGCTCACGGCGCTCGCCGTGGGGCTTGCCTGGTGGCAGGGGCCGGGGCTGTGGCGCGACTGGCAGATCAACCAGGATCCGTTGACGGTGAAGGAATGGGACCTCGTGGGCGGCGAATGCAGTTCGCGCCGCGGCCTGACCGATTGCGAAGCCGATATAGTCTACAGCTTCAAGGGTCAGAACTACGAGAAGCACATCTCGCTCGCCTTCCTCGATTTTTCCAGCAACGACTACATGGTCGAAGTCGTGATCTCGCGCGACGATCCGGAGCTGGCGACGCTGAGCCTTGGGCTCGACATGCTGTGGAACCGGCTCGCCGTGTTCGCCGTGTTCATGCTGCTCTTTGCCGGCGGCTCCATCGGCACGGTGATCACTGCCCTCAAGATGGTCGGCGCGAACCGTGCGGCGGCAACGCCGGGGCGCATGACGCTGGTGCCGGTAGATATCGTGGAGGTCAAGAAGGTGACTGGCGGCACGGCCGTGTCCTATGTCGACCACCTCAAGGGGCGTTCCAAGCGCACGACGCGCACGCATTTCGTCAAAGGGCAGGAGCCGCTGATCGGGCTTGATGAGACCGGCAAGCCCGTGGGTTTTGCGGTGAAGCTCGAGAACGTCGCTATTCCGGTGCTACTCGACCGCAATCTGGAACGCGTTGAACTGACCGATGTCGAGCGCAACGCAGCGCTGGCCGCGTTCGAAGCCGAGCAGGAACAGCGCGGCGCGCAGCTGGCGGCCAATCCGCCGCCGAAGGCGAAGCGTGGCCCCAATATCGTGCGCGGGCTTTTGGCTGGCGGTGCCGTGCTGGTGCTGGCGGTGGTCGCATTCTTCGGCTTCTGGCTCTACTACGTCACCGTGGCGCCGGATGCTTTTGACGCCGTGGGCATCGAGATCAACAATATCATGCCCGAGCCGCTCAATACCTGGGGCTGCGAGCAGCTTTATGCGCGGTTTAGCGACAGCAATGCGCCCTTCGGGTGCACCGCCGACGACTATGTGAGCTGGAAAGTGGCCAAGCCCGCCGGCAAGGTGAAATGAGAAAGGGCGCCGCGAGGCGCCCTTCTTTTATTCCTTGGCCCGGCCTGCCGGGAATATCCCCGACATGACCGTAAAGCCGGGCACGCGGCGGACCCGGTCGGTCCAGCGGCGGAGGGCGGGATAATCCTGACGAGAAATGCCGCCTTCTTCGCTCAGCATCACATAGGGGAAGCAGGCGATATCGGCGGTGGTCGGATGCGCGGGCGAGCAGAGCCAGTCGCGGCCGGATTTTTCGCCGAACCACAGGTGTTCGTCCATCAGCCGGAAAATGCGATGGGCGCCTTTTTGCGACTTTTCGATATCGAAGGCATAGCCATAGCCGAGCGCTAGGCGGGCGGCAGAGGACGTGGAAGTGATGTCATCGGCGACCGAGTGCCAGCGCAGGACTTCGGCGGTGACTGCCGGGTCGTCCGGGAACCACTTTCCAGACGCGTCGTACTTTTTCGCGAGGTAAGCGAGGATGGCGCCGGAGTCCGACAGGGTAAGATCGTCGTCCTTGAGCACCGGCAATTGGCCGAACGGGTTCATGCGCAGGAACCAGTCGGCCTTGTGC
>NZ_JAFKHD010000012.1 GCF_017307565.1 Devosia sp.
GGATCCTGCACGAGGACGCAATCAATGAGGCCGCAGAACGGGCCAGAGACTTTGGTGGCTGCCGCCGCCGGCTTTGTTGAGGCCGACGCACTCGCGTCCACACGATTGGCAAGCTGTGTCATCAACGCAAATCGGTCATAGGGGTGTGTGCTGCCAGCGTAACGGGCGCAGGTAAACAATCCTTATCCGCGGCACATGGACTTCTAACGACAGGGAAATTCGTTCACCGCAAAGCAAGATGGCGGCACCCGGCATCGGCTACAAGGGAGCCAAAACGCGGGAGCCGCCGTCGAGGGCAAGCATTTGCCGAATTATCTAGCTTCAGGCAGCGCCCTGAACCACGTTCCAGTTGCCGGTCTGCTCGCGGCAGGCGGTGCCCTTCCTCACGTAGTCCTGGCCATTGACCTTGACCGTGTGAGTGAAGTCGCGGCAGTCGAGATTGTTGACGCGGACATAGGGACCAACAGCTACCGAACCGGTCGTGCCGCGGTCGCCGGCCCACTGGCGCGGGGCGCCGGGGCGGCCAAACTGCAGCGCGTAGAACTGGGCACTATTGGCTTCGTTGGAATCCTTGGCAGTCATCAGAGACAGGGCAGCCGGGTCGACGAAACCGCTCGACACATTGGTCGTCAAACGCGCCTGCTGCACAGTCTGGGCAGAGCTGGGCACCAGCGGCTGGGCCACGACGGGCGCGGTAACAACCGGCGCCTGAGCCACCTGGCTCGTTCCGGTGCTGGAGCAACCGGCGAGTACCAGAGCGAGAATTGGCGTGGCAAACAGGGCGAAGCGATTCATCTATATGGACCTTTTCAGCATTCGGTCGGTTCTTGTTGAGCTATTGCGGCGAAAGTGCGTCAGGCCGCGGGAGAACGGACCAACCCACCCAAACGCGCCGTGGGCAGGCGAAGTTCCACCAGCAATCCGCCAAGCGCGGACCGTTTGAGCTCCAGACTTCCGCCATAGACATCAACCAGTTCCTTGACGATATCCAGCCCCAGTCCCGAACCCGGCGTTTTCTCGTCGAGCCTGACACCGCGGCGCAACACTTTGCGCGCGTCTTCCTCGGAAAGTCCTGGCCCGTTGTCGTCGATGCGAATCAACAATTGCGTGCCCTTGGGGTTGCGCTCGCTCGAAAGCCGGACCCCCACCTGCCCCTTGGACCACTTGCAGGCATTGTCGAGCAGATTGCCCGCCATTTCCTCGAGGTCCGCCTCGTCGCCACGGAACCAGGGCAGCGACGCGTCCGGACGCTGAAAGGCGATGGTCACATCGGGATGGATTTTGCGCATCACGCGCGTCAGGCGCAGCATGATCATGGTCGAGTCGGCCTTCTTGCCGACGACCGAAGTGCGCGCAGCCAATCGCGCCCGTTCGAGATAGGTCGAGACCATGTTGCTCATCTTCTCGGTCTCTGCCTGCACGACGTCGGCCAGTGCGCCCTTCTTGGCACCCGCTTCATTGCGCAGCACGGCAATGGGCGTCTTCAGCCCATGGGCGAGATTGCCCACCTGGTTGCGCGCGCGCTCGATGATCTGCGCGTTCGAGCGCAGGAGCTCGTTGACCTCCTCGGCCAGAGGCGCAATTTCGGTGGGATAATGCCCCGTGACCTCGGTGCTTTCGCCTTCGCGCACGCTTTCGATGGCCGCGCTCAGCCTGTCGATCGGCCTCAGCGCAAAACGCGCCACGATCACGCTCATGATCGCCAGCATCGCCCCCACGGCGCCGAGCACGATGAAAGTCTGCCCCCGAAACTCGCCGACGAGGCCTAGAATTTCGGTCAGATTGCCCGAAACGACAATGCGATATGTTTCATTGTCCAGGGTGACGCTGCGTTCGACCACACGCAATTGCGTACCAAACGCATCGGAGACGACCCCCGTCCGCCGTCCAGTGGAATCGAGCGCCCCTGAAAGCTGCGGCAGATCGATGCCGACCACCGATGTGGACAGGTTGACCAGCGTTCCCTCGCCGTCGCGGATGATCCAGTACCAGCCCGAGCGCGGCCGATCGAACCGCGGATCAGCCAGCGCAATGTCGGGATCACGCGGATCGCCGGCTTCGAGCAAAATGCCCGCAAGGCTTTCGACATGGAAATCGAGGGTCTGGGACAGCGTCGTGTCGAGTGCGCGCGAATAGAGGTCCGTCAACAGAAAGCCGGTCGCGAGCAAGGCCACGACCAGCCAGCCCACCGTCAGCC
>NZ_JAFKHD010000013.1 GCF_017307565.1 Devosia sp.
AGGGTGGCGACGGTGGTCGCCAGGGCGGCGGTGGAGGAGGGGGCGCCGGAGGCGGTGGCATGGGGATGGGGATGGGAATGGGAATGGGAATGGGCGGCGGTGGCCGGCTCGACGATACCGACCCGACCGATACTGCGGCGGGTCGGTGAGCGCGCATCCCGCCATACCCACGACTCCCTAGCGCGGAAACAGGGACTTCCCCTTTCGCAAGGATGACACCGCGCAATTGGGACCAACGAAAAAGGGCCGGCTCAATGAGCCGACCCCTTCATTTCTAAACCAGCGGCTTCAGGCCCGCTTCGATCTGGGCTCGCTGGCTTTCGAGAAACGGCGGCAGCGACAGCTTTTCGCCGAGGCTTTCCATCGGCTCGTCGGCGGCAAAGCCGGGGACGTCGGTGGCGATTTCGAACAGCACCCCGTTCGGCTCGCGGAAGTAGAGCGAGGTGAAATAAAACCGTTCCACCTCTCCCGAAGAGCGAATGCCAAAGCTGTTCACCCGTTCGATCCATTCGTGCAGGCTGTCCTGGTCCGGCGTGCGGAAGGCGACGTGGTGGACGCCACCAGCACCGGGCCGGGCGCGGGGCAGGCTCGGATCGACCGAAACATGCAGTTCCGCTGCCGGGCCGCCCGGGCCCATCTCATAGACAAAGGTTTCAGCGCCGCGTTCACGCGCCGGGTAGTGCCGCACCTGTTGCATGTTCATCACGCGGGTCAGCATGGCATCGGTCGGCTCGAGTTTGGGCACCGACAGCGTGATCGGACCGAGGCCGATGATCTGCTTGTCCGCCGGCAGCGGCGACTTGGCCCAGGGGATCGCCTTGCTGCTGCCGTCGACGACGAGCCGGAAGCGCTGGCCTTCAAAATCCTCGAAATCCATCGAGACATGGCCAAAGCGTTCCTTGATGCCGCTCGTGGAAACCTTGCTGGCTTCGAGATGCTCCTTCCACCATTTCAGCGTCTCTTCGCTGTCGACGCGCAGGCCGGTGCGGCCCACGGTGTGGTTGCCGCGCTGTTCGCGCATGGTGGGGAAATCGAAGAAGGTCAGGTCCGCGCCGGGCGAAGCGACGCCATCGCCATAGAAGAGGTGATAGGCCGAGGTGTCGTCCTGGTTCACTGTCTTCTTGATCAGGCGCATGCCCAGCGTTTCGGTATAGAACTTCAGGTTGCGCGGAGCGTCCGCCGTCACGGCTGTCAGGTGATGAATGCCGCCGAGTTCCAAGGTCATTTGCTGTACTCCCAAATATCGTGGCGTCTGCCGCCGTGTTCGATAAGGAATGTAAGGGGCCGCGCTGTTGGTGAAAAGCGAGACAATAGCAACGCACTGGTATCGATTATCGAACAACGTGGCGCCCTGCAGAAAGCGCCGCAACCTCCGGTCGTGATCGGCGTTGTCAGCCCATCATGCCAAGGAGACTGGCCATGTACGACGAAGACAAGACGGGTCTTGAATTCATCGAAGGGTTCATGCTGCTGGCCATGGCCCTCTGGGTCGGGGGCGCAGCCCTCATCTTCACCCTCGCCATGATCGGTCACAGCCGCATCTGACCCAGCGGCCCGCTCAGCCCTTTGCGAGCGGGGTCAGGAAGGTCAGCACGGAATTGGGTTCGACAATCAGTTCGCGCAGCCGCGCATTGAACACCGCGCCATAGTCGGCGCCGATGTGAATTTCGAACGCGCTCTTGTCGCGATAGATTTCGTAGACGACGAACTTGTCCGCGTCTTCCAGCCGGCGATAGCAGTCAAAGGCCACGTTGCCCGCTTCCGCCCGCACCTTGAGCGCGAGGCCCGCGAGCAGCTCGGCCACCACATCGCCCTCGCCCGGCCGCGCGGTAAATTCGGCGATCAGCGATATCGCGCCGCTATCAGGCAGATTTTTCAGAATGTCCAATCCTAGCTCCTCGGTAGGCAGCGATCACTGCCGCAAGATCTTTTCCATCGGCCTACCCTTGGCCAGTTCGTCCACCAGCTTATCGAGATAGCGAATTTCGCGCATGATCGGCTCTTCGATCTCTTCCACCCGCATCCCGCAGACGACGCCCTTTATCAGCGATCGCGCCGGGTTCATCTGTGGCGCCCCAGCAAAGAAGTCCTCAAAGCTGGTCTTGTTCGCCAGCTCCTTGCCAAAACTGGCATCATCGTGCCCGGTCAGCCAG
>NZ_JAFKHD010000326.1 GCF_017307565.1 Devosia sp.
AAGACCCGGCACCGACCCAGTTCGAAGCGGTCCAGAAGTTCGCCGATTGGGGTTTCAGGATCAGCCCGCTCATGGAGCGCGCCAAGACCGTCGAAGAGCTGATCGCGCACTATCACCGCATCGAGGAGCTGCGCTCCTCGCTCGGCTATGACATCGACGGCGTCGTCTACAAGGTCGACCAGCTCGAATTGCAGCGCCGCTGGGGTTTTGTGACCGGCGAGCCGCGCTGGGCCGTGGCGCATAAATTCCCGGCCGAGCAGGCCATGACGGTGGTCAAGCGCATCGACATCCAGGTCGGCCGCACTGGCACCCTGGCGCCTGTCGCCCGGCTTGAGCCCGTCACCGTCGGCGGCGTTGTCGTCGAAAACGTGACGCTCCACAATGAAGACTACATCAAGGGCATCGACAGCACCGGCAAGCCCATCCGCGGCGATGAGGCGATCGACGTCCGCGTCGGCGATACCGTCGTCATCCAGCGCGCTGGGGACGTCATTCCCCAGATCGTCCGCGTCGTGCTCGAAAAGCGTCCCGCCGAGGCGGTGCCCTATCAGTTCCCCGATACTTGCCCGGTCTGCGGCTCTCCGGCCGTGCGCGAAATCAACGAAAAGACCGGCAAGGAAGATTCGCGCCGCCGCTGCACCGGTGAGCTGATCTGCCCCGCGCAGGCCGTCGAAGGCCTGCGCCATTTCGTATCCCGCGGCGCGCTCGATATCGAAGGGCTGGGTGCCGAAAACATCGACACCTTCTTCAATGCTGGCCTGATCCGCATCGCTGCCGACATTTTTACCCTGAAGGATCGTCGCCCCGAGGTGCAGCGTGCCCTCGCCGAGCGTCGTGAGGAGCAGGCCAAGGCTCGCGAGGCGGCATCGGGCAAGACGCGCAAGAATGTGCGCGGCGTCGAAGAGCGCAACTATGAAGGCCTCGACAAGCTTTTTGCCGCCATCGACGCACGCCGCGATCCCGAACTCGATCGCTTCATCTTCGCCCTCGGCATTCGCCATATCGGGGAAACCACCGCGGCGGTGCTCGCCCGCACCTTTGGCTCGATCCAGAAGCTCGAAGACGCCGGCAAGGAAATGGTCGCAGCTGAAGACCCCATGACCATCTTCCCCTCGACCGACGGCATCGGCGGCACGGTGGTGGAGGCGCTCGTCACCTTCTTTGCCAATCAGCGCAATATCGAGGCGCTCGATGCTCTGCTGCAGCAGGTGCGCCCAAAGGACTATGTCGTCACGATTTCCGCCGACAGCGTCGTGGCGGGTAAAACCGTTGTTTTCACCGGCACGCTCGAAAAAATGTCACGATCGGAAGCCAAGGCTATGGCCGAACGGCTCGGTGCCAAGGTGGCCGGCTCTGTTTCTGCCAAGACCGACATTCTGGTTGCGGGGCCCGGTGCAGGGTCGAAACTGAAGACGGCGCAAGAGCTTGGCGTCGAGGTGATCACTGAAGACGAGTGGTTCGTGCGCGTCGGCAGATAGGCCGGCGTTGAGGGAGAGGGTCGAATGAAAATCTGGATGGCTGCCGCCCTGGCAGCGCTTGCCTTGCCGTGCGCCGCGCAAGCCGGTGAAATCGGCGATCAGCTTGCCGACCAGCTCTACGCGGGCACCGCAGCAAGTCTCAGCGAAAGGGCCGCCGCGCTCTGCGATCAGAACGAGAGCGATGCCTGTTTCGGTCTCGGTCTCGTCGAACTCGTCAGCGCCTACGAGACCCTGTCCCAGGCGCTCTATCGGCACGGCGCGGTCACGCCCAATTCGCCGGCCATGGCCATGCTTCTCGGCATCGGGCTCGATGGCGCCTCCGCGCCAGCCAATCCCGATCCGGAACCGCTGACCTATGAGGAGCTGCGCAGCATCCTCGAAGAGTTCAACGGCATTCTCGATACCGCCAGCGCTCACTTCCGCCGCGCCGGCGAAGGTGGCGAATTCGTCATTCACATCGATCCGCTGAAAGTCCGCATTGATTTCGACGGCAATGGCGAGGCCGGAGAGGGCGAGACCCTCGGCGCGCTGCTCGGCCAGGCTGGCGGTCTGATCGATATTCCCAACCACGATGGCCCGCCGCCCTCGGACAAGCCCAAGACGAAGACGCCGCCGGCACCCGACAGCATCGTCGGCTTCGACAATGCCGACGCCATATGGTTTGCCGGCTACGCCAATATCACCGCGACGCCCATCGAGCTGATGCTGGCTCACGATTTCTCGGGCTTCTTCAATGCCTATCTGCACCGCGTCTTCCCCAAGGCTGGTCTGCCGATGCAGGATTATTCGCGCGGCGCGGGCACCCTGATGATGGATGCCGACAGCGACGCATTCATTGCCGATATCGTTGCTGCCATCCACACGGTGGAGTTCCCGGTCATCGATGCGGCGCGCCTCGCCGCCGTGCCAGAGCGGCTGGCTACCATCACGGCCCTGTCGCGCCAGAACTGGAAGATGATCCTCGCCGAAACCGACGACGATCGTGAGCTGCTGCCTTCGCCGCGCCAGACCTCCCTCGTGCCCGACCGGCCGATCACCCAGGAGATCATCGATGCCTGGCTCGTCTCGCTCGACAAGATCGACCTGATCCTCAAGGGCGAGCTGCTGCTACCACACTGGCGCTTCAGCAAAGGATTTGACCTTAAGGCATACTTCGAGACGGCTACCAAAACCGATCTCGTCATGCTCTTCACCGGCCACGACGCTTTGCCGTATCTAGCCGATGGTCCCATCGCGGATGCGGAGACCTTCGCTGATCTCAACCGTGTCATGGGCGATGAATGGCCCATGTTTGCCCTGTGGTTCAATTGATGTTGCGCATTTCCCTTGCTCTTGCCCTTTCGCTGATGGCTCTTCCCGCTCTCGCGCGGCCTATACCAATCTTCGACAATCCGAAGGCGCTGCTCGAGGCGGTCTACGACCAGATCAAGAGCTACGAAGAGAGCTATTTTGACGGCACCTACGATCCCGATGCCAATTTCGACGACGTCGAATCCTTCTCTACCCACCTCGGCGCGCTGCTCGTGGAGGCCGACGAGAAGGTCCACGCCACCGGCAGCGAAATGGGTGCCCTCGATTTCTCGCCCTTCATCAATGGCCAGGATTCGAGCGATCAGACCTATGTTCTCTACGAGCCCAAGATAAAGGGTAGTCGCGCCGTTACCGATGTGGACATTATATCGGGAGGCCGGGTGCTCTATAAGATCACCTTTCATTTCGTCGATGAGGGTGCTGATCGTGGGTGGAAGATCGACGAAATCCTGCTGCCGAGCGGGGATGCCGCAGGCACATGGTCGCTTTCCGAATATCTGGCCGATCCACTGGCCTAACTGGAGTCTATCCAATGCGTCGTCTCGCGCTCATTCCCGCGCTGTTGCTGGCCTTCGCTGCGCCCGCTTTCGCCCAGCCCTATGAAACGCCTCAGGAGCTGCTGGAAGCGTTTTATGAGCCGTATTTCTCCGGCGATTTCCCCGAGTTCGAGGCCGATTTCCGCTCCGATGCGCTGAATGCGCTTTACGATGCCGATGCGGAAAACACGCCTGAAGGCGAAATCGGCGCGCTCGATTTCGATCCCTATATCGACGGCCAGGATTTCGACCTTGCCGACCTAGAGATCGGCACGCCGGACGAAGCCGATGGCAAGGCCACGGTGGATGTCAGCTTCACCAATTTCGGCGAGCCGCGCCATATCACCTATGACCTCGTCTACGAGAAGGGCGGATGGCGCATCGATGATCTTACCAGCAACGATGACGACTTCAGCTACCGCCTGACCGAGATCTTTGCCGAGGCCGCTGCACGCTGGCAGTAAGGCTTCGCCCTCCAGGGGGCGCCATATCACCATCCCCGGCCAGTTTCGGGGATGGTCTCCGCCCCGGGCGTAAACCTATCGAAGAATTCATCTGCCGGCCGCAATTCGGCCCTGCGTCGCCGCAATCGTGCGCCCGACTTGATAATGAGGGCACGATGAAACGCGCGATTCTCGCTCTACTGGTGCTGCTGGCGCCGCTGAGCCCGGCCATTGCCACCGAAACCTTTTCCGATCCCAAGGTGCTGGTGCAGTCCATCTATGACGGCTATCGGCCGGGCGCGCTGCGGGGCGACCCCGCGGAATACTATTCGGAGCGCCTGAAGGGCATTGCCGAGTTGGCGCAGGAAAATGCCAAGTTCATCCGCACCGCCGGTTCGGAGCCGGCCCCGGCAGCCGATCCGGCCTTCAACCCCTTCCTTCCGGACGCCAGCGCTCTGCTGTTCGATCTCAAGGTGGGCGATCCCGCCATGCTCGATGATCGGGCGGTGATCACGGTCACCTACCACAATTTCGATCAGCCCCGGCTGCTGGCGATTTCGCTGGTGAAGGAAGAGGACAGTTGGAAGGTCGATGATGTCGCGTCCATGGGCAGCGACGTGCCGTGGCTGCTGAGCTGGGCGCTCGCCGCCGATCCCTACGCGATGTGAGAAGAGTTTGTCGCCGCGCCTGCGGCGTCGACCGAGATTTACCCCGGCGCCCTGTGGAGCGCCGGGGGGGAGTACCAGAAGAACTTAGATCGCGGCGGTTGCGTGCTCCAGCCAGGTTTTCACCTCGCCAGAGACCTTGGGACCGATTTCGTCCCAGACGCGCTTGTGGAAGCCGTTGAGCCAGGTGCGCTCGGCTTCGGTCAGGAGGCTCAGGTCGATCAGCCGCGTGTCGATCGGCGCCAGCGTCAGCGTTTCGAATTCCAGATAGCCCGGAAAGGCCTCCGCTTCCTTCACCACCACCAGGTTTTCGATGCGGATGCCATATTCCCCGGTCTTGTAGTAGCCCGGCTCGTTGGAGATGACATTGCCGGCCTCGAGCGGCAACGGATAGCGCGGCGCGATGCCGATCGGTCCTTCGTGCACGCCGAGATAGGCGCCAACGCCGTGGCCGGTGCCGTGGTTGTAGGTGATGCCATCGGCCCAGAGGAACTGCCGCGCCAGCACGTCGATCTGCGCGCCGCTGGTGCCGCGCGGAAAGCGTACCATGGAAACAGCGATCATGCCCTTCAGCACGCGGGTGTAGCGGTCCTTCTGCTCGGCCGTTGCTTCGCCGGTTGCGAGGGTGCGGGTGATGTCGGTCGTGCCCGAGAGATATTGCGCGCCGCTATCGACCAACATGATTTCGCCGGCATTGAGCGTCCGGTCGGTCTTGGTCGAAACGCGATAGTGCACGATGGCCCCATTCGGGCCGGCGCCTGAGATCGTGTCAAAGCTGGCGTCGACGCAGCTTTCCTCCTCGCGGCGGAAGGCTTCGAGCGCGGTGACGATACCGATTTCGGTCAGTTCGCCCTTGGGAGCCTCGGTGTCGAACCAGCTGAGGAACTTCGCCAGCGCCACGCCATCAAGCCGGTGCGCCTCACGCATGCCGGCCAGCTCGGCCTCGTTCTTGCGCGATTTCGGCAGCAGCACCGGGTCGCGCTTTTCGATCAGGCGAGCGCCTGCACCGGTCAGAATTTCGGCAATGGCGATCGGCGCGCTGGCTGGATCCACGAGCACATGCTTTTCGTCCTTGCCCAGCTTTTCGAGGGCCTTGGTCAGCTTCTTGGCGGCTTCGATCCGGGCGATCCCTTCAAGCGCGCTTTCCAGCTCCGGCGTCACCTTGGCCGGGTCGAGAAACAGCGTGGGTTCGCCCTTCTTCGGCACCACGGCAAAGCCTAGCACAAATGGCGTGTTCGGCACATCACGGCCGCGAATGTTGAAGAGCCAGCAGATGGATTCGGGCAAGGTGAACACAGCGGCGTCGGCGCCGTCCTCGCCGAGCGTTTCCTGCAGCTGGGCAATCTTGTCCTGCGCCGACTGGCCAGCACGGTTGTGGCCGAGAATTTCGATGGCGCCGGCGGGCGGGGCCGGGCGGTCGTCCCAGACGCTGTCGATGAGATTGTCGTGCGACACGACCTTGGCGTAGCCCTTGAGCTTTTCCTTCAGGTCGCGCACCTCGCCCGGCGTGTGCAGCCAGGGATCATACGCGACGACCGTTTCCTTCTTCACATAGGGTTTTGGGTCGATGGCAAGGCTTGCCACTTCGTGCACGGTCACGAGCGCGGTGTCGGTCTGCGCCGGGGCCTGCAGCGTGTAGCGGCTATCAACGAAAAGGTGCGCTTCCTTGAGCCCGACAAGCGCGAGGCCGGCGGACCCGGTGAAGCCCGTCACATAGGCAAGGCGCGCTTCGCTCGCCGGCACGGATTCGCCGCGATGCGCGTCGGCACGCGGAACGAGGAAATAGTCGACGTCAGCCGCCTTCATCGCCTTGCGCAGCGCGGCAAGGCGCGGGGCCACCTGGCTGGGGTCGGACTTTTCCTCAAAGCTCTGGAATTTCGCGGGAGGGAAGGGGGCGGAGGTCATGATTGTCATCCCGAGGCCGGACTGCACTGCCGTCATGGCTGGCTTGTGGTTCTGACGCTGGTAAAGGCGCCCCACGACCCTATCTCATTGTGCGTAAGCAAGAGACGAAAAATGAGCAGCCGTAATAATTTCTTCCAGCGTGCCCTGAATGCCCTGATCGAGGGGCGCACCCGCCAGGCCGAGCGCTATCTCGCCCAATATGAACGGGATCATCCCCCTCTGGGCACGAAGGTAAACAGACATTAATCGCGCCTTGCGCGAGTGGCATGGCTGGTCTGTTGGTAAGCCTCTAACGCAAGGCTTAGAAAATAGGTAAAAGCCAATCTGACGCTAGGCAACAGACCTCGCGTCGCATGGAGTGAAAGATGACAGAGAGCAAGAACGGTTTCCGCAACGCACTGGGTGGTCTGATTGACGCTCGTGGTCGCGAAGCATCTCGCCAGGTCAGCTACCGCATGCAGCATCAGCTGATCGGCGCAGTAACCAAGCGCCCATAAACGGCAGCTAGTTACCTGTTGAAGATCCGACGATCCCCGAAGCCTGCTTCGGGGATTTTGCTTTTTCAGGGTCTCGTTTCCATAACAAAAGGGGCGCCTGCGCGCCCCTCGATGCTACCAGTCTGCTAACGAACTCAGCGCTTTTCCAGCACCAGCGTTGTCCAGTCCTTGCGCTTGAGATGATCCACCAGCTGGAAGCCGGCGAGCTCATAGGCGGCGATGACGCCATCGGCCTGGGTATTGAGAATTCCCGACAGAATCGCGGTTCCTCCCGGCTGGGTGATCTGACCCATGCCCGGCGCCAGCTCGGTCAGTGGACCAGCCAGAATATTGGCAAGGACTAGGTCATAAGGCGCGCGCGCCGTGATTTCGCTGTGCTCCAGGCCCGTCGCCTCGATCGCGTCGACATTGTCGGCGACGCCATTTTCCTGAGCATTTTCAACGGTGGTAACGACAGCGATCGGGTCGATGTCGGTCGCCAGAACCTTGCCGCCGAGCCGCTTGGCGACGGCAATCGCCAGCACACCCGTGCCTGTTCCGATATCCACCACCGACTTGGGCGTCGTGCGCTGCAGCAGCATCTCGACGGCTTCGAGGCAGCCAGTCGTGGTCTCGTGGTGCCCGGTGCCAAATGCCTGAGCCGCATCGATTTTCATCGGCGTCAGCCCTTCGGGAATGGGCCCAGTCTCGTGGCTGCCATAGACATAGAAGCCACCGGCGATGACCGGGGCCAGGCCCTCAAGCGACTTGGCCACCCAGTTGATCTCGGGATCAATCGCCTCGACTGAAAAATCCACAGCACCACCAAGCACTTGGTTGGCCAGCTCAGCAAAGGCATCGACGTCGGGCGCACCATCGCAGGTCGCCTCGAACACCCATTCGCCGGTTTCCTCGATCTCATGGGCCGAGGCGGTCAGGGCCAGGTCTTCGCGCTCCATTACGGCGTCGACCAGCGCATAGGCCTGTTCCTTGGTGAGCGTGGCAGAAAGCTGTTCGACGGACATGGCGGGGATCCCAGGTTATTTCGGCCTTAGTTGCGGCAGGTCGCACGGCGAGTCAATGCTCTCGCGTAGTGCATTGTTCCGAAAGGGAAATATCCTCAGGCCCGCTGCCGCGTCTCGGGTGAATAGCCCTGAACGACGACACGGTTTCTGCCCGTGCCCTTGGCGATGTATAGCCGCTGATCGGCGACGGAGAACATTTCGTCCCAGTCCATAGCGGAGCCTGCTGGGCGCATGGCGGCCCCGAAGCTAGCCGTCACGGTGAGACCGAGTTTGCCCTGCACGGGCGTCTCGCTCAACTGAATGCGTAGCCGTTCCAGCATGTTAGCGACCGTGTCTTCGTCAACACGACGGAGCACGAGAACGAATTCCTCGCCCCCGATCCTGGCCAGCGTATCGCCGGTCCGCAATGTGCTGTCGACCAGACGAGCCACGCCGGACAGAACCTCGTCGCCCACCGCATGACCATGGGTGTCGTTCACATATTTGAAGTGGTCGATGTCGAACAGCACCACCGCCATGGTCTCTCCGATCCGGTCGGCACGACGGAACATGGCATCAACGCGGCTCAGCAGCGCGCGGCGATTGAGCAGGCCCGTCAGCGTGTCGGTCTCGGCGAGGCGCCGCAAACGGCGGTTCAGGCGCCGTTGTTCTTCCTCGAGCGCGCGCTTCTCCGTGAGGTTTTTGCGAAGCACGCGGAGCCCACCGAAAATGTCGCTGACTTCCACGGCAGCGCTCCTGACGCGCTTGGGCTCGCCATGATCGCCGCCGGCAAGAGCAATTACCTCGTCATGCAGGCGCATGAGCGGGGAGAAGAGGGCGTTGCGGAAGGCTATGGCGACAATAGACAGTACCGCCAGGATGCCACCCGAAAGAAGAACCGAGCCTATCAGGCCCCGAAGAGCGTCTTCCGAATTGCGGTGCAGCGAAGCGATCGAGTGTTTGACGACGGCGGATCGCAGTTGCTCTGAGCTGCGCATGCCCGGCACGTAATTTTCCGTGAGTTGGGCTGCAGAAAGGGAGTTGTCCGCGGCGTGCATATCGGCGGCATCGAGAGCCGTGATCAGTGCGTCGTTAAAATAGTCGCGCTCTACTGCCTTCACCAGTTCGACGATTTCAGGATCGGGGAGGAGATTGGCCGCCATGCTGACGTTGGTGGACCAAAGATTTTTGATGATTCCCTCGGTGGCGCGCATACGCTGAAGGTAGAGCGGGTCACGTTCGGCAGGGGCAAGCAAGGCCATCACCACATAGGAGCCGAGCCGCCCTTCCTGATCACGCAAGGTTCCGGCGCTATTGGCTAGCATCAGTGCGCCAGCCAGGTCGGGCGATTCACGCATGATGTGCCCGCTGACGAGATCGCGAAGCGCCATGCTGCTGTCAGCGGCTGTGAACATGGCCATGATGCCCCGAGAGACGTCAAAGGGATCGCGCTCGGCAAAGGGCACATTTGCAGCAAAATCTACTTGCTCCCGGCCGTTCGCGAGGCGGGCGTGCAATTGCGCGTGGGCCGCACCGCATTCACTGTCGCTCAGAACGCCTTGGAAAACCGCCTCCATCCTCTGTATGGCAGCGTCGGTTTGAGCGCGTTTGGCGGTGAGTTCATTCTGTCGTTCGACGCGTTCGTCGTCCGTCGCGCCCATAGCGGAGTTCGCAGGGCCGCGCTCAGCGGAAATTGCGTTAGCAGCGTCGAGCAAAACGGAAAAACGCTCGAGCTCGGATGCGGCATGGGAGTGGCGCTGATAGTCTGCGAAATTGGATAGAGCGGAGCTGCCCCCAAGCAGCAAGCTGCCTACGGCTGCCGCGGCGATCCCCATCCATTGCAGGTGCTGAATTCTGAACACCGCATACCCTCATGCCTTTCAGGATAGATGCACGAGGAGTTCTCACAAGCGATAAACGCGCGTGGTTAATCGAATGGAGATCAGACGCGGACGGCGGTTCCGGAAACGGAGACCATCAACATGGAGCCGCCCTGACCCACCACTTCATAGTCGATGTCAACGCCGACAACTGCATTGGCGCCCTTGCGCTTGGCTTCGTTCTCGAGCTCGGCAAAGGCCTCGCGGCGGGCATCGCGCAGGGTGGATTCATATGCGCCGGCGCGGCCGCCCACGATGTCCCGAATGCCCGCGAACAGGTCCTTGAAGATATTGGCGCCGACAATCACTTCGCCGGTGACGATGCCGAGATATTCCCGGATCGGCTGACCTTCGAGGGTCGGGGTCGTCGAGATGATCATCGGCCGTATCTCCGTGGCGGTTGCACAGGGCGTTAGCCCTTTTGAATGAAGCTCTCCAGAACCTTCTTGGTCCCGGCCTTTTCGAAGTCGATCGTCAGCTTGTTGCCTTCGACGCTGACGATATCGCCATAGCCGAACTTGAGGTGAAAAACCCTTTCGCCCGGCTTGTAGCCGCTCGATTGGCCGCCGAGGTCGACCGATCGCGCGACCAGCTCACCCTCGCTGGTAAGAGGGCCGCCACCCTTGCGGTTGGCCTGGTTGGCGCGAGCCCGTTGCCAGCCGGGGGTCTCGTAGACGCTCTCGAACGGATCGGCCTTGTTGAAGCGCGAGGTTGCGCCGCCACCGTAGCCGTAGCCGCCATAGGCAGAGCCTCGATCGGTGACGACGACCGCGTCGGGCGGAAGTTCGTCGACGAAGCGGGAGGGCAAGGCCGATTGCCATAGGCCATGGATGCGCCGGTTCTGTGCCGCCGAGATGCGCACGCGCTTGCGGCCGCGGGTGATGCCCACATAGGCAAGCCGCCGCTCTTCCTCGAGGCCGGCGCGGCCGCTTTCATCCATGGAGCGCTGGCTAGGGAACGTGCCTTCTTCCCAGCCGGTCAGGAAAACGGTGTTGAATTCCAGACCCTTGGCCGAATGCAGTGTCATGATGGTCACGGCGTCGCTGGCTTCTGCGCTATCGCGGTCCATCACCAGCGAGATGTGTTCGAGAAAGCCGCCCAGCGTCTCGAACTCTTCCATCGAGCGGCTGAGTTCCTTGAGGTTTTCCTTGCGCCCCTGGGACTCGGCGGATTTGTCGGCCGCCAGCATGTCCATGTAGCCGCTCTCTTCGAGGATCTGCTCGACGAGCTGATAGGGCGGCAGGTTCTCGGCGCGGTAGGCCCAGTTGTCGAACTGGTCGACGAGGCCGCGCAGCGTCGTGCGCTGCTTGGGCTTCAGCTCTTCCGTTTCGATCAACATGCGGGTTGCCGACAGCAGCGGCACGTTCTGGTGGCGCGACGTTTCGATCAGCGTCTTCACCGTGGAATCGCCAAGGCCGCGCTTCGGCACATTGATTATGCGCTCGAAGGCCAGGTCGTCGGCCGGCTGGGCGACGAGACGCAGATAGGCGAGAGCGTCGCGGATTTCCTTGCGTTCATAAAAGCGCGGGCCGCCGACGACGCGATAATTGAGGCCCAGAGTGATGAAGCGCTCTTCGAGTTCACGCATCTGGTAGGAGGCGCGGACCAGAATAGCCATCGAGTTCAAAGGCTCGTTGAGGCGCTGATATTGCTCGATTTCTTCGCCGACCGTACGGGCCTCTTCTTCTGAGTCGTAGACCTGGGTGAAGGAGATCGGCTCGCCTGCCTCGGCGATGTCGGTGTGCAGCGTCTTGCCGAGCCGGCTTTCGTTGTGGGCGATCAGGGTCGAAGCGGCCTTGAGAATATTCGCCGTCGAGCGGTAGTTGCGCTCCAGCTTGATGACCTTGGCGCCCGGAAAGTAAGTTTCGAAGCGGAGGATGTTGTCCACCTCGGCGCCGCGCCAACCGTAGATCGACTGATCGTCGTCGCCAACCACGCAAATGTTGGCTTCCGAAGCGGGCTTCCCCTGCGCGAGCAGGCGCAGCCACAGGTATTGGGCCGTGTTGCTGTCCTGGTATTCGTCGACCAGCATGTATTTGAATTTGCGGTGATATTCGGCGAGCACTTCCGGATTTTCCCGGAACAGCCGAATGCACTCGAGCAATAGGTCGCCAAAATCGACCGCGTTCAGCGTCTTCAGGCGGGCCTGGTAGTTCGCATAGAGGTTCGGCACCCGGCCATTGGCGAAATAGCCGTTCTCGGCCGCCGGCACATCCTTGGGCAACCAGCCGCGGTTCTTCCAGCCATCGAGGAGGTTGGCGAACTGGCGCGCAGGCCAGCGCTTCTCATCGATATTCTCGACTTCGAGGAGCTGCTTGATCAGCCGGATCTGGTCGTCCGTATCCAGAATGGTGAATTGCGGCTTGAGGTCCACCAGTTCGGCATGGGCGCGCAGGATGCGGGCCGAAACCGAGTGGAAGGTGCCCATCCAGGGAAGGCCCTCGAAGTTCGGCACGAACTCGTGGATGCGCCTCTTCATCTCGTTGGCGGCTTTGTTGGTGAAGGTCACCGCCAAAATTTGGCTGCCCCATGCCATGCGCTGGTTGAGAATGTGGGCGATCCTGGTCGTCAGAACCCGCGTCTTGCCGGTGCCTGCGCCAGCGAGCACCAGCAGCGGGCCCTCGGTGGAGACCACGGCGTCGCGCTGCTCTGGATTCAGGCCGCGCAAATAGTCCGGCACCTGCCGGTTGAGCTGGCTTGTGATCGGCCCGCCTTGGGGGCGTGGCAGGGGGTGGGTTTCACCGGGCATTGAGGGCCTTTCCATCGCGGCACGCCTGGGGTGGCGCGCGCTGCGCGGGATTGACGAATCTTATTTTGTTCTCGTCTGCAATATAGGGTTCCTGCACTCCGATGTATAGGATGCCCCGCCGTCATCGAGCTGCCATTTATCCGTCATTGCGGAGTCGTCGCGCGGCTTTATGCGAGGTCCGTTCATCTCAGGGGACCCCACATGAATACGCAACGTTTGCTGGGCGCGCTCACTGCCGCGCTTCTCGCCTCCACGGTTTCGGCAAATGCCGCTCAGTACTTCAATCGCGTTTCAAGCTTCCCGGTCGCGCTTAATGCGCCCGAAGCCGAAGCAACCTCGTCGGAAATCATCACCGCCACCGACGATGGCCTCACGCTCATTTATTCCGACAGCCCCAATGGTGGCATCGGCTTCGTTGATATCACCGACGCCAAGGCCCCGAAGGCAGCCGGCTACATGGATATGGGCGGCGAACCCACCTCCGTGACCGTCATCGGCGGCAAGGCCTATGTGGCTGTCAACACCTCGGAATCCTTTACCAACCCGTCGGGCAAGCTGGTTGTCGTCGATATTGCCGGCAAGTCCATCGATGGTGAGTTCGAGCTCGGCGGCCAGCCGGATTCGATCGCCCACAACAAGGATAACACCATCCTTGCTATCGCCATCGAAAACGAGCGCGATGAAGACGTGAACGATGGCGCCATCCCCCAGGCCCCGTCGGGTTACCTGACCCTCGTGACGCTCACCGACGGTGCTGTTACCCAGGAAGGCACCAGACAAGTCGCGCTGACCGGTCTTTCCGCGATTGCTCCCGATGATGCCGAAGCCGAATTCGTCTCGTTCAACGACAATGACGAAGTCGCCGTCACCATGCAGGAAAACAACTATGTCGTTATCGTCGACGCCAAGACCGCGACTGTGGTCGGCGGCTTTGACGCTGGCGAAACCAGCGTGGCCGGCGTCGATACCAAGAACGACGGCAAGATCGACTTCTCGGGCGAAACCAAGGTCGTTCCGCGTGAGCCGGATGCCGTCAAGTGGCTCGACAATGATCGTCTGATCACCGCCAATGAAGGCGACTGGAACGGCGGCTCGCGCGGTTTCACCATCTTTAATCGCGATGGCACGATCCTGTTCGACTCGGGCAATGCGCTCGACGTCAACGCCGCCCAGATGGGGCACTATCCGGACTTCCGCAACAAGAAGGGCGTCGAGCCGGAAGGCCTCGAAGTCGCGACCTTTGGCGAGACCAAGTACATCTTCATCGCTGAAGAGCGCTCCTCGCTGATCGCCGTCTACAAGGACACTGGCGCTGAGCCGGAATTCGTCCAGTCGATGCCGTCGGGCATTTCGCCGGAGGGCCTCGTGGCCATTCCGGAGCGCAATCTGCTGGCGACGGCCAATGAAGCTGACCTGCGCGGAGACGGCCTCGCCGGTTCGCATGTCATGATCTACGAACTCGGCGAAGGCGAACCGACCTATCCGCAGCTCGTTTCCGATATTGGCGAAGACGGCCATCCGATCGGTTGGGCGGCGATCTCCGGTGCCGTTGCTGATGCCGACAAGCCCGGCATTCTCTATGCCGTCAGCGATAGCGTGCTCTATGGCGCACCGGCCATCTATGAAATCGACGCGACCGCCCGGCCGGCGCGCATCGTCAAGAAGACCATCGTCACGCGAAAGGGCCAGACGGCCCAGAAGCTTGACCTCGAAGGCATCACCCTCGATGGCAAAGGCGGTTTCTGGCTGGCCAATGAAGGTGACAGCGACAAGCTCGTGCCGCATGCCCTGCTGCACGTGAACGCCGAAGGCGAGATCATCGGCGAAGTCGGCTTCCCGGTTGGCCTGCTTGCTGGCCAGAAGCGCTTTGGCGCTGAGGGTGTTGCTGCCATTGGTTCTGGCGACGAACTGACCCTGTGGGTCGCGATGCAGCGTGAATGGGGCGATGACGAGAAGGGCTTTGTGAAGTTGCTTTCCTACAAGCCTTCGACCAAGGAATGGGCTGCGGTCCGCTATCCGCTGGAAGCTGCGCCGGAAGGCGGCTGGGTTGGTCTCTCGGAAATCACCGTGCATGGTGACCATGCCTATATCGTCGAGCGCGACAACCAGATCGCCGACAAGGCTGGTCTCAAGGCCATCTACCGCGTGCCGGTCGCCGAACTGGTCGGTGCCGAGCTGGGTGGTGCGCTGCCCGTCGTGACCAAGGAACTCGTCCGCGACTTGATCCCCGACCTTGCCGCCAACAACGGCTATGTCGTCGACAAGGTCGAGAGCCTTGCCATCGACTCGACCGGCAAGGGCTATGTCATCACCGACAATGACGGCGTAGATGACTCCTCGGGCGAAACCTTCTTCTGGACCGTCGATCTCAACTAGGCCGACTTTGAACGGATAATAAGCGGCCGGGCGAAAGTCCGGCCGTTGTCGTTTGAACGGATTGGATTCTCATGCGGAAATTCGTGTGCCCTGCACTTGCACGGGGGCAGCAAGTGCCTACACTCGCGCCAGGAATCTGACAGGCAGTCGAGAAGCAGTGCTCAATCGAATCTACATTATCGTTGGGCTTGTTGCGATCGTGGCGCTCGCCAGCGCGTTTATCGTGCCGCGCTTTATCCAGTGGGGCGACTATCGCGACCGCATGGAACTGCTTGCCGAAGGTGTGTTCGGCACTGACGTGACGATCCGCGGCGATATCGACTTCGCGCTGCTGCCTGCGCCGCGCCTTGCATTTTCTGACGTGATCATCGGGCCGGCCGATAAGCCCGCTGCCACGGTTGGGGCTATCGAGGCCCAGTTCGCGCTGATGGATTTCCTGCGCGATCAATACAACCTTTCGGCGCTGATCCTCAAATCGCCCTCCATTGCCTTCGAGCTCGATGACAACGGACTTCTCGTCAGCGGCATCGATCTGTCTGCTGCGGGCGACGGGGTTTCGCTCGATCAGGCGCGTATCGAGAACGGCCGCCTTACGCTTGCGGACAAGCGGGCAGGGGCGAATTACGATCTTACCGCGATCAACGGCGACCTGCGCCTCGGCAGTTTCTCGGGCCCCTTCCAGTTCCAGGGCACGACCAGGCTGAACGGCAATGCCTATAGTTTGCGTCTCAATAGCGGCCTGGTCGATGCTGGCGGGACCGCGCGCGTTTCTGCGTTCGTTGGCGATGCGGCCAAGGGTGCGTCGCTCTCGCTCGAGGGGACTTTGGCGACCGGGCAGGCCCCGAAGTTCGACGGCACCATGATCCTCAAGCAGACGCCCCCGCAAGTCGATCGCGCCGATCAGATCCGGGGCAACCTGGTGCTTGAGAGCAAGGTGACGGCCTCAACCGACCGCATCGTGCTCAATGGCTATACGCTTGTCCCCGACGAGAACCGGGCCGGTATGCGCCTGACGGGTGCTGCCAGCGTAAAGCTTGGCGCGCGTAGCAGCTTCGAGGCGGTGGTATCGGGCGGCGTTTTCACACTGCCGCCGCGCGATGCCGACGAGGACACGAGCACGAGGCCTTACGAGCTGGTGCGCCTGTTGGGGGAATTGCCCGCGCCGCCGCTACCGCCGATACCAGGTTCGGTGGGTATCGATCTGGCCGAGATCGGTCTGCGCGGCACTTCGTTGCGAAACGTGCGCGTAGATGCCAGCACTAGTGGCTCGATCTGGACGATTTCTCGCGCCGAGGCTGAACTGCCTGGGAGCACCAAGGTCAACCTGTCGGGCGCCCTGCGGAACGACAGCGGCATTGTCGGCTTCAACGGCGATCTGAAGATCGCGACCTCGCGGCTTGATGCTCTCAGCCAGCTTTGGCGCAAATCGAATGAAGACAGCCCGCTCTTCAATGTGCCGGCGGAACTTTCGGGGCAGGTGATGCTCGCGGGCGATGCGCTCGGCTTCTCACATGGCCGGCTGCTACTGAATGGCAAGACGCATGTGCTGGAGCTGCGCCTCGGCTTTGGCGACGAACCGCGCCTTGATCTGGTCGGACGCTTTGACGATCTGGCGCCGGGCGACAGCGCCATAGTTGGTGCCATGTTCCCCGATCCGAATACGGATCGCACTTTTGGCGTCACCTTCCCCGAGGGCAGCTTTTCCATCAATAGCCAGACCATTCGCGTGTTGGGCCTGGAGGCCAAGGACATGCAGGTCGAAGGCAGCTGGTCCAGCTCCGGCCTGCGCTTTTCCAAGATCGTCAGCAGCGATTGGGGTGGCGTTGGCGTGACGGCTAGCGGCGACCTTGCGGGAACTCTCGCAAATCCCATGCTGACCGGCGCAGGTCATGTCGAAATCGCCACGGCGTCCGCTCCCGCGCTCGATGCGCTATACAGCTTTGTGGGCGTGCCCGGCTCCTGGCGTCCGGTGCTAGGTCGCTCGATGCCCGCTTCGCTCGATTTCCGGCTTGCCGGCGGCGATAACGCTGGGTCACAGCGCTTTACTCTGAATGGGACGACCGGCGTTGCGCGGCTTGATCTCTCAGTCGATATGGCTGGCGGGCTGAGTAGCGTTGCATCGGAGCATATTCAGATCGTCGGCTCGCTCGAAGCCGATCAGGGCGGCGAACTGGTGCGACAGCTCGATGCTCTCGATGCGCCGCTCTTTTCGGGCGATGGCTCCGCCTTCCTGAGCTTCTTTGCCCAAGGGGATTCAACGGCGGGCTTTGACGCGCGCCTGTCGATCAGCCAGGGCGATGAAGTCCTCGCCTATGCGGGTGAACTCGCGGTGCTGGAGAGCGGCGAGTTGACGGGTACAGGCACTGTCGATGTCTCGCTAGAAGATGGATCCGGTCTTGCATCTCTCGCCGGAGCCAATGGCATCGGGGTTGGAGCGCTGGAGGCCAGCGCGGGCGTTGAGTTTTATGGCACGCGTTCGATTGCGGTTACCGGTATTGCGGGGGCATCTGCCGGCGCGGCGTTCTCCGGCGACATTGCCGTCGAGCAGGTGGCGCAGCGTCCGAGTATCGATGGCGATTTGCACTTTGATCATCTACCGGGTGAGGGCCTTGTGGCTGCACTCTTTTCGCCTTCTGCGCTCGTGGCCGGTAACGACGTCTGGCCCGAGGGACCATTGGCCTCTGGAAACACAACGCGGCCGACGCGGGGCTCGATTGCGGTGACGTCGGGAGAAATCGGTATTGGCGAAGCCGTGGTGACCGATGCAGCGTTCGACCTGGTCTGGGATCCGCAGACCCTCTCCATTTCCAATTTCAAGGGTTCCGTCGGGGGCGGCGGGATCACGGCGACCATCAGCCAATGCTGCGCCGGGCCACTGACGGACCGCACGGTGACCGGCCGGTTGGCCATCGATGACGTCGACGCCAAGGCCATTGCCCCGGCAAGCACGACGAACGGTTTTTCCGCTCGGGTCACCGGCAGCACCAGCTTCAAGGGCACAGGCGCTTCGCTGGCCGAAGCCGCGCGCACCCTGGCAGGCGACGGCCACTTCACCCTTGCGGGCCTGTCGATCGAGAAGTTGAACCCAGCGGTCTATCCGGCCCTTGCGGGCCTGCAGGACGTACTTCATATCGACGCGGATGCGCTCAACATCCTGATCGATCAATCGCTGGGGCAGGGCCCGTTCAGGGCCCAGACGGCCAACGGCGCGTTCACGATTGCAGGCGGCACGCTGCGCCTTTCCAATCTGATCATCTCCGGCAATGGAGCGCGGCTTGCCGGCGGCTTGGACATTCCACTGTCGAGCCTAGGCCTCAATGGCAGCTTCGTGCTGACGCCCTTCAACTATGTCGATCCGTCGGGCCTGATCGAGAATGACGCGGCGCGAATTACCGCGCAGCTGCAAGGTACGCTCATCGCGCCGGTCGTGACCGTCGATACATCAGAGCTTGTGGCGGCCGTGCAGGTGCGCGCCAATGAGCTGGAAGTCGATCGGCTGGAAGCTTTGCGTCTTGAAGACGAAGCCCGCCAGCGCGCGGCGGCCGAGGAGCGTAATCGTCTTATCGAGGAACAACGGCGGAAGGCGGCGGCGGACGCTGCGGCGCGGGCGGCGGCTGAGGATGCAGCCCGTCGAGCGCTGGAAACGCAACCGCAGACCGGCCCTGCTGAGCCGACCGTTGCGCCCGCTGACGTGACGCCGGAAACGACAGGGCCATCCCTGCCGCTCAATCTCGGCTTTCAGCCCGGCGTGAACAACAATTTCGGAAATCCGGTCAATCAGCC
This sequence comes from Devosia sp., assembly GCF_017307565.1. Lineage (GTDB taxonomy): Bacteria > Pseudomonadota > Alphaproteobacteria > Rhizobiales > Devosiaceae > Devosia. The sequence continues at coordinate 18,607 of NZ_JAFKHD010000326.1, forward strand.
GCTTCGATAGGCTGGTTCGAGCGCGCACGATACCAGGCGAGGATCGCCAGCCGGATCGCGGAAGAGAGGTTTGCGGCCTCGCGCGTTTCGTCGATCTCGCGCACCAGGGCAGCAAGGCTCAGAGCGCGAACAGTCGCGATCTCTTCGAGGGCGAGCCAGAATTCGGGCTCAAGGGCGATTGAGGTTCGATGGCCGGCGATCGAGAAAGACCGCTTCTGCATCACGGAACCTGACGGTCAGGGCTTCTTGCGGAAGGCGTCGAGGCTCACGACCTTTTCGCCGCTCTGCTCGCCGGCCGGGCTTTCGCCCTTTTCGGCGTTTTCTGCCTGTGCATCGGCTGCGTCTTCTTCGGAGCCGTCATCGCGCGGGGCCGTTGCCGGATCGAACTGCAGGCCGAACTGCACGGAGGGATCGAAGAAGCCCTTGATAGCAGCAAAGGGGATGACCAGCGTTTCGGGAACACCGTCAAAGCTGAGCCCGACTTCGAAGCCAGTCTCGTTGACCTTGAGGTCCCAGTACTGGTTCTGCAGCACGATGGTCATTTCCTTATCGTACTGCGTGAGCAGCTTTTCGCTGAGGCGCACGCCGGGCGCGCGGGTCGCGAAGGAAATGAAGAAGTGGTGCTCGCCGGGAAGACCAGTGCGGGACACTTCGGCCAAAACCTTGCGCACGACGCCGCGCAGGGCTTCCTGGGCGAGAATGTCGTAGCGCAGATGATCTTCGGCCATTTTTGTTCCTTGGTCGTCGCTATTTCGGGAAGAATCCCGAATGGCCCATATCAGCCTCACGTTCCCGAACTTTTCAAGGACTAAGGCACAAGTGTCGGGCGGAATAGAGGAAAAGTGCAGGCTTCTGTTGCCAGGTGCCTGCGAACCCCGCCTGTCGCCCGGCTAGGAGCGGAGGACTTTAATTCCCAGTGCTAGCACCGCTTACGCGGCGAGAGCGACCGGAGCCTTATTGTTGTCATTAGCAACTATAAGTTTTGGACCGATAACGGTGGTACCTCACCGAGCAAAAGCACACTCTTTACGCCCTCGTCGATCCTATTTCGTCCCCATTGGCTCCCCCGAAAGGGGAGATGGTGGAGACGCCGGGTACCGCCCCCGGGTCCGATGGGTTTATTACAATGACAGTTTATCGCCATAGCCCCGAAGGGCAGGTTCTATATAGGTGAGGGCGGGGCGGGATGCAAATGCCGGGTGGAACAAATTCCGCAATGTTTGAACCTTCAGCAGGCCGCGGACCAATTCGTCGACGCCGGTAGATCCCGTACGGATTAACCCCGAATATACCCGCCCGAGGCCTACTGCCAAACCATCAGACCAGTTCCGGTGGATGGATTCGGCGTGGCGACGGACAGGCAGTTCTTTCAGGACAGGATCAGACGTGGCAGGCGGCGGGCATGGCTCAATCTGCCCATAACCCCCATTTTCTTTGGCATCCTGATTGTCCTTGCCGCCTTTGGGATCAGGGAAACCGGCGTTGCCTCGCTGCTCCTCGATTCGCCGGCGCCGATCGTCGGCAGCGTGTCGGCGCGCAGCTTTGATCTTTGCACACGCGCGCCGCGTGTCACCTGCGTTGTCGACGGCGACACCTTCTGGCTCGACGGCACCAAGATCCGCATTGCCGATATCAACACGCCGGAAACCGGCCAGCCTCAATGCGCCGCCGAGGCGATCCTTGGCCGCAGGGCGACAGAACGACTGGTAGAGCTGCTCAGCGGCGGCCCGTTTGACCTGCGCGCCGCTGACCGCGACGAGGACCAATATGGCCGCAAGCTGCGGATCGTCGAGCGTGACGGGCGCTCGGTGGGGCAGGTGCTGGTTTCGGACGGCCTTGCGCATGAATGGCGCGGCCGGCGCGAGAGTTGGTGCTGAGCCTCAGCGCCGCCAATCCATCCGCATATAGACAAAGCCCTCTTCCAGTTCTTCGAGCATCTGGGAGAGGCGCTTTTGCTTGGTTTCGTCCTGCTTGGCCTTGTTGATCCAGAGCAGGTAGTCATTGCGCTGGTAAGCTGGGCGCGCGTCGTATTGCTCGCGCAGGCCGCGCTCATCGAGCGCCGCCCGCACAAATTCAGGCATGTCCTCGCGTTTCCGCAGCGGACGCAATACCGGGCTCACGGCAGCACGGCCTGAGCTTCGATCTCGATGAGGAAATCGGGATTGGCGAGGCCAGGCACGCGGAGGCCCGTGACCGTCGGCGGGTTGGGCCGATTGCCCCACACGGCCATCCAGGCGCCGAAGGCTGCCCGCAGGTCGATATCCTGCTGCATGATGATGGTGGTTTTGACGAGGTTCTCGACCGTCGCCCCGGCTGCCGCCAGCACTTTTTGCATGTTGGCGAGGGCCTGTTCGGTCTGTTTGACAACATCGCCCTTGAAGACGACTTCGCCCTTTTCGTTGACGCTGTTCTGGCCGCCAATGAGCAGGATGCGGGCATTGGCCGGCAGGATGATGCCCTGCGAAAAGACCGGACTGCGGTACATATTGGGCGGATTCACATATTCAATGGTCATGATTTCCTCCGTTTTGAACGACAGGGCAGTTCTGGGCTGGGCTCCCGCCATCACCTGTCAGCAGGTTTGGCGGTATTCTATTACCGCGCGCATCTGATTGATACGCTTTGGCAATCTCGCGCTAGAGTAAGGCAGTACGCGGTTCTTGCGAGTCTCACATGTCAAACGATCATGCTGCCAAGATCGCTCACGCCGCCGAGACTTATTTCGGCAAGGCGGAGCAGACCCTCACCGAACGCGAACGCGCCGTGGTCGAAAGGGCAGTTCGCCGCAAAACCCTCGCGCATGACCCGATGGTGGCCTTCGACGACAAGCTGACCGTCGGGCAGAGGCTTGCCGATGGCGTAGCCGCTTTCGGAGGCTCCTGGACTTTCATTGCCGGTTTTGGCGTGTTCCTGGTGCTCTGGACCGGGATAAACATCATCCTCGCCCGCACGGCCTTCGATCCTTATCCCTTCATCTTCCTCAACCTGATGCTCTCCATGCTCGCCGCCATCCAGGCGCCGGTGATCATGATGAGCCAGAACCGCCAGGCGGCAAAGGATCGAG